>JAHDXY010000178.1 GCA_023384005.1 Burkholderiaceae bacterium | reverse complement strand
CTCAGGCCGTCGTCGGCGAAGGATCCGGTCGCCGCGGCGCAGCCCGCCGCGGCGCCACAGCGCAGGGCGACGGTTCGCAGGCCTCCCGTCGCATCGGCGCCCGCGCCGCCGCCAGCACCGCCGCCGCCGGACAAGGTCGAAGTGATCCGGGGCGTGACGCGGTCGACGGTGGAACTGTAAGGGGATGGGCATGATGATTTCCGCGTTTCGCAAGCGCGTATCGCGGGTGCTGACCTGCGCTGGCAGGCGCCACGGCTGCGCTGCGCTCCTCGGTGCGGTCATCGCGCTCCCGGCCGTGGACGCAGCGGCGCAGCCGCCCGGCCCCCGGGTCACCAAGGGCGTCACGACCGCGCAGGCGAGACCGCCGGCGGCCACTCCGGCGGCTGCGCCCGCGCTCACGCTCACCCAGCTCGACACCAGCGCGCCGGCCGAGATCGGCCCGCCGCTCGATCTGGTCGTCGGCAAGTCGACGCTGCTGCGCCTGCCCGGCCCGATCGAGCGGATTTCGCTGGGCAACCCGGCGGTCGCCGACGTCACCCTGATCAGCCCGCGCGAGCTCTACCTCCTCGGCAAGACCTTCGGCTCGACCAACGTAATCATGTGGCGCCGCGGCGGGCCGACCACGATCATCGACGTCACGGTCAGCGCCGACGTGACCAGCCTGCGAGACCGCCTGCGCGCGCTTCTTCCCAAGGAAGACGGCATCCAGGTCCAGGCCTCGTCCGATTCGATCGTGCTGAGCGGAACGGTGTCCAGCGCGCTGATGGCCGACTACGCGGTGCAGATCGCCGAGAGCTTCGTTCGCGTCGCCTCCCGGGGCATTACCTTGCCGATCGCCGCCGGCGCGCAGACTGCCGCGCCGGGACAGGTGCTCTCGGTCGGGCAGGCGCAGGCTTCCGGAGGCACTACGGCGGCGCTGCGCCCGCGCGTGGTCAATCTGATGAGCGTCGCGCAACCCCAGCAGGTGATGCTCGAGGTGAAGGTCGCCGAGGTATCGAAGAACCTGCTGGACAAGCTTGGCCTGAGCCTGGACCTGCAGCGGCGCGGCGGGAGCACGACCTACGGCCTGATCACCGGGTTGCTGTCCAACGGCGTCGGCACCGTGTTCGGGGTGAATTCGAACGGCAACTCGATCGCGCTCGACGCCGAGCGCAAGGACGGCCTCGTCAAGATCCTGGCCGAACCCAACATCGTCGCGATCAGCGGCCAGGAGGCGAGTTTCCTCGCCGGCGGAAAGATCTTCATCCCGGTCGCGCGCGCCAATAGCCTGGGCGTCCCGGTGTTCACGCTCGAGGAAAAGGAGTTCGGCGTCGGGCTGAAGTTCACACCCACCGTGCTCGATGGGGGGCGCATCAACCTGAAAGTGGCGCCCGAGGTGTCCGAGCTCTCGCAAACCGGCTCGCCCTTCGCCACGGTGGGCGGGGTCACCGCCGTTTTGCCGAGTTTCACGACCCGGCGCGCGCAGACCACCGTGCAGATGATGGAAGGCCAGAGTCTTGCGATCGCCGGACTGATCAAGAACAACGTGACCGAGACGATCAAGCGGCTGCCGGTGCTGGGTGAGATACCGATTCTCGGCGCGCTGTTTCGCAGCAGCGAGTTCCAGACCGATCGCTCGGAGCTGATGTTCATCATCACGCCGCGCCTGGTGCGTCCGCTCGCTCCCGACTACGCCTTGCCCACCGACAGCTTCGTGCCGCCGAACCGGGTCGAGTTCTTCATCGACGGCAAGCTCGAAGGATCGGGCAACCCCGACGTGCCGCCCGATCGCCGCGGCTCGCGCCCGGGCGCCGACGTTGCGCCCGGCTCGCGTCAGAGCGGCGGGTTCCAGATCAAGTGAGGGGCGAAACAATGAGGACTCCATTGCCACGAACGAGCGGCGCCTGGGTTGCGGGGCTGGTCGTTGCAGCTTCGCTGCTGTCCGGATGCGCTGAAATGGTGCTCACGAGCGGTTCGCCGGCGCTCGATTCGCGCTTTGGCGAGGCCGCGCTTCAGGCGCGCGCGATGCAGACCCTCAACCCGCAGGCGAGCAGCAACCGCGACCCGGTCGCGGGGATCGATGCCCAGTCGGCCCAGGGCGCGATCGCCGTGTACAGAACCAGCTTCACGCAGCCGCCACCGACCTTCAACGTGTTGAACATTGGTGGGTCTTCGCTTGGGGCGGGCGGTCCATGATTCGCCCACACTTGAATAGCGCATGACAGCAAAGCTTTGCATCCTTGCCCGCACACAGGAGAGCCTATCCGCAGTTGCCCGGCAGCTTCCGCCGGCGGACTCGAACACCTCCGTCTCGCACCTGAGCGGAGGCGCGCGCGAACTCGTAAGCGAGATCGAACGCAATCGTCCGGATCTCGTCGTCGCGGAGATCCCGATCCTGTCCGACCTCGAGCTGCGCGCGCTGTCGAACGCGCTCGCCGCCTCCGCGCCTACCGGTCTGATCCTGCTCACCGGCGAGCGCAGCCCGGAGTACCTGCTAAAGCTGATGCGAAGCGGCGTGCGCGAAGTCGTGCTGACTCCGGTCGCCGGAGACGAACTCACGCTGGCCTACAAGCGCCAGATCGATCGCCTCGCGATCGCGCGTGGCCCGGCCAAGCGCGCGAAGGTGATCGCGTTCGTGCCGGCCAAGGGCGGCAGCGGAGCGACGTTCCTCGCGACCAACCTCGCGTACGCGCTGGCGCAACGGAAACGGCGCACCGCGTTGCTCGACCTGAACCTGCACTTCGGCGACGCGGCGATCTTCGTGAGCGAGGTGCGCCCGCTGCAGACGGTGTCCGACCTCGCGCGCGAGATCGGTCGCGTCGACGCGACATTTCTCGAAGCGACGATGCTGCAGATCGCGTCGAACTACTGGCTGCTCGCGGCGCCCGATTCGCCCGAATCGGCGATCGACGTCTCGCCCGAAGCAATCGAGCGGATCATCACGGTCGCGAGCGGAAACTACGACTTCGTCGTCCTCGACATGGGTCGCATTCTCGAGGCGGTCGGAGTGCGTGCGCTCGACCTTGCCGACGAGATCTATATCGTGGTCCAGCCGACCCTTCCTTTCATTCACGACGCGAAGCGGCTCACCAGCTTGTTGGGAAAGCTCGGATTTGCGCGCGACCGGCTGCGCCTGATCGTCAACCGCTACGAAAAGGGAGGCGACATCTCGATCACGGACATCGAGTCGGCGCTCGACCTCAAGCTCACGCTGAGCGTTCCGAACAACTTCGGGCCGGTCGCGTATTCGATCAACCGTGGAATGCCCATCCTCAAGCACGCTCCGCGCGACGTGGTGTCCAAGGCGCTCAACCAGCTTGCCGATTCGCTCGCCCCCAAGCAGCGTTCGGGGCGCGGCTGGTTTCGCGCGTTCGGCGGAGGGGGCGATTGATGTTCCCGCCGGCGTTCGCCCACAGGACTGGAGACTAGATGTCGCTCAGGGAAAGAATCAGCAAGCTGCAGCGCGAGGCGCCGACTTCGGGCCACGCGCCGATGCCCTCCGAGGAAATCGCTCAACACTCGGCCTATAAGGCTTTGCGCGCCGATCTTCACAAGCAGCTGCTCGACCGGATCGACCTTCAGGTGATGGGCACGCTGGCGCCCGAGCGGCTGCGCGACGAACTGCGCATGATGGTCGAGCGCCTGCTCAGCGAGTCCGGCCTCGCGCTCAACGCCGCCGAGCGCAAGCAGATCGTCAAGGACATACAGTACGAGGTGCTCGGCCTGGGGCCGATCGAACCGCTGCTGGCGGACACGTCAGTGTCGGACATCCTCGTGAACACCTACTCGCAAGTGTACGTCGAACGCAACGGGCGGCTCCAGCTCACCGACATACACTTCGACAGCGACGAGCACCTCCTGAAGATCATCGACAAGATCGTCTCGCGAATCGGTCGCCGGATCGACGAATCGAGTCCGATGGTCGATGCGCGCCTTCCCGATGGCTCTCGGGTCAACGCGATCATCCCGCCGCTCGCGATCGACGGGCCGATTCTCTCGATCCGCCGTTTCGCTGTCGTCCCGCTACGGATGGACGACCTGATCAAGCTGCATTCAGTTACCCCCGAGATCGCCGAACTGCTCGGCGCGATGGTGCGCGCCAAGCTGAACATCCTGATATCGGGCGGAACCGGAACGGGCAAGACCACCTTGCTCAACGTGCTCTCGGGGTACATCCCGCACAGCGAGCGGATCGTCACGATCGAAGACGCGGCCGAGCTGCAGTTGCAGCAGCCGCACGTGATCAGGCTCGAAACACGCCCCCCGAACATCGAAGGCAAGGGCGAAGTCACGCAACGCGCGCTGGTTCGAAACAGCCTTCGGATGCGACCCGACAGGATCATCGTCGGCGAGGTGCGCGGCGCCGAAACGCTCGACATGCTGCAGGCGATGAATACCGGTCATGAAGGATCGATGGTGACGGTGCACGCAAACGCGCCGCGCGACGCGCTGACCAGGCTCGAGAACATGCTCGGAATGGCGGGAATGCAGTTGCCGCCCAAGGCGATGCGCCAGCAGATCGCTTCGGCATTGACCGCGATCGTGCAGATCGCCAGGTTGAGCGACGGAAAGCGCAAGCTCGTCAGCCTTTCCGAACTGACCGGAATGGAGGGCGACATCATCTCGATGCAGGAGATCTTCACGTTCAAGCAGACCGGAATCGATCCGGCGGGCAACGTCCTGGGGCGGTTTCACGCCACCGGCGTGCGTCCGAAGTTCCTCGAACGTCTGAGGGTGTTCGGCGTGAAGCTCGCCGACGACATGTTCGATCCCGGTCGTGTCTACGAATAGGCACCGGTCGAACGAGACCGACGACCCAGAGCCAGCCTGATGGATATCGCCTTCGCCCTCTCGCTTCTGGTCGGCTTCCTCGCGGTCGTGTTGCTGCTCGAAGGGGCTTTCCTGCTGTGGAGCGATTTCCGCAGCCCCGAGGTGATGCGCCTCGAGCGCAGGCTGCAGGCGCTGTCCGCGGGAAGCCACGGCGGCAGCGCCGCTTCGCTGATGAAGAAGCGCTCGATGGACGGGGCGAGCGCGTTCGAGCGCCTGCTGGTGCGCCTGCCGCGCATTTCGACGCTCGACCGGCTGGTCGAGCAGTCGGGCACGACGATGACGCTGCCGCGGCTGGTGCTGATGATGCTGTTGAGCGGCGTCTCGGTGTTCCTCGTGGGCCTCGTCTTCAAGGTGCCCACGCTGATCGCGCTGTTCGCTGGCGTGGGAGTGGCGACGGTTCCGCCGCTGTTCCTGCTGCTCGCGCGCGACCGCAGGCTGCAAAAGCTCGACGCGCAGTTGCCCGAAGCGGTCGACCTGATCGCACGGGCGCTTCGCGCGGGGCACGCGTTTCCGTCGGCGCTGCAGATGGCGGGAGAGGAACTTCCGTTGCCGATCGCCGACGAATTCCGGATCACCTTCGACGAGACCAACTACGGCGTGCCGATGGGCGACGCGCTGATGAATCTCGCCACGCGCGTGCCCAGCGACGACCTTCGGTTTTTCGTCATCGCGGTCTTGCTGCAGAGGGAGACCGGGGGTAATCTGGCGGAGATCCTGAACAACATCGCGACGCTGATCCGCGAACGTTTCAAGCTCATGGGCACCGTTCGCGTTCTGTCGGCCGAGGGAAAGCTGTCGGCATGGATTCTCACGCTGTTGCCCTTTGGCGCCGCGTTCATGATCAGCATCATCAACCCGGGGTTCATGTCGGTCCTGTGGACGGACCCCTCAGGCTTCAAGCTCGCCTCGGGCGCTGGCGTGCTGATGGTGCTGGGGATATTCTGGATGTGGCGAATCATCAAGATTCGCGTCTGAGCGCAGACCATGATGACCGATACCACCATCGTCCTTGCCCTGCTCTTCATCGCGGTGGTCGCGGGAGTGTTCGGCATCGCGACCGTCATCTCGCGCCAGGGCGAGTTGCGCGGCCGGCTGCGCGACGTCGCCGGAGGACGTGCCGCCGCGGTCGAACCGGGATCGAGCGAGTGGCACGCGACCATACTCAAGGCGGCGGGACCGGTCGCGAAGCTCGCGGCGCCGCAGTCCGAAGAAGATCTCTCGAAGTTCCGTCAGCGATTCGTTCAGGCGGGCTTCAGGCAGCCGTCGGCCCCGGTGGTGTTTTTCGCCGCGAAGGCCGCGCTTGCGATCGGCCTGCCGCTGGCGGGGATGTTCGTCATGAACTTCACCGGGTCGAAGCTGGCCGGACAGGGACCGCTGATCCTGCTCTTCCTCCTGGCGGCATTGGGTTACTACCTGCCCAACGCGGTGGTCGCGAGGCTCACGCAGCGCCGGCAGCGCCAGCTCTTCGAGGCGTTTCCTGATTCGCTCGACCTGATGATCGTGTGCGTCGAGGCAGGACTGAGCCTCGACATGGCGATCGCGCGCGCCGGTGGCGAGATCAAGCTTCGCAGTCCGTTGCTCGCCGAGGAACTCGGGATGGTCGGGACCGAACTGCGAATGGGCGCGAGCCGCGAACGCGCGCTGCGCAATCTCGCGACGCGCACGGGGCTCGACGAGATCTCGTCCTTCGTCGCGATGATGGTCCAGGCCGACCGGTTCGGCACGAGCATCGCCGACTCGTTGCGCGTCCAGGCCGACAGCCTGCGTGTCCGGCGGCGCCAGCGCGCCGAAGAGGCGGCGGCGAAGCTGCCGCTCAAGCTGCTGTTCCCGTTGATCTTTTGCATTTTTCCCGCGTTGCTCGTGGTGTTGATGGGGCCGGCAATGATCCAGATCTACCGTGTGCTGCTTCCGCGTATTTCCGGGGGCGGCTAGTCCTACGAGAGGGGGTGCCATGAAACTCAATTACATCGCATTGGCCGTCAGTGCGGCGCTCGCGGCGCTCGCGACTGGCTGCTCGCAGTTGCCCGGACGCGCGGACGCCGCAATGCCGGACAAGCCGTTCTACAAGGTCGTGGCGCTCGACCAGAACTATGATGCCCTGTTCGCGCTGGGCCGCTACGAACTGGCGAACCGCAAACTCGACGCGGCGATCGAAGCCTTTTCCAAGGCGTCGCGACTGCGCCCTGGCAGCGTCCAGGCGCTCAACGCGCTCGCGGTAGCGTATGCGAGCGCTGGCCGGCACGAGCAATCGATCGCGACCTTTGGCGAGGCGCTGCGCCTGGAGCCGGCAGCGGCGCACGTGCACAGCAATCTCGGTTTCGAACACCTGCGCGTCGGCCGGGTCGACGACGCCGAGCGCTCGTTGCGCGAGGCCGCACGACTCGATCCGAGCAGTGTGACGACGCGCGAGAACCTCGCCTTGCTCGCTGCCGCAAGGGTCAACGGGGACGCCGTCGCCAGCGCGCAGCCTGCGGCACCTGCCGCGGGGCCGGACACGCGGGTCGCGGCGCCGCTGGCGCCGCCGGCGGCAGCACCAGTCGTGGCATCGACCCAGGTACCGACCGCGGCACCGATCGCGGCACCGATCGCGGCACCGACCCAGGCATCGACCCAGGCACCGACCCAGGCACCGACCCAGGCATCGACCCTGGCATCGACCCTGGCATCGACCCAGGCACCGACCCTGGCGCCGACCCTGGCACCGACCCTGGCGCCGACCCTGGCGCCGACTCTGGCACCGGTGGCGTCGCCGATCAACGGACCCGATCCCGCGCCGAATGTCGTCGTCGCCACGACTGCTCCGGTGACCCGGTTCACGGCGTCGGGTGAGATGGTTCCCGAGATGGCGCCGGTCACCCTTCTCACGAGCGCGTCGGGCGTTCCGGTCGTATCGGCCGCGGGCAATCCGATCGTCACAGCCGCCAGCGTGCAGGCGCCGCCCGTCGCGCCGCAGTTCGCGCCGATGCCGATTTCGGTGGCGCCGCTGAGCAGGGTGGTCACGTCTTCGTCGGCCGGCGCACCGGTGCCGATCCCGGCGGCGATCGCCAGCCGGGTCGTCGTCAGAGCGGTGGCGAACCCGCCGATCGTCGACGTCGAGAGCTTGCCGAAGGTTGCTGGCAAGGCTCAGGATTCGCGCGTGGTGACTCGTGCTACGGGTCCCGCCCTGGTCGAAGTCTCCCCGAGCGTGTACGAACTGCGTGACCGCGCTCCCTCGGCAGTTGCCGGGGCGAGCCGCGCCGCGTCGGTCGCCGCGCGGCAGTCGACGAGGGCGTCGCCTGGCGACGCGTCCGTCGTTCTGGGCGCATCGGATCTGCCCGGTGATCGGCGCGACCGCCAGCCCGCGCTCGCGATTGCGATCGATGGGCTGGAGGTGAGCAACGGCGTGGGCACGCCGGGCCTTGCAGGGCGTGCCGCGCGCGGCCTTCGCAGCGCCGGCATCGAGGCAGCGCGCGTCAGCGACTACCTCGACTTCAAGCAGCGCCGGACCATGATCCTGTACCGCCCGGGACACTACGAGCAGGCAAAGGAATTGCGCGAGCTGCTGCCCGGACAGGTGATGCTCGTTGCTTCGCGAAAACTGCTGCGTTCGCAGATCAACCTGCGGCTGGTGATCGGCCACGACCTGAACGGCAAGCGCATTCTTGCCTGGGCCGAAGCACAGGAGCACGCGTCCGAAAGCGGGGCGGACAAGGCGCCAGGCGGCGACGATCGCCTGGGCGACCAGGTCAGCAGCGACTCCGTTCGCGTTGCGTTGGCGACGCGGCTCGCCTCCAGCGACGGTTGGCGCTGGTATTGAAGCGCGAATTCGCCCGATACCTGTTCGTCAGCGTCGGCGCTCTTGCGGTCGACTACGCGACGCTGTTCGCGCTGGTCGCGGCCAGCTTGCCGCTGCTCGCCGCGAAGACCGTCGCGGTCGCTGCGAGCTTCTTCGTCGTCTACCTGATGCGCAGCGTGTTGGTCTTTCGCAGCGGCATTCGAATAGGGCTTCCGCAGGCGCACGAATAAGCGCTGCCCGCGGGGCGCCGACCTGATCGACCTGCTGATTCGCGGCGCGTTGATGCCGGGAGGTTTTCCGAGGCAGTTCGGCGCTCGAACCCCGCGCGCCGGGCAGCGCGCGCTCCGGGCGGCGTGCCGGGCAGGCAGCGCGGACTCCGAACTGCGCGCCGATCTATGTTCTACTAACAATTCGCACCGGGCACCAACGCCCCCGGCAACCTCGCCCCCGGCACAACCGCTCACACACTGGAGACGCTTCGTTCCATGGCCATGAAATTCCGCTTCCCCATCGTGATCATCGACGAGGACTGGAAGTCCGAGTCCTCGAGCGGCCTGGGCATCCGTGCGCTCGCCAAGGCGATCGAGGATCAGGGCATGGAAGTGGTGGGCGGCTTCACCTACGTCGACGTCACGATGGTGGCGAACCAGGCGGCGCGCGCGTCGGCCTTCGTCGTGTCGATCGACGACGAGGAGATCGGCGAGGAGGGCGTCGAGAGCAAGGCGATCAAGGATCTGCAGAAGTTCATCGCCGAGGCGCGCCGCCGCAACGCCGACATCCCGATCTTCCTGTTCGGCGAGACGCGCACCTCGCAGCACA
>JAHDXY010000177.1 GCA_023384005.1 Burkholderiaceae bacterium | reverse complement strand
GGAGGGCGCCGCGGCGCGTGGCGGCGAGGTGCGAGTCCTCGGTCGCGAGGTCGACGTCGCTGCGAGCGCGTCGATCGACGCGAGCGCGGGCCTCGCGGGCGACGGCGGGACGATCGTGGTCAAGGCCGACGTCGCGGCACGGGTGTCGGGAACGCTCGCCGCGCGCGGCACGGGCGCGCGCGGTCAGGGCGGCTTCATCGAGACCTCGGGTGCAAAGCTCGACGTGGCCGGGGCGCGCGTGTCGGCCGGCGCGAGCGGCGGCCCCCCCGGGCAGTGGCTGCTCGATCCGACCGACGTCGACATCGACACGGGGCAGGCCGCGACGATCGGCGCGGCACTCGCGACGACCAACGTCACGGTCGAGACCGCGGCGGGCGGGTCCGATCCGGGCGATCTGACGGTGAGCGCGGGCATCATGAGGAGCGCCGGGTCGGCGCCGACCACGCTCGCGCTGCGCGCGCACCGCAACCTCGAGTTCATCGACGGCGTGGAGATCGTTTCGACCGCCGGCCCGCTCTCGGTGGACCTGATCGCGCGCAAGGACGCGGTGAGCGGCGCGGACACCGGGCACGTGCTGCTGCGCGAGGGTTCGGCGATTCGCACCAACGGCGGCAACGTGCTGGTTTCCGGCGGAGCCGCGCCGCGCGACGCGGCCAACGGCTATGCGATCGGCGGCGCCTCCGCCAACGGCGTCGACCTGCTATACGCGACGATCGACGCGCGCGCGCCGGGCGCCGCGGCGCCGGGCTCGGTCGAGATCCGCGGGCGCGGAGGTGTCAGCACCTTCGTCTTCGGACCGGGCACGACCAGCGTCGGCCACACCGGTGTCGCGCTCTCGAACACGGCGATCGACGGCGGCGTCGTAAGCCTCACCGGAGTCGGGGCGACGCCCGCAACGGTCAGCGCGGCGTTCGGCGGGATCGGGGTGCTGGTCGATGCGTCGACGGTGCGGGGTTCGGAATCGGTGTCGATCGTCGGCACTGGCGGCAACGCGAGTTCCTCCGAGGCGCTCAGCGCCGCCGGTGGCACTGGTGTGCTGATCGTCAATTCGGCGCCCGCCGAGGCGGTCTCCGGCGCCAGGGTCGAGCTGAGCGGAACCGGCGGAAGCGTGCTGAGCGCGAGCGGCTTCGGAGCTGCCGGCGTGCGAATCGACACCGAGACGCTCGGCGGGGGCGACATGTCGATCGTCGGAACCGGCGGGCATGGCGGGACGGCTGCCGGCGACTCGGGGATAGGCGGCGCGGGTATCGAGATGTCCGACGCGAGGCTCGAGGCGTCGGGGGCGCTCGGGTTGCGCGGCGTCGGCGGTCACGGCTGGCGCGCCTCGGCCCTGAGCTACGGCGGAAGCGGCGGCAGGGGAGTCGAACTCAGCCACGCGCGGGTGCGCGCAAACGGTGCGGTGACGATCGATGGCATCGCCGGCGCGAGCGCCGACGCGGTCGCGATCGACGGCTCTTCGTCCGGACCGACGCTGGTCGAGAGCCGCGCCGGTGGCGGTGTCGTGATCGTCGGCGTCGGGCCTTCGTCCGGGTCGAGCGGAGGCGATCGTGGCGTGGCGATCGGCACCGATTCGAGCGCCGCGGAGGCGCGGGTGCGCGCCTCGGACGCCGAGCTTCGGATCTCGGGATACGGCGGCAACGGCGTGGGCGTGCATCTGGGCGAGACTGCGCGCGTCGAGGCGTCGGGCGCCGGCGGGCACGTCGAACTGCGCGGTGCGGCGATCGTCGCGCCCGGTGTCATGCTCGAGCAGGGCGCGCGCGTCGGTTCGGCGTCGTCGCTCGGAAACATCGTCATCGCGGCCGACGCGCTCGATGCCTCCGACGCGATCGACCTCGCCGCCGCGGGTGGCGGCGCGGTGCGCACCACCGGCGCGATCGTGCTGCGCCCGGGGAGCCTGGACGCGAGCGGCGAACGGGTCGAATTGCCCGACCAGGCGATCAGGCTCGGCGGGGTCCCGGCCTCGGCGACGCCGTTCAACCTGTCGTCGGGCGACCTGGCCACGCTCGCGCCCGGTGCGCGTGGCATCGTGATCGGGGGCTCGACGCACGACGGTGCGATCTCGGTCGAGGACGCGCTCGCGTTCGCGTCGAACCTCACGCTCGAGCAGAGCCGCTCGCCGGGCGCGCAGGGGATCTCGATCCTGCAGCCGCTGTCCGCTCCCGGGCGCACGATCGGAATCGTCACCGGCGGCGGCGCGGCGCAATCGGCGCCGGTGGTCGCGGGGGCGCTGATGCTGCGCACCGGGCCGTCGGTCGCGTTCGCCAACCCGGGCAATCTGGTCGGTGCGCTGTCGATGTCTTCGGCCGAGGGCGGCGCGGCATTCGTCAACTCGGGCGCGCTCACCTTGCGTTCGGTGAGCGCGACCTCCTCGTCCGGAGACAGCGGCGGCGGCATCGCGACGGTGGTGCAGGCCGATTCGTCGGCCGCCGACGATTTCCTTGCGCGGACGCTGTCGGGCGACCTGAGCCTGAACCAGGACCTGAGCAGCGCGTCGGGGCAGATCGCCCTGGCATCGGCCGGGATCTTCCTCAATTCCGGCGGCATGCTGTCGGCGCCCTCCGGGCGCTGGACGGTCTGGGCCGACACCTGGGCCGGGGAGAATCGCGGCGCGCTGACGCCTAGCGCGCCGCTGCCCAACGTGTACGGATGCAGTTTCGGCGCGTCGGCTTGCGCGAGCGGCGCCGTTGTTCCGGCCGAGGGCAACCATTTCGTTTACGTCGCGCGGCCGACGCTCAGTTTCACCGCGGGCGCGAGCCGCGAGTACGGCCTGCCGAATCCGCCGCTCGCGATCAGCGCCGTGGCCGGACTGCGCTCCGAACTGGGCGACACGCTGCCCGACGCGATCTCCGGTTCGTACTCGAGCACCGCGACCCAGGCTTCGCCTGTGGGCGTTTATCCGCTCACCGCGAGCTTCAGCTCGCCGGCGGGCTACATCCTGGACGCGCGCGACGGCGCGCTGACGATCACGCCCGCGATGCTGCTCTACCACGCCACGCCGGTGTCGCGCGAATACGGCGTGCCGAATCCGGCGCTGAGCGGCACCGTATCGGGTCTGCGCAACGGCGACACGCTTGCCGGCGCGACCACCGGCGTGCTCGTGTTCACGACTGCGGCGACGCAGTCTTCCAACGCGGGTAGCTATCCGATCGATGGCTCCGGGCTGGTGGCCAACAGCGGCAACTACACGCTGGCACAGGCGCCCGGGAACGCGACCGCGCTGACGATCACCGCGGCGCAGTTGAGCTACCTCGCCAACGCGGTATCGCGCGAATTCGGATTGCCCAACCCGGCGCTCACGGGCACGGTGACAGGATTTCGCAACGGCGACACGCCGGGCAGCGCCACGGTCGGGGTGCTGGTGTTCAAGACACCCGCGACCGTGCTCTCGGGCGCGGGCAGCTATCCGATCCTCGGTTCGGGGCTGTCCGCGAGCAGCGGCAACTACACCTTCGTTCAGGCGCCGGGCAACGCGACCGCGCTGACGATCACCGGCGCGACGCTGACCTATGTCGCCGACCCGGTGTCGCGCGATTTCGGCGCGCCGAATCCGCCGCTCGGCGGCACGGTGACCGGTTTTCGCAACGCCGATACGCAGGCGAGCGCGACCACGGGCGTGCTGGTGTTCGCCACGCCGGCGACGCAAGCGTCCGACGCCGGGAGCTATCCGATCGAGGGATCGGGCCTGGTCGCACGCAACGGCAACTACCGCTTCGTGCAGGCGGGCGCGAACGCGACCGCGCTGACGATCGTGCCGGTGACGCTGAGCTACCTCGCCACACCGGAGTCGCGCGAGTACGGGCTGCCCAATCCCGCGCTCACCGGAACCGTGACCGGACTGCGAAACGGACAAAGCCTCGAGAGCGCGACTTCCGGGGTGGCAGTGTTCGCGACGCCGGCCACGCAGGCATCGGACGCGGGCAGCTATCCGATCGAAGGTTCGGGCCTGGTCGTGACGAACGGCAACTACACGCTGGTGCAGGCGCCGGGCAATGCCACCGCGCTGTCGATCGTTCCGGCGACCCTCGTCTACCAGGCCACTCCAGTTTCGCGCGAGTACGGAAACCCGAACCCGCCACTGGGTGGCGTGGTGACGGGGTTTCGCAACGCCGACACGCTGGCGAACGCGACCAGCGGCACGCTGCTCTTCACGACCGTGGCGACTGCGGCTTCGAACGTCGGAGCCTATCCGGTCGACGGTGCCGGCCTTGTGGCGGCCAGCGGCAACTACCGTTTCGCGCAGGCCGAATCGAATGCGGGCGCGTTGACGGTCGAGCCGGCGACTCTGCTCTACGTGGCGACGCCAGCGGTGCGCCTGCTAGGCCAGCCGAACCCGGCGCTCACCGGGACGGTGACCGGACTGCGCAACGCCGACACTCTGGCCAGCGCGACCACCGGAACGGCGTCGTTCGCGACCGACGCCACGCAGTTCTCGCCCCCCGGTTTCTACGCGATCAACGGCTCCGGGCTCGCGGCGCGCAACTACCTGCTTCGCCAGGCCGAATCGAACGCGCAGGCGTTTGCGATCAGGCCACCCGATGCGGGCGCGATCGGGCAGATTCCGGGCATCTCGCGCGACGCGTCGATGCAGGAAACCTACCTGTACGACCGCAACCTCGCCTCGCCGGCGATGTGCGTCGCGGCCGCTCCGCTCACAACACCCTACGGCACGTCGCCGGCGACGGAGCTGCTGGAGATCGAGTGGACACGGGTTCGCGCCCGGCCCAACCTCACGAACTGCGTGAACCTTGGCGAGCGCGACTACTGCAAGGACTTCTGAGAGCGCGCGTCGATCACTCGATGCGGGTGACGATCGTGACGCGTCGGTTCTCCGGCGCGGCCGGGACTGCGGCGTTCGCGAGTTCGACGTCGCCCTTGCCGATCGGGTTCAGCCGCTGGCGCTTGATGCCGTGCTGTTGCACCAGGTACTCGACCACGCTCTCGGCGCGCGCCTGCGACAGGCGCAGGTTGTGTTCGGAGGTGCCGCGCGGGTCGGCATGTCCTTCGACCGAGAACGAGAAGTCCGCGAGCCGATCCGAACCGAGCGCACGCCCGACCACGTCGAGCTGCAGTCGCGAAGGGGGGGTCAGCTCGGCTGAATTGGTTTCGAAAGTGATCAGCACCGACGCGGCCGGCGCCTTGGCGGGCGCTCCCGACGACGGCTGGACCCTGATGCTGCGCGTGCGCACGGTGGGTTCGGGCGTGAGAGCGTCGACCAGCGCGCCCTCGGTGATGTCCTTGTCCTTGAAGATCTTCCCGACCTGACCCCAGGCGGGCGGGACGGCGAACACGAGTGCGGTGAGCATGATCGCGATGGGTGTACGAGTGTTCATTTCGAGTCTCCATGATGGCGGCAGCGCGTCTTGGCGGCCGCATCGGCGCTGCGACCGATCCGGGCCACTTGCCTGGATACGTTGTCGGATCCGCCAGTGCTGTGGTCAGAATACGGCGCGCCGGGCCGGGAATCAAGCCTACCGGCGCACTACTACGATGGTGCTAGCGGGCGCTATGGTGCTGTCGACGCGCATCGCTTATTCTTGACCTGGACCAGGTCAAGGGGGCAATCAGGTCGCGATGCTCATTCTCAAGGTTGTCAGTCAGTTCGGTCAGCCGTTGGCGGCGCAGTTGAGCGCGCGATTCGGCGCCGAGGGGGGAACGATCGGACGCTCTCCGGATTGCACGATGGTGCTGCCCGATCCCGGAAAGCACATCTCGCGGCAACAGGCGCGCGTGCACTTTGCCGACGGGGTCTACTCGCTCACATGCATCGGTTCGGCCAATGCATTGCTCGTCAACCGCGCCGAAGTCGGCACCGGACAGGCGGTGCAGCTTCGTCCGGGCGATTCGGTGATGATCGCGCAATACGAGATGCGGGTCGTGATCGAGCAGGAGGCGGGCGCCTCGCCCGCTGCTCCCGCGGCGACCGACGCGACGATTCGTGCCGCCCGACCCGGCGATGCCGGTGGAATTCTCGAGGACTTCGATCCATTCTCCGAAGAGCCGTTCGCGACTCCGGCGGAGAACTCCGCGGCGAGCGCCGCGGCGCGCCCGCGCGGCACGACGGATTTCGAACGGAGCGATCATGGCGAGACCGCGCGAGCGCCGATCGATGATCCGCTGGGTGGCTTCGGGGTTTCGCGCCCCGCCGCGCGCAGCGCGGAGCCGGTCGACGACGAACTCGGCCTCGGCGGTGCCAGCGGACGCGTGCCCGATGCCGGTCGCAGGGAGTCCGAGAGCATCGACGCGCTGTTCGGTCTGTCCGATTCCACCCCCGATCCGCTGGGCCTCGATTCCCCTCTCGCGGCGCCGAACGCGCAGCCCAACACTTCGCTGGCCTCCGACCCGATGGCGTCGTTGTCGGCTTCCAGCGGATCCGATTCGATCGAGCGTTCCAACCCCGACGATCGCGGCAGCGAGCTCTCCGGGAGCTTCCGGCTTCCGGAAGCGATACCGCCCACCTCCTTCGGGATCGAAGCGCCAGGCCGCGGGCGCACGCGAGACGCACCGCGAGAGGCGCCGCGAGAGATGCCGCGAGAGATGCCGCCCGAGGCGCCGCGCGCGGACCCGCACGTCGGGCGGCACGTCGAGCCGCCCGCGCCCGAGCGGCCGGTGTCCGAGCGACCGGTGCAGCCCCGTGAGCCGGCAGGCGACCCGCCGCGCGTCCAACCCGAGACCGGAGGCGGGCAGGGTCAGATACCCGCAACGGTGCGGCTGGACCCCGATGAAATCCGGTCGATCACCGATCGCGTCGCCGACGAACACCGCGGCGATTTCGAGGTCCCGGCCACCACCACCCGGTCGACCGACATTGTGGATTCACTCAATCGGGCGCAGATCGAGGCGATTCGTGCCCATCTCGGCAGCGTCGGCAGTCCCGCGGCGACACCGGCGCAAGGCGCCGATCCAGGGTTCGAACTGCTCAAGGGGCTGCTGCTCGGCCTGGGTCTTTCCGAGTTGCCCAAATCGCTGGTCGGCGCGCAGCCCGGCGCGACTGCGCTCAGCCCGGAACTGATGAAGAGGATCGGCGAACTGCTTCGCATCGCGACTCAGGGCGCGATCGATCTGCTGCAGGCGCGCGCGACGATCAAGCGGGAATTGAAGGCCGAGGTGACGATGATCGTCTCGCGCGACAACAACCCGCTGAAGTTCTCCCCCGACGCGCTCACAGCGATGTCGCACCTTCTGGGTCCGCAGACGGTCCGCGGTTTCATGCCGCCCGAGCCGGCGATGCGCGATGTCTTTCACGATCTGCTCGCGCACCAGGTCGCGTTCATCGCCGGGATGCGTGCGGCGATGGAGGGGCTGATCGCCAGGTTCGACCCGGCGCAGCTCGAGGCGCGGATCACCCGCAAGACCGTGATCGACTCGATGCTTCCGATGGCGCGGCGCGCGCGACTTTGGGAGCTGTTCAACGACCTCTACGCCGAGATCTCGCGCGAGGCCGAGGACGACTTCGAGTCGCTCTTCGGACGCGAGTTCCTGCGCGCCTACGAAGACCAGATCGCGCGCCTCAAGGGCGACGGTCGATGAGCGCGGGCGCACGTCGCGCTGGCGCGGCCGAGGCCGGCGCCGGAGCATACGAGTGCCGCGTGTACGACGCTTGCGCATACGAGGCCGGCGGACGCGGGTCCGGCGCCCACCAGGATCGCGCGTGGAGGTGACGATCGCCGTAGTCTCGCGGCTTGGTGGCCGGGAGCGCAACGAGGACTCGTGCGGCTACTGGAACGACGGCGGGCCGGTGTGCTGCGTTCTCTCGGACGGCGCCGGCGGTCACGGCGGCGGCGACGTCGCCTCGAAGGTCGCGGTCGACTCGGTGCTCAATGCCTTCGCCCGACAACCGGAGTGCTCGTCCGAGCGTGTGAGATCGCTGATCGAGGGCGCCAACCGCGACGTGATCGGCACGCAGTCGCGCGCCGAGCGCCTGAACGACATGCGCGCGACGCTGGTCGTGGTCGCATTCGATCGCGCCGGCGGCGTGGTCGTGTGGGGGCACGTCGGCGACTCGCGGCTCTACATGCTGCGCAACGGCTACGTCGTCGCCAGGACCAAGGATCACAGCCTGTACCAGTCGATGGTCGACGCCGGATTCGCGAGCCCGGACGGAGCGTCAACCGCGAAGCTCAGCGTGCTGATCGCCTCGCTGGGCTCAGACGAGGGTTTCGAGCCCGAGACCCTCGCGGTGCCCGTGCCGTTGCAACCGGGCGACGCTTTCCTGCTCTGCAGCGACGGGTTCTGGGAACACAACAACGACGCCGCGATCGAAGCGTCGCTGCAGCGGGCGGCGTCGCCGCAAGACTGGCTCGAACAGCTCGCGCGCAGGGTCGCCGACGCGAACAAGCCTGCGCAGGACAACTACTCCGCGATCGCCGTCTGGTGCGGGGCGATGGACTTCAGCACGCGCCGGGTGACTCGCATGGCCACCGACTGAAGCTTGCGATCGCGGCGCTCGCGTGGGCGTCCGCCCGCCCGAGCCAGATTGCGCAACTCGTGCCAGCGCGCGCCGATCAGCGTTTCTTCCGCGCGTCCGACGCGCGCTTGGCCTGCTGGAACACGGGTCCCCAGAGGGGGTGTCCGGCTTCGGTCGGCTTGAGCTGGAATCCGGGCTCGATCCTGAGCAGCGCGTCGAACTGTCGCCGGCACTGGGTCCTTCGATTCGTGACGCAATAGCTGAACGCGGCGATCTTGTGCGCCTCGATGCGTACCTCCTTCTCGGGATCGGACCAGATCTCGCGCGCATTCTGGATCGCGCGCGCGGCCTCGTCGAACTTGCCATCCTCATAGAGGTCGATCGCGCTGCGCAACGCCAGCTCGGACGGCCGCTTCGCCGGCACGGCCTGCACCGGTGGAGGCGGGGGCGGCGGAGGCGCTGGTTCGACGACGGCCGGTGCCGGCGGCGGCGCTGGCGGCGGCGCAGTGGGTGCCTGCACCGGCGCAGGTGCGACGGGGGCGGGTGATTGCGGTTGGGTGGCGCAGGCACTGAGCAGCCACGCGATCGCAAGCACGGCCGCGCCTCTATGGTAGGCCCGGATCTCCATTGTGGTGTTTCCCTCCCTGGTGCTCCATTGTCGCACCCTGCCGCGCCGCGCACGGCAACTCGCGCTAGAAACGGTGTTCGACGCTGACGCTGCGCCCGGCACGAACCGTCACGCTGCGGCGCGCGACTGCGTCGCCGTTGCGGAATTCGATCTCGTGCCGGCCTTCGGGCAGGGTGAGCTGCTTGAGCGGAGGCGAGACGCCGCGCAGCTTGCCATCGACGTAGACCTGTCCCCAGGGAATCACCGTCAGACGCGCCGTCCCGGTGGCGACCGCGCTCGGCGCAGCCGGCGACGGCGCGCCCGCGGCCGGACCCGAGGCGGACCCCTGTCGGGCGCTGACGCGTGGCGTCGGGGCGGGCGCCGAGCCCTGCGGCG
>JAHDXY010000176.1:7035-9427 GCA_023384005.1 Burkholderiaceae bacterium | reverse complement strand
AGCCGCGATCTCGTGCTCGTCGCACAGCACGAGCATCTGCAGCCGATTCTTCTCGAGCGCCAGGCGAGTGATCCGCGGCGTGCGCGTTTCGTGCTTGCCGATCAGGTCGATCACGATCCGTGCGAACAACTCGCCCCGCACTTCGACCCGCACTTCGCCCCGGAAATCGGCGCCCGCGATTTCGGGCAGCGCCGGCGGACGCTCGTCGAACGAGGCGACTTCACCGCACGCCCGGCGAAGCAGCATCCAGGTCCGATCGAAGGCGGCCGGGTCGCGCGGCAGGCCCTCGAAGCCGCCGCCCGCCCCGAGCTCGGCAACGACCAGCAGCGCGGAACGCGTGCCGTAGACTCCGCCGCCGCGCTGGGCGCGCACCGAGGCGATCCTCGCCGCGCCGGCGCTCATCGGCGAGACCATCAGGACTTCCCAGCCGGCGCGGGCCCGCCGGGCTCGACCGGCACCTTGCCGAGCTGCGGTGCGGTTCTTCGCGCGACGATCGCGCGCACCGCGTCGCCGAGCGCGGCCGCCGCGACGCCCATTGCCCAGGCAGCGCAGGCGGCGAACAGCAGCGCCTCGTCGCTCGGCCCTTCGGGGGCAAACTGCCGCCCGCCCGCCGGCCCGGCGATCGCGAACCGCGCCGGGTCGGGCGGCGGCTCGTTCACCGACCGTTGTGCGCCTTGCGCGAGTTCGATCGCCGCGACCTCCCTCGCGCCATCGCGAACGACGAGCACCCCGCCCCGCTCAGCGCCCTCGATCCACGCCGCCGCGCCGCCCTCGAGCAGGTGCCGCAGGATCGTTTCGGAGGGCGCGCGCCGCGACGCGAGGCACAGTTTCGGCGCGCGCACTGCCGGTCGCAATTGCGGCCAGCGCGGATCGTCGCCGTCGAGCACGACCATCGCCCTCGCGCCGCCCAGCACGACGCGGTCGAGCGCGTCGGCGTCGATCCGCTCGCCCGGAAAAGAAGCGAGCGCCACGGGTCGCGCCGCGGAGCGCCACAGCGCGACGTCGCAGCAATCGACCCCGAGTCCGCGATCGCGCGCGGCGCTCGCGCCCACCTGCATCACCAGCGCGCTCACTCTCGGGTCGAGCAGCGCCGCCGGCAATCCGCCGCGCCGCTCGGGCGGCTCCGACTCGACCGAGCTTCCCGCGACGCGCGCCGTGTCCGGGAGCTGAACGCCGACCACGTGACCGGCGTGCTGCAGGATCGCCTCCAGGCACCGGGCCCAGTGCCCGCCTTCGCAGCCCGCTGCGAGCCAGGCGCTCGCGACTCTGCCCTGGCGCGGGATGTCCTGAGTCAACCGATCGGCGAGCGCGGCGATCGCCCGCTGCCTGGCGAGCGGCGCCGACTCACCCGGCAGTCGCGCCGGGGTGAGGATTCCGGCGACCGCCAGCGCGGCGGCCTGCGCGACCGCTATGCGCACTGGCGCCGGGTCGAGCTGCAGCACGGCCGCGCACCGTCGTGCGAGCTCGAGCGCCCCGGTCGGCGCCGAATCGGCCGCGTCGCTCTCGCCCGATGCTCCGGTTCGCGTGACCGCGCAGGCCTGGCCGCCCACGACCCAGACGACGAACTCCCCGGCCGGCGCGTCGTCTGCGGGAAGCGCCGCAAGCGGCAGTCCGGCGCGTTGCAGCATCAGTCGCAGGGCGCACTCGGCCGACGCGAGCCGCAACGCGTGCGATCCGGTGGTCTCGAGCCGCAGGCCCCTGAAGCGCCGCCGGAACCGGCCGTGACCGAACTGGACGACACCGAAACCCTCGACCATCCGCTCGCCGGGCAGTCCGCGCATGCGCAACTCGCGCAGGATCGCGAGCGTGTCGGGCGCGAGCGCCCTGTGCGAAGCGCCGAGCGCGAAGCGCGCGTGGCGCGCGACCAGCCGGTCGAGCTGCGCGGCGCCGAAGCTCCAGCGCGATTGCATCAGGCTGGCGATCGCCTGCGCGGAGATCTCCCACGCCTCGGCGGCGAGCTCGGGTTCGTCGCAATACACGGCGATCACGCCGTTCGCGTCGTCGTATCGGAGAACTCTCGCGGCCGGCGGCTGCGCCTCGAAACGCGACAACAGCGCGAGGCACAGGCGCAGCGCGATTTCCAGCAGCGCGAGCGGCGCTTCGATCTGTACCGCGCAATCGGGTGGTTCGCCCGGAAGCGGGTTCGCGTCGACCGAGATTCGCGCGAGTTCGCTCCAGAGCACCTGCGGCGCCGGCACGCCGGGCCCGCAGCGCAGCCAATCGACGCCCGCCGGGTGCGCGAGCGGAAGAACCAGCGCCGAGCGCTCGCCGTACAGGTTCGCGCCGCGCAGTTGCAGCCCATGTGCCGACCCGGTGGTCATCGACTCCGCTGCGCTCCCGACTGAACACCCGACGACGTTCGAAGCGGCGATTGTAGGCGACGGTCCGCTAG
>JAHDXY010000176.1:6442-7025 GCA_023384005.1 Burkholderiaceae bacterium | reverse complement strand
CTAGAATCGGGGCGCTCCCGGCGCGGCACCTGTCACGTCGGCCCCTGACAGCCCGGCGCGAGCGATGCCAAGTACGATCGAATCCCGATGAGCTCAATGCGTTTCGTCCCGGGTCGCGGGCACCGATGATTTCGGCCCATCTCCCCGCCGGGTCGCGGGCAACGATGATTTCGGCCGATTTCGCCCTCGGTCGCAGGCAACGATGCGTCGCGCCGGTCTGATCGCCGGTCGCTCGTGGCGATGAATCCGGCGCCTGCAAGCGGCCACGCCGCCGCCGCGGATTTCCAGTTCAATCCGGGGATCTCGGGCAACCTGTGGCCTGCGATCCCCGATCCGCAGACCGCGTGCGTCGCGGCTCTGCTGCTGCAGTTCGAGCGCTCGCAATGGCTGGACCGCGAGCAGATCGAAGCGATGCAGATGCGCCAGCTCGCGCTGGTCGCCAGACATGCGCTGCGTCACGTGCCCGCGTACCGCGCGCGGCTCGCGCCGATCGCCGATCGGCTCGAAACGGTGCCCGGCGCGAAGGACTGGGCACGCGTACCGCTGATCACCCGTGCCGAGGTCCAGGCGGGCGGATCGGCGC
>JAHDXY010000176.1:0-6432 GCA_023384005.1 Burkholderiaceae bacterium | reverse complement strand
GAAACGCACCTGCCCACTGGCCTGGTGAAGACTTCGGGTTCGACCGGTATTCCGCTGCAGATCGCGACCACCACGGTCACCCGGCTGCTGTGGTCGGCGTTCGCGATGCGCGACCACTTCTGGCACGCGCGCGACTTCACCGCGACCTTCGGAGTGATCCGCTTCATGCGCGACCCGGAGCGTGGCGCCGAAGGCGTGCGCAGCAAGGACTGGGGCCCGCCCGCGGCGCAGCTTCGCACGACCGGCAGACTGTGCGCGCTGCACATCGAGCACGACATCTCGGTGCAGCTCGACTGGCTCGATCGCGAACGCCCGGACATCCTGCTCACCTACCCCAGCAACGCGGTCGAGCTGGCCCGCCAGGCGCAGCGCGGCGCCCGCGCACTGCCGCGACTGCGCGAACTGAGGCTGTTCAGCGAGGTGGTCGACGCGCAGACCCGAAGCTTCCTCGCCCGGCAGTTCCAGGCCCGCGTCACCGACGTCTACTCGGCCAACGAGGTCGGCTACATCGCCCTGCAGTGCCCAGAGCACGGCCACTACCACGTGCAATCCGAGAACCTGCGCCTCGAGGTGCTCGACGACGAGGGCCGCGAGTGCCGGCCCGGGCAGACCGGTCGCGTGATCCTGAGCACGCTGCACAACTTCGCGATGCCGTTGCTGCGCTACGAGAGCGGCGACTACGCCGAGGTGGGCGAACCCTGCCCTTGCGGGCGCGCACTGCCGGTTCTCGCGCGAATCATGGGGAGGACGCGCAACATGCTGGTTCTGCCCGACGGCACCAGGCACTGGCCGATCGTGGGCTTCTCGAGCTTTCGTGCGATCGCGCCGGTGGTGCAGCACCAGGTCGTGCAACACGGCCTGGACGACATCGAGGTGCGGCTGGTCGTCGAGCGCGCGATCACACCGGACGAGGAGGAGGCGCTCTCGGGCGAGGTGCGCAAGGCGCTGCACCACGAATTTCCGATCCGCTTTTCCTACACTAAGTCGATCGAGCGAAGTCCGATCGGCAAGTACGAGGAATTCAAGTCGATGATCGCTTGACCGAGATGCTCTGGGCCGTCACCTCGTATTTCAATCCGACCGGATCGAAGCGGCGCATCGCCAACTACCACGCCTTCCGCGCCGCGCTCGAGTGCCCGCTGCTCGCGGTGGAGTGGTCGCGCGACCGGCGTTTCGAGCTCTACGAGCGCGACGCCGACCTGCTGGTGCGCATCGACGGCGGCGACCTGATGTGGCAGAAGGAGCGCCTGCTGAACATCGGCATCGAGCGGTTGCCGGCGTCGTGCCGGCAGGTCGCGTGGCTGGACTGCGACATCGTGCTCGAACGCCCGGACTGGGTTGCCGAGGCAATCCGCCAACTCGCCGACCACGCTCTCGTGCAGTTGTTCGACCGAGCGATCTACCTCGCCGCGACCCCGCTGGGCGAGGTCGGACAGGCCGGCGACCTTCGCTCGGCGCCGCGCGAGATCGAAAGAATCGGCCTGATGAGCACGTCGCCTCGCGACGTGCTCGACGCGACGGCGCTCGCCACCGACGACGTCGACGTCTATCGCCGGATGCCGAGCAAGGGATTCGCCTGGGCAGCAAACAGGGAACTGCTCGAGAAGCACCCGATGTTCGACGCCTGGGTCGTCGGCGGCGGCAACACGGCCTACGTCTACGCCGCGCTCGGCGCGGCGGATCGCGTGGTGCGCGGCCACGGGCTCGGCGCGCCGCACCAGGCGCACTACCTCCCGCGCGCCGAAGCACTCGCGGCCGAGGTCGGGGGACGTGTCGGATTCGTCGCGGGAACCGTGTTCCACCTCTGGCACGGGAGCCTCGCCGATCGACACTATCGCTCGCGCCTCGAATTGCTCGCGCAGCACGACTTCGACCCGGCCCGATCGCTGCGCAAGGCGCGATCGGGTGCCTGGTGCTGGAACGAAGTGCCAGCGGGGCTGCCGCGATCCGTGCAGAGCTACTTCGAAGCGCGCAAGGAAGGCGGATGAGCCGGCGCGCGACGGGCGTTTCGAGCTCGACGAACGCGACGCCGATCTACCGCGCGCGTGCGCGCTCGCCGGCGAGCTGCGGGGGCGGATCGGGCACGTGGGCCTGGGCGGACCCGCCGCCAGGGCTTGCGCCCGCGGTGCGCGCCTACCTGACCTCGCGCAAGGACGGCGACAGCGCCGACTGAACGCTGCGCACCAGCGTCACCCCGGAGTCGGTGGCGAAGTCCATCAGCTGCAGGTCGGGGCGTTCGCGCAGTTCGTCCATGTACAGGTGCACCGAGTGGGTGTACCGGCCCTTCTCGCCGTAGATCCCGCTGCTCTTGGGACGGATGCTGTCGTGAAACAGCACGAATGCGTCGTCGGTGAGGCGTTCGGCGAAGGCCTCGTGGTCGAAGCGGGCCTGCTCCTGCGAGTGGTAGCCGTCGACGAACAGCATGCCCACCGGCGCGAGCGACCGGTACGCCTGCGACTGTACGAACTGCTGGGTGGTGAGCTGGTGATGCTCGATGTTATCGAGCCCGAACGAGGCGAACCACTGCCGCGTCCGCTGCGAATCCGTCCAGAAATCGTCCGCGAGCGAAGGATCGATGAAAGTCAGTTTCGCGCCCTGGCCGTTGTCGCGCAGCGCCCGGCCGAGCACGATCGGCACGAAACCCCGCCACGACCCGATGCACACGACGTGCTCGGGCCGGGCGATGCGCGCGAGCGCGTAGTAGAGCCAGCCGAGACCGAGGTTCTGGTCCTCGGTCCGCTGACCGTGGCCCATCCGGCAAAGATCCTTCTCCGCGAGGATGGCGGCGATCCAGTCAAGACTCATCTCGGGCGACTTCGGCGTTGAGGGGCGGCCATTCTATCGCGCGGGCCGACCGCCCGTTGGGGTGCGCGGCCGGAGCGCGCGACCCGGCGCGACCGGTCGCGTCCGTCTGCTCCCCGCGTCGATCGTTGCCGGCGCGGCGCCCCCGGCAGGCCGCGTCAGTGGCGCTGGCCGAAGGGCAGGACCCTGAGCGGAACGTCGCTCCGGGGCAACGCGCACCAGATCAGCCCTGCCGCCCACCCGCGACCGGCTTGCGCCGGAAACCGCTCGACGCAAGCGCTGACCTCGATCCGTCCGTCGATCTCGTGCACGCCCGCGATGCGCACCGTCGACAGCGAGGGGACGCGTACCCCGAAGACCGCCACGCGATGCGTCGAGAAATCGACCGTCGCGTTGCGGATCAGCCGCTCGCGCGAACCCGGCGGAACGAGGCGTCCGACCTCGCGCAGGAACGCTTCACCCGATTCGATCAGCGGCCCGAGCGCGATTTCCGGCGATCTCCGGCACAAGCCTGCCAGGAGCCCGCTCGAACGCGTACACGATTCGGGCCGCCCGTCGAGCGAGTGGTACAGCACCGGAACGATTCGACGAGCGGCGCGCGCGCGCGAACTCGCGCGCTTCTCGCGAACCACCAGTCGATCCAGCCAGGCCGCAGATATGTAGTCGGCTAACACGATGCCCTCTCACTCGATGGCCTCAGTGTAGGGACTTCGCGCGCGCCTGGATATTGACCAATCGGAGCACGCACAAAGGCGTACCGCGGCGTATCGACGCGCACCGGCACGCACGCTCGCCGCTGCTTGCCGTTGCGTCGCGCCTTCTTCGCCTAGTTCGCGTTTCGCAGCTCGCGCAGCTTCTGCGGCAGCGCGTCGTCGAGCGCAAGCTCGAGGCGCATCGCGAGCGCGATTCGCGCGCCCTGGGCGATGTCGTGGCGCGAGCACAGCTCGCCGGCCGGGATTTCGTCGAGCACGTCGATCGCACAGCTGAGCGCCCGCTCGCCGGTGATCCGCCACACCGACGCGAGCAGCGTCGTCGTTCCGACGTACTCGATCGCCGATGCTCGTTCGCCCTCGCCGTCGAGGTATCGCAACCCGACCGGAACCACCGCCGCGCGCGCGCGCACCGCCGCCTCGATCAGGTTCGCGTGAAACGGCAGCAGCCTGCATCCGTCGCTGGTCGTGCCCTCGGGAAACACCGCGACGCGGCCGCCGGCCTCGAGCCTGCGACAGATGTGCTCGATCGTCTCGTGTACCGCGTGGCGCCGGCCGCGCTCGATGAACAGCGTCCCGGTGCGCGCGACCAGCGTGCCGATCAGCGGCCAGCGCGCGATCTCGGCCTTCGCGACGAATCCGCAGGGCGAATGCGCGTTGATCACGAAAATGTCCAGCCATGACACGTGGTTGGCGACCAGCATGCGCCCCGGCGCGAGCGCGCGCAGCGCGCGTGCCTGATCGACGGTGCGCGCGATCACCCTCACCCCGCAAGCCGCCACCAGCATCGCCGACCAGCGCCGGATCGCCTCACGGCGCGAACGATCCGACCCGAACGGAAACAGCACGACGACGGTGAACAGCCCCGCGGCCAGCAGCGCCAGCATCTGCGGAAAACGCCACAGGCGGCGAAACGATCGCGCGAGCATCGCTGGCCCGCCCGGACGCGATTCAGCCCGCGAGCGAATAGGCCACGCGCCCGGCCACCACCGTCATGCGCACCCTGCCCTGCAGTTCGCGCCCCAGATAGGGCGTGTGCTTGCCCTGGCTGTGGATGCGCTCGCGCTCGACCACCCAGTGCTCGTTGGCGTCGAACAGGCACAGGTCCGCCGGAGCGCCAACCTGCAGGCGACCGGCGTCGATGCCGAGGATCGGCGCCGCGGCGCAGGTGATCTTCGCGAGCGCCTCGGGCAGCGACACTGCGGCCTCGCGCGCCCACTTCAGCGTGAGCGGCAGCAGCAATTCGAGCGCGGTGACGCCGGCCTCGGATTCGGCGAAGGGCAGCAGCTTGGCGTCGTCGTCCACCGGCGAGTGGTCCGAACAGATCGCATCGATCGTTCCGTCGGCGACGCCGGCGCGAATCGCGTCGCGGTCGCGCTGCGTGCGAAACGGCGGATCGACGCGATAGTGGCTGTCGAACCAGCCGATGTCGACGTCGACCAGGTGCAAGTGGTGGACCGCCACGTCGCAACTCACCGGCAAGCGCTCGGCCTTCGCCCGGCGCACCAGTTCGATGCCTTCGCCCGAGGACAGCCGGCAAAGGTGCACCCTGCAGCCGGTGGCGCGCACCAGCTCGAACACCGTGTGCAGCGCGACCGTCTCGGCGACGACCGGCACGCCGGTCAGGCCCAGGCGGCCAGCGACCGGCCCGCCGTGCGCGACGCCGCCGCGCGCGAGCTGCGGGTCCTGCGGTCGTAGCCAGACGGTGAAGCCGAAAGTGCGCGCGTACTGCATCGCGCGCATCAGCGTCTGGGTGTCGACCGCGAGTTCGCCCCCCTGCGAGAAGCCGACGCAACCGGCCTCGGCGAGTTCCGCCATTTCGGTGATGACCTCGCCGCGCAGCCCGGCGGTGAGCGCGCCGAGCGGGTAGAGCTGCGCACCGTGCAAGCCTCGCGCGCGGTGCTTGAGCATCTCGACCAGCCCCGGTTCGTCGAGGGGCGGATCGGTGTCGGGCGGGCACGACAGGCTGGTGACGCCGCCGGCGAGCGCGGCCTGCATCTCTGACTCGAGCGTCGCGCGATACTCGAACCCGGGCTCGCGCAGCCGCGCCGCGAGGTCGACGATTCCCGGCGCGAGCACGAGTCCGCTGGCGTCGATCGTCCGCTGCGCGACGAACCCCGCGGGGGCCGGCCCGATCGCCGCGATGACTCCGTCGGCGACGTGCACAGCCGCGACTGCATCCAGTCCGCTCGCCGGATCGATCGCCCTCGCGTTGACGATGGACAGCTTCATCTCAGCGCGCCGCGAGGATCGTCATCACCGCCATGCGCACCGCGATGCCGAAGGTGACCTGCTCGAGGATGACCGAGTGCGCCCCGTCGGCGACCGCTGATTCGATCTCGACGCCGCGATTCATCGGGCCGGGATGCATGACGATCGCGTCGGGCTTGGCCAGCGCGAGCTTGTCCGCGGTGAGCCCGTAGTGCTTGAAGTACTCCTGCGCCGAGGGCAGCAGCGCACCTTTCATCCTCTCGCTCTGCAGCCTGAGCATGATGACCACGTCGACGTCGCGCAGGCCCTCGCGCAGGTCGTTGAACACCCGCACGCCCATCTGTTCGAGGCCCGCGGGCAGGAGCGTGCGCGGACCGACTGCGCGCACCTCGGGCACCCCCAGCGTGGTGAGCGCGTGGATGTCCGAACGCGCCACGCGCGAGTGCAGGATGTCGCCGACCAGCGCGACGCGAAGCGCGGTGAAGTCCTTCTTGTGGTGGCGGATCGTGTACATGTCCAGAAGGCCCTGCGTCGGATGCGCATGGCGCCCGTCGCCGGCGTTGATCACGTGCGCGTCGCGCCCGCGCGTGCGGTTCAGGTGCTCGGCGATCAGGTAGGGCGCCCCGCTCGACGCGTGGCGCACGACGAACATGTCGGCGTGCATCGCGCACAGGTTGTCGATCGTGTCGAGCAGCGACTCGCCCTTGCT
>JAHDXY010000175.1 GCA_023384005.1 Burkholderiaceae bacterium | reverse complement strand
CATCCACCGGCCAAGATAATTGACGCCGGCAGGCCAGGATAGTTGACGCCGGGCAGGCGCAGAACCTCGGGCGCGAGTACCTGAGGAACGTCCTCGTGCAGGACGCGATCTATCGATCCAACGACGAAGGGCGCACGGTGTCGTTGTCCGAACGAGGCTGATCGGCCCCGTCGTTTCCATGCCCGGTTCCTGGGGCCGTGCGAGAATCGATTCGAGGGAGAAGCCCGACATGAAACACAGGCAGTTCGGCGATCTGAGCTTCGGTTGCACCGCTGGCGGGACGACCCACCAGGACAACAACGTCCCGGACATCGCGACGAAGGTGGCGATGGTCAAGGACGCCGGGGTGTTCGACTACATCGATCGCACCCCGCCGGATGAGGAGTTCCGCGACCTTCTCAGGGCGAGCGAGAAGCACGACTTGCCGGTGAGCGCGAGCGGCTGGTTCTACACGCTTGGGCGCGACGAAGCGCTGTTCGAGCGCAACATCGTCAAGGGCCGGCTGCTAGGCACGAAGGTGCACAACGTCCAGGTGATGACGCACCACGCCGAGGGCCACGTGCTCGACGACGAGGAGGTTGCGGCCTTTTACCTGCGCGCTCACGAGTTCGGGATGCGCCACGACGTCGTCCCGTGCTTCGAGGTCCACGTGAACATGTGGTCCGAGCACCTCGGACGCGTCGAGCGCGTGGCGGCGCTGGTGGGCGCGCGCGGCGTGCCTTTTCACATGACGCTGGACCACAGCCACGTGATCTTCAAGATCGACAATCCGCTCGAGCAGGAAGTCCAGGACATGAAGGCCGACGTCGACGCGGGCCGGCTGATCCTCGACCCGGCAAAGCCCGGCAACGTCGCGAAGCGCTGGATCGACGCGAACTTCGTCCACCACGCGCACGCGCGCTGCGCAGTTCCGGCCAATCCGAAGAACACCTGGGCGAAGCACCCCGACGGCAGCTTCGGGCGCGGCATCCAGTACCCGTTCGTCAGGCCCGGGCCCGGCGAGTATGTCGAGGACGACTGGGACGAACGCCGCATCGAGCCGTGGAAACGCGTCGTTCGCGATCTGTTCGACTACCACGCGACGCACGAGTCGAGCCCGATCAGGCATATCTCGTGCGAGCACATCCCCGGAATCGACTACGGAGCCGGGCACAAGTATTCGATCTTCGAGCAAAACATCGCCTGCGCGCGCTGGCTGCGCGAACAGTGGGCCGACGCGCTGGCTCGGGCGGCGGGCAGCGCCTGAGCGGGCATCGCGGCGCTGGGGCGGGCACTGACCGGACCCAGCCGGGCGAGCCCGCGCCCTGCCCGAACCCGGCCGGATGAGCCCGCGCCCCGCCCGAATTCGGCGGGACGAGCCCGCCGGCGCGCACCCTGCCCGGGCTCAGCCCGACGCGCCCGCCAGTGCGCGCCCGATCAGGATGCGCTGGATGTCGCTGGTGCCCTCGTAGATCTGCGCGACGCGCACGTCGCGGTAGATCCGCTCGACCGGGAAATCGCGCACGTAGCCGTAGCCGCCGTGCACCTGGATCGCGTCGGAGCACACGCGCTCGGCCATTTCCGACGCGTTCAGCTTGGCCATCGCCGCTTCCTTCAGGCAGGGCTGCCCGGCGTCGCGCAGGCAGGCGGCGTGATGAACCAGCTGGCGCGCGGCTTCGATTCGGGTCGCCATGTCGGCGAGGCGAAACTGCACCGCCTGATGCTCGAAGATCGGCTGGCCGAAGGCGACGCGATCCTTGGCGTAGGCGAGCGCGGCTTCGAAGGCCGCGCGCGCCATCCCGACGCATTGCGACGCGATGCCGATGCGACCGCCTTCCAGTCCGGAGAGCGCGATCTTGTAGCCCTGGCCCTCTTCGCCGATCAGGTTACGCGCGGGAACGCGACAGTTCTCGAGCAGGACCTGCGCGGTATCGGAGGCGTGCTGGCCGAGCTTGTCCTCGAGGCGAGCCACGACGTAGCCGGGGGTGTCGGTGGGCACGATGAACGCCGAGATGCCGCGCTTGCCCGCCTGCGCATCGGTCACCGCCATCACCAGCGCGACGTCGGCGTTCTTGCCCGAGGTGACGAACTGCTTCACGCCATCGAGCACGTAGCCGCCGGCCTCGCGTCGCGCGCTCGTGCGAAGGCTCGACGCGTCCGAACCGACGTGCGGCTCGGTCAGGCAGAACGCACCGAGCATCGTCCCGCTCGCGAGCGGAACGAGCCAGCGTTCCTTTTGCTCGTCGCTGGCCCACGACACCAGCATCGAGCACACCGGGCAGTTGTTCACTGAGACGATCGTCGAGGTGGCGCCGTCGCCGGCCGCGATTTCCTCGAGGATCAGCGCGAGCGAGAGGTAATCGAGCCCGGCGCCTCCCCACTGCTCGGGCACCGCGACGCCGTAACAACCGAGCGCGGCGAGCCCGGCGAGCGCCTCGTCCGGGAACTCCCTGTCGCGATCCCAGCGCGCGGCGTGCGGAGCGACCTCGCGGCGCACGAACTCGCGCACCGCGTCGCGAACCATTCGCTGGTCTTCGCTCAGGATCACTGCATCGCTACCAGGCGATCGCGGCGCCGCGATAGTCGAAGAAGCCTCCGCCCGGGTACCTGAGCGGGTCCGCGATCACAGCGCGCAGTCCGGCGACGCTGTCGCGGACCTCGACGTCGGCGTTCGCTCCCCCCATGTCGGTACGCACCCAGCCCGGGTGGAACGAGAGCACCCGCAGGCCTTTCGTGCCGTATTCGTTGTGCGCCAGGCGCGCGACCATGTTGAGCGCGGTCTTGGAGACGCGGTACAGCGCGCCGTTGAACGCGGAAGTCTCGGCGATCGACCCCATGCGGCTGGACATGAAGCCGAGCGTCGCGCCGCGCGCGGCGAGCGGCGCGGCGAGCGCCGCCACCAGCCGCATCGGCGCGAGCACGTTGGTGCGCATCACCGAATCGAACTCGTCGCCCTGCGGCACGCTCGCCAGGCTCGTCGTGCGCGAACCGTAGACGCCGGCGTTGACCAGCGCCAGGTCGGGCGCCGCGGCGGCGGCTGTTCGGCCAAGTCGCGCGAGTTGGGCGTCCTCGCGCACGTCGACCTGGATCGGTGTCGCGCCGAGCGCGCGCAGGCGCTCGCCGGCGGCCGGGTCGCGGTGGGTCGCGGTCACGTTCCAGCCCTCTGCGCGGTACTGTCGCACGAACTCCAGCCCGATGCCGCGCGATGCACCGACGATCAGTGCGGCGGGCACCTAGAGCATCTCCACGGTGAGCGCCACCGCCTCGCCGCCGCCGATGCAAAGCGTCGCCAGCCCCTTCCTGCCGCCGGTCTTGCGCAACCCGCCCAGCAGCGTGACCAGGATGCGCGCACCCGAGGCGCCGATCGGGTGCCCGAGCGCGCAGGCGCCGCCGTGGATGTTGACGATCTCGGGCGCGAGTTCGTACTCCTTCATCGCCGCCATCGTCACCGCGGCAAAAGCCTCGTTGACCTCCCACAGGTCGACGTCGCCCGCCTTCCAGCCGGATTTCGCCAGAACTTTGGCGATCGCGCCGACCGGGGCGGTGGTGAACCACTCGGGGGCCTGCGCGTGGGTGGAGTGCGCGACGATGCGCGCGATCGGGCTCGCACCCCTTTTCTTCGCGCTGGACTCGCGCATCAGCACCAGAGCCGCGGCGCCGTCCGAGATCGACGAGGCGTTGGCCGCGGTGATCGTTCCGTCCTTCTTGAACGCGGGCTTGAGCGACGGGATCTTGTCGAGCTTGGCCTTGAAAGGCTGCTCGTCCTTGTCGATCGAAACGTCGCCGCCGCGGCCCTTGACCGTGACCGGCGCGATTTCCCACCCGAAGCTGCCGTCCTTGTTGGCGGCGAGCGCGCGCTCGGTCGAGCGGATCGCGAACGCGTCCTGCGCCTCGCGGCTGAACTCGTACTTGGCGACGCAGTTCTCGGCGAACACTCCCATCGCCTTGCCGCGTTCGTAGGCGTCTTCCAGCCCGTCGAGCGCCATGTGGTCGTACAGCGTGGACGCTCCGTAGCGGTAGCCCTTGCGCGCGTTGAGCAGCAGGTGCGGGGCGTTGGTCATGCTCTCCATGCCGCCGGCGACCATCACCTCGTGGCTGTCGCAGCGCAGCATGTCGGCGGCGAACATCACCGCCTTCAGGCCCGATCCGCACATCTTGGACAAGGTGACCGCGCCGGCCGAGTGCGGCAGCCCCGCGGCGAGCACGGCCTGACGGGCCGGCGCCTGCCCCTGTCCGGCCATCAGGCAGTTGCCGAACAGCACCTCGCCCACGTCCTCGCCGGGGACGTCGGCGCGTTCGATCGCGGCGCGAATCGCGGCCGCGCCCAGGTCGTAGGCGGCGACGCCGGTGAAATCGCCCAGCATGCCCCCGATCGGGGTGCGCGCGGCGGAAACGATGACGATTGGATCAGTGCTCATATGGGCTCTCCATGGTGGCGTGTGCGACCGCGCCGGTGCGCGGCGCTGCTGTGGTCGGTACGGACGCGGCGGCGGGCGTCGCCTCTGGCTGCGTCGCCCGCCGCGCCAGGCGGTGCCTGAAACGCAACGCGTCCGGATAGGGAAACACATCCTCGAGCATACCCTCGCGGATGCGGCGCTGGCGCTCCTGCCAGTAGCTCGCGTCGAGCAACTCGGCGTGGTGGCGCATGAAGCCGTCGCGGATCAGCGGATTGCCCAGAAGGAAGGTCTCGAACTCCTCGGGGAACACGTCGTTCGGGCCGACCGTGTACCAGGGCTCGGCGGCCATTTCCTGTTCCGGAGTCATCGGCTCGGGGATCCTGCGGAAGTTGCAGTCGGTGATGTAGGCGACTTCGTCGTAGTCGTAGAACACGACGCGGCCCTGGCGGGTCATGCCGAAGTTCTTGTAGAGCATGTCGCCGGGGAAGATGTTTGCGGCGACCATGTCCTTGATCGCCTGCCCGTACTCGATGAGCGCGTGCTCGCGCTCGCTCTCGCTGGCGTGTTCCAGGTAGATGTTCAGCGGGATCATCCGCCGTTCGATGTACACGTGACGGATCACCAGCGCGTCGCCGTCGTCGTCGATGATCGAAGGCGCGGTGTCCATCAGTTCGGCCACGAGCTCGGGGTCGAGCCTGTCCTTGGGGAACGGCACGCCCGAGTACTCCCAGGTGTCGGCCATGCGCCCGACCCGGTCGTGGAACTTCACCAGCTGGTACTGCGCGGCGATGAACTCGCGCGTCATGTCCTTGCCGCGCTTGTCCTTGATCACCTTGAACACGTACGGGAACGAGGGCAGCGTGAACACGGTCATGACCAGGCCCTTGATTCCCGGCGCGACGATGAAGCGATCGGTGGAATAGCGCAGGTGGTGCAGCAGGTCGCGATAGAACAGCGTCTTGCCCTGCTTGTGAAGGCCGAGCATCGTGTACAGCTCGGACTCCGGCTTGGTCGGCATCAGCGTCTTGAGGAACAGCACGTAGGCCGAGGGCACGTCCATGTCGACCATGAAGTAGGCGCGCGAGAAGTTGAACAGCGCCTCGATGCGCTCGGCGCCGAACAGGATCGTGTCGATGTACAGCCTGCCGTGCGAATCCTGCAGCACCGGCAGCGCGAACGGGATCAGTTCGCCGTCGTTGATCAGCCGCCCGATGACGTACGCGCCCTTGTTGCGGAAGAACGGCGTGCGCAGAACCTGCAGCTGGCAGTCGGTGGCGGCGGTGAAACCGTCGCTGAAGTGCGCGCCGGCGGCCTCGAAGATCAGCCCGAGGTCGCGCTCGACGTCGACGAACGGGCAGGCGAAACCGATGTCGATCACAAGCTGCCGAAGCGCGCTCTTCCAGCCGCTGGTGCTCGGGTAGTAGACGCGGTAGCTCGGCGGGTCGGAGTCCAGGTACTCAACCGAAACGGCGGGGCGCACGAAGATGATGTCGTTGTGGAAATAGCTGCGGTGCAGGATCTTCGTGCACACCGAGTTGAAGAAGGTCTCGGCGAGTTCGGGCTGGCGATGGTCTGCCAGAAGCGCGACGTAGTCGCGCTTGACCTGCGGCCAGACGCGCGCGTCGAGTTCCTTCGCGCGGAACTCGGACTGGATGCGCACGAAAGCCTCGTTCACCCGCTTGTCGTAGAACGCGATCCGGTCGCGCGCGAGGCGCTGTATCCCGACCCAGTCGCCGCACTCGAAACGCGACTTCGCCTGTTGCGCGTTGTAGCGAAACAGCGCGTAGTGACGGTCGAAGCCCGCCAGGATCGCGTTGGCGATCTCGTTCGCGCGCTGTCTGGCGTGCTCCCTGCCGCGCTCCCTGTTCATCGTCGCTCGCCAGTGGTGGCGTCGGCCGGCATCGCGGTTCAGGCCGTCTCGCCGAACAGCTCGCGCCCGATCAGCATGCGGCGGATCTCCGAGGTGCCGGCGCCGATTTCGTAGAGCTTGGCGTCGCGCCAGAGACGGCCGGTCGGGTACTCGTTGATGTAGCCGTTTGCGCCCAGGCACTGGATCGCCTCGCCGGCCATCCAGGTGGCCTTCTCCGACGCATAGAGGATCGCGCCGGCAGCGTCCTTGCGCAGGCTGCGCGCGTCGATCTTTCCCGCGCGGGAGCGGTCGCATTGCCGTCCCACTTCGTAGACATAGGCGCGGCACGCCATCATCGTCGTGTACATGTCGGCGAGCTTGCCCTGCATCAGCTGGAACTCGCCGATCGGCTGGCCGAACTGCTTGCGCTCGTGAACGTAGGGAACGACCGCGTCCATGCACGCCGACATGATTCCCAGCGGCCCGCCCGAGAGCACGGCGCGCTCGAAATCGAGTCCGCTCATCAGCACGTTCACGCCCTTTCCCAGGCCCCCGAGCACGTTCTCCGCCGGCACTTCGCAATCCTGGAACACGAGCTCGCCGGTGTGGCTGCCGCGCATCCCGAGCTTGTCGAGCTTTTGCGCCACCGAGAAACCCTTGAAGCCCTTCTCGACGAGGAAGGCGGTGATGCCGCGCGGCCCGGCCTCGACGTCGTTCTTGGCGTAGATCACCATCACGTCCGCGTCGGGGCCGTTGGTGATCCACATCTTCGAGCCGTTCAGAATCCAGCGCTCGCCCCTGAATTCCGCGCGCAGCTTCATCGACACGACGTCCGAGCCGGCGTTGGGTTCGGACATCGCCAGCGCGCCGACATGCTCGCCGCTGATCAGCCTGGGCAGGTAACGCCTTTTCTGCTCGTCGCTGCCGTTGCGGTTGATCTGGTTCACGCACAGGTTCGAGTGCGCGCCGTAGGACAGCCCCACCGAGGCCGAGCCGCGCGAGATCTCCTCCATCGCGACGACGTGCGCGAGGTAGCCAAGGTCGGTTCCGCCGTAGTCCTCGGCAACCGTCATCCCGAGCACGCCGAGCTCGCCGAACTTGCGCCACAGGTCCATCGGGAACCGGTCGCTGCGGTCGATCTCGCCCGCGCGCGGCGTGATCTCGTCGGCCACGAACTGCTGCAGCGAGTCGCGCAGCATCGCGACGTCCTCGCCGAGGTCGAACTGCAGGCCTGGAATGCTCAGCATCGCTCGTCTCCTGTTTGCCGGGGCGTCTTGCGCGCCGCGCCTAGCTGCGAACGTCGTCGCGACCGACGATCGTCATCAAGGTGGCGGTCATCGTCGCGATCAGCTTCTCGCCGCCCTCGCGCACCGCGTAGGCGTCGGCCTCAGACAGCGTGATCGTGCGCCCGGCCTTGCGCACCCTGCCCACCAGCCGGAAGTGCGCGCCCAGCGCCGGCGCGAGGAAGTTGACCTTGTACTCGACCGTGAGCACGCCGGTGTCGGGCGGCATCATGGTGAGCGCGGCGAAACCGCAGGCCGTGTCGAGCACCGCGCCGATCACGCCGCCGTGCGTGAAGCCGTGCTGTTGCGTGAACTCGGGCGACGAGTCCATCTCGATCTCGACCCGGCCGTGTTCGACCAGCGCGAGGCGCGCGCCGAACAGCCGCATCGCGCCCTGCGCGTCGAAGCTCGAGCGCACGCGGCGCGCGAAGTCCGGATCGCGAACCTGGTCCGTTGGGGTGGTCATCGAGCGTGCGCCTTCGGGGTGGTGCGCGAGCATTCGTCGAGCAGCGCGCGCGCGCGCCGCTCGTGCTCGTCGATCTCGGCCAGTGTTTCCCCGAGGTCGCGCAGCTGGCGCTCGTAGCGCACGCGGTGCGCGCCGAGCACGTCGAGGAAGCGCCTGAGCTGCGCCGCGTTGTCGGCGGGCGACTCGTACATGTCGACCAGTTCGCGCACTTCGGCCAGCGACAGGCCGAGCCGCTTGCCGCGCAGCGTGAGCTTGAGCCGCGTGCGATCGCGCTGCGAATAGACGCGCTGGCGCGCGTCGGTGCGGGTGGGCGCGATCAGTCCGCGATCCTCGTAGAAGCGGATTGTTCGCGGCGTGATCGAGAACTCGCGCGACAGCTCGCTGATCGTGAACGTGGGTGTCGGTGGCACGCTTGGCCCGGCAACGGGTTACACTTTACGTAAACGTCAAGTATAGCGAACGATGAACCCACTCGAAAACCAGCTCGATTACCCGCTGGGCGACATGCTGCCGGACCCCGCGACGACGATCGAAGTCGCGCCCGGCATCCGCTGGGTGCGCATGCCGCTGCCCTTCGCGCTCGATCACATCAACCTGTGGCTGCTGCGCGATGACTTCGACGGCGAAGGCTGGACGCTGATCGATTGCGGCATCTCGTCGGCCGAGATCCGCGGCCTTTGGGAGCGGCTGTTCGCCGACGGCCTGGACGGGCTGCCGATCAGGCGGATCCTCTGCACGCACACGCACCCGGACCACGTCGGGCTCGCGCACTGGATCCACCAGCGATTCGGCGCTCCGCTGTGGATGACGATGGGCGAGTATGCGCTGGGGCGCGTGTTCTCGGCGATGCTGCCCGGCGCCGACGGCGACTCGGACGCGAGCCATTTCCGGCGCCACGGCGTGCCGCCCGGTGCGCTGCTCGAGGCGATCCGCGCGCGCGGCAAGCACTATTTCTCCTCGCTCGTTCCGGCGATGCCGCTGTCGTTCCGGCGCATCCGCGAGGGCGAACTGGTGCGCATCGGCGGGCGCGACTGGCGCGTCGTGATCGGGATCGGGCATTCGCCCGAGCACGCTTCGCTCTATTGCGAAGCCGACGCGCTGCTGATCTCGGGCGACATGGTGCTGCCGCGCATCTCGACCAACGTGTCGGTGTTCGAGACCGAGCCCGAGTCCAATCCGGTGGACTGGTTCATCGCGTCGCTGCGCAAGTTCGTGCCCTGCCGCGAGGACACGCTGGTGCTGCCCTCGCACGGCAAGCCGTTTCGCGGCCTGCACACGCGCATCGGCCAGCTCGTCGACCACCACGACGAGCGCCTCGCGCTGGTGATCGCGGCCTGCCGCGCGCGCGCGCCGAGCGCTTACGAAGTGACCCCGATCCTGTTCCCCCGCCCGCTCGACACGCACCAGAGCACCTTCGCGATCGGCGAGTCTCTCGCGCACTTGCACGCGCTCTGGTATCGCGGCCGGGTGACA
>JAHDXY010000174.1 GCA_023384005.1 Burkholderiaceae bacterium | reverse complement strand
GGGCTTTCGAACTCCGATCCGGTCACCGGGCAGGCCGCCTGGTACGACGTGCGCGTGCGCATCTACAAGGCCGACGACGCCGACGCCGGCACGACCTGGCCGCGACCCGCGGCGGTCCCGGCGGCGCCCGGGACCGGGTTCGCCGCCCGGACCGTCGCGTTCTTCGCCGGCGCCGGAGCGCGCAGGTGACGCAACTCGCGCTGGTCATCGACCTGAACGTGTGCGTCGGCTGCCATGCCTGCGTGACGAGCTGCAAGCAGTGGAACACCTCGGGTGCCGCCGGCCCGCTGGCCGACGTCGACGCTTACGGCGAAGAACCGCAGGGCACCTTCTTCAATCGGGTCCAGACCTTCGAGGTCGGCGAATACCCGGCGACGCAGACCGTGCACTTTCCGAAGTCCTGCCTGCACTGCGAGGACCCGCCCTGCGTGCCGGTGTGCCCGACCGGCGCGAGCTACAAGCGCGCCGAGGACGGGATAGTCCTGGTGGACTACGACAAGTGCATCGGCTGCAAGTATTGCTCATGGGCCTGCCCCTACGGGGCGCGCGAGTTCGACACGCAGCGCAAGGTCATGACCAAGTGCACGCTGTGCGTCGACCGGATCTACGATCAGGCGCTGCCCGCTTCGGAGCGCAAGCCGGCGTGCGTGATGGCCTGCCCCACCAGTGCTCGGCTCTTCGGCGATATCCACGACCCGGCGTCCGAAGTTTCAGAGGCGATCCGCGAGAACGCCGGCTATGCGCTGATGCCGGAGTGGGGCACGCACCCCGCGAACCACTACCTGCCGCGGCGCCGCACCGGCGTTCGAATCCACGTCGACGAACTCGAGCGCGCCGACAACCCGCTCAAGGTCGACGGCCTCTTGCCCAAGCCGCCCAAGTCCGATCCGTCGCTCGACGACGTGATGTCCTGGTAAGGCCGGGCCCGCAGCCGTGCGCCCGGAACTCCCGGTGATCCTGCTGACGACGCTGATCGGCGCCGGGCAGGGCCTGTTCCTCGCGGTGTTCACTGCTCAAAGCTATGCCTTGTTCGAACTCGTTCCGGCGCAGGACGGCGCGCGCTTTCACGCTCCGGCGAGCCTGATCGCTCTCGTGCTGACCGGCGCCGGTCTGCTCGCCTCGTTCTTTCATCTCGGACGACCGCAACGCGCCTGGCGCGCGATCGCGCAGTGGCGCACCTCGTGGTTGTCGCGCGAGGTGATCGCGCTGCCGGCATTCATGGCGGCGGTGCTCGTCTACGCGCTGGCGCACTGGAGCGGTTGGCGCCCCGCGCTGGTCACGCTGGCCGACGGCGTGGTGATCGACCTGACGTTCGCGGCCGGCGTGCTGGCGAGCATCCTCGCGTTCGCGCTCTTCCTTTGCACCGCGATGATCTACGCCTGCCTGCCGTTCCTGCGCGAGTGGCACAGCCCGCTCACGGTGATCAACTACACGCTGCTCGGAGCGGCGTCCGGGTTCACGCTCGCCACGGCGATCGCCGCCGCGGCGGCGCCCGGGCTGTTCGCGTTCTTCGCGGCGTGGGCGCTGGTGATCACAGCGCTTGCCGCGCTCGGGCGCGGCGCGTCGCTGTGGCGCAACCGGCGGCTGCGCCCGCGATCCACCGTGCAGACTGCGATCGGCGTCAAGCATCCGCGAATCGTCCAGCGCTCGAAGGGCTTCCAGGCGGGCTCGTTCAACACGCGCGAGTTCTTCCACGGGCGCGCCCCCGGGACGCTGCGCTGGATTCGCTGGGTCTTCGTCGTCGCGGTTTTCGCCGTGCCGGCGCTGCTGCTGGCGGCGTCGCTCGCCACCGGCTCCGTGGCTGCGGCGCTCGCCGCGTTCCCGGTGCAGTACGCCGGACTGCTCGCCGAGCGCTGGTACTTCTTCGCCGAAGCGAACCACCCCCAGAATCTCTACTACCAGGCGATCGAATGACCTTGCGAAGGGTCAATGACACGGTGTCGGAATCGGGTAGGGTACGGTTCCTCTCTCGCGCGCGCGCGTGTGCTTGCGCTGCGCCGCGAGCGCGTCCCCGAGCTGGCTGGCGATTCCGGCCGGTTTCGGCCAAACGAACGAAGGGAAACGGCTATGGCTCTGGTTGACCCACACGGCGGCGGCGACCTCAACGCGCTGCTCCTGCAAGGCGACGCGCTCGCGGCGGAGCTCGAGCGCGCCGGGTCGCTGCCCGGCCTGCGCGTGAGTTCGCGCGAGAAAGGCGACCTGATCATGCTCGGGATCGGCGGATTCACGCCACTCGAAGGCTTCATGTCGCACACCGACTGGCAGGGGGTGTGCGACGGAATGCGCACCGCCTCCGGGCTGTTCTGGCCGATCCCGATCACGCTCTCGGCCACGCGGGCGCAGGCCGAAGCCTTCGCCACCGGCCGCGACATCGCACTGCTCGACCCCGACGACGGCTCGGTGCTCGCGACGATGACGGTCACCGAGAAGTACGAGATCGACAAGTCCCACGAATGCGCGACCGTGTACCGCACCACCGACCCCGAGCACCCGGGAGTGAAGATGGTCATGGACCAGGGGGAGATCAACCTGGCCGGTCCGGTGCGCGTGCTCTCGATGGGCGGCTTCCCGGAGCGCTACGGCGCGCTGTTCATGACTCCCGCGCAAACGCGCGCGCTGTTCACCTCGCTCGGGTGGTCGCGGATCGCCGCGTTCCAGACCCGCAACCCGATGCACCGCTCGCACGAGTACCTGGCCAAGGTCGCGATCGAAGTCTGCGACGGCGTACTGGTGCACTCGCTGCTCGGCGCGCTCAAACCCGGCGACATCCCGGCCGACGTGCGCACCGAAGCGATCTCGGTGCTGGTCGAGAACTACTTCCAGGCCAACACCGTCGTGCAGGCCGGCTACCCGCTGGACATGCGCTACGCCGGTCCGCGCGAGGCGCTGCTGCACGCGCTGTTTCGCCAGAACTACGGCTGCTCGCACCTGATCGTCGGGCGCGACCACGCCGGCGTGGGCAGCTACTACGGACCGTTCGACGCTCACCACATCTTCGACCACCTGCCCAAGGACTCGTTGCAGACGCAGGCGCTGAAGATCGACTGGACGTTCTGGTGCTATCGCTGCGGCGGGATGGCCTCGGCGCGCACCTGCCCGCACGGCGAGTCGGACCGCCTGCTCGTCTCCGGCACCAAGCTGCGCAAGTGGCTCTCCGAGGGCGCCGAGGTCCCGGCCGAATTCAGCCGTGGCGAAGTGCTCGAGGTGCTGCGAGCGTATTACGCCAGCCTCGAGGCCTCGCAGAACGTCGAGGTGAAGCTCAGCGGGCACTCGGCGCGGTGAGCACCGCGAATCGAATGATCGCGTTCCAGAACTCCTATCCGATCTACGAGGGGAAGCACTGCCAACCTTTGGTCGTACCGACAAGTGCGACGGATGCAAGGCCAAGGCGACCAACGCCTATGGCGAGGACTACATGGTCCGCAACAAGGCCATGCTCGACGACAACCCGCCCTATGGCCAGGCGGCAGTGCCCGCGTCGTGCCTGCGCGATCACCTGATGCTCAAGGTGGCCGAGGACAAGCTCGAGATGCTCAAGGAGGATTTGCTCAAGGTGCGCGCGAGAGGGCAATGCGCCTCGACCGCGAGGCCGCCGGGCGGCAGCCTCGCGACGAAGGCAGCTAGGAAGGCAGCTACGAAGGCGGCCGTGGCGAATAAGACGTCCCGCCGCCGGTCGCTTGCGCTACTTCTGCGCGATCGTCTTGCGCATTTCCTTGCCGATTGTGAGCAGGAAACTCAATGTCTCCTGCGTGTCCGGGTCGCGCATCATCTGCCAGAGTCCCGAAAGCCCGCCGGAGGCACGCGGCGCCTGCGCGCTCACGTTCACCGCGTGCTCGAGCGATTGCAGCAGGTTCTGAACGACGCCCAGCCGCTCGACCAGTTGCGGCACCGAGTTCGCCAGCCGCTCGAGCGCTCCACTGCCTTCGAGGTGCTCGAGCATCGCGACGATCCGCTCGGCGCCACCGCGGCTGGCGCGATCGAGCAGCGACAGGCCGTTGCCGATCGTCTCGGTCAGGCGACCGACCATTTCGTCGCTGAGCGCGTCTTCGGCCGAACCGTAGACCCGCGCAAGCTTGACCAGGCGATCGAGATCGCCGTTGTTGACCATCTCGGCAACCGCGGGGATCGCGCGCCCGAGCCCGGCGCGCGTGATCTGGTCCATCAGCTCGAGTGCGTCGCCCGCGCTGGACGACAGCCGTGAGACCATTTCGTCACTAAGAGCGTCGCGCGCCGCGGCGACGACGCGGTCGACCTCGACCGCCGCCGCGTGCGCCTCCCCAGTCTGAGTATTCATGCTTCGCTCCCCTTTATAGAAGGCCCCTGGCTGAAACCCAGTAGAGCTTGTTGTATGCCATCTTGAACCAGTGCACCGCCCTGGTCGGGGGCTTCGGATCGGGAGGATTCTGGTAGTCGAACATCGCGTAGGTCGCGCGGTCCTTGCCGGCTTCGATAAAGCAGAACACTTTGCCGTCGTAGTCGCGAACCGGCGCGCCGAGCTTGATCATTGCCGCGATGTTTTCGCCCAGCGTGTCGGCTTCGAAGTGGGCAGTGGACCCGGCCTTGCTGATCGGCAGATTGGTCGTGTCGCCGATCGCGAATACGTTGCTGCGGCCTTCCATGTTGAGTTGATGGCGGTGTGTCGGCACCCAACCGCCCGCGCCCAGGTTGTTCTTCTCGATCACCTCCATGCCGCGGTGCGCGGGAATCGTGATCAGCAGGTCGTAGCGGGCTTCGGTGCCCTCTTCGCTACGCACCACCTTGGCGGCGCCGTCGACCTCCTTCATGTTGAACAGCGTTTCGTAGCTAATGCCGAGGCGGTCGAATTCCGGAGCCGCCCATTTCGCGACATTCTCGAGGCTGTGCACCCGGCCGATCGGGTAGGTGTAGTGCAACTGCACCTTGTCGGCCATGCCGCGATCCTTGAAATAGTCGTGCAGCATGAAGGTGATCTCCAGCGGCGCCATCGGGCACTTGTGCGGTACGCCGACCGCGATCACCACGCGCCCGCCCTCGAAGGTGCGCAGCCGATGGAACATCTTGACCGCGGTTTCCTCCGTATAGAAAGTCTCGGCGTTCTCGGCCAGCCCCGGAATCAGCTCGGGAACGGGGCGCGAACCGGTGGCGATCACCAGTACGTCGTAGTCGAAAGTCTTGCCGCTCTTGGTTTTGACCTGGTTGGCGTCGAGGAGGAACTCCTCGGCCGGGTCGACGAAGAACCGGATGCCCGGTTCGAGCAGGCTCGCCTGGTCGCGGTAGAGCTCGTCGGGCGTGACCCTGCCGAACGCCAGATACAGCAGCGCCGGCTGGTACATGTGCCGGTCCGACGCCGACAGCATCGTCAGTCGCACCTTTCCCGACTTGAGCTCCGCGGCGAGCCTGCGCGCGAGGTTGTTGGCAAGAATGGTTCCTCCCATTCCTCCGCCGACGATCAGGATCTTCATCTCCACTCCTTGTTTTGTGGCGCGCCCAGGGATCGCTACTTCACTTTCCTGACCGCGATGTGCCAGATTCCGCCGTCCTCCCGGACTTCGAGCAGCTCGTGGCCGACCTTGCGAATCCACTCCGGAATGTCGTTGGCCGATCCCTTGTCGTTGGACAGGACCTCGAGCTCGTCGCCCACCTGTACCAGCTTGATTGCACCGATCAGTTCCATCAGCGGCCCGGGACAGAAGCTGCCGCGGGCGTCGATCACCTTTCTTTCAGCCATGGTGCGCCTCCTGCGCCGCGCTAGCAATGCTCAGAACGACCAGACCTGCGCCGCCTGCGCATCGCTCAGGAACTTCGTGAGTCCGAGTGGCTCCATCAACCAGGGCTCGAGCGAGTCTTCGCTGATCCCCATCACGTCGATCGCCATCGAACACGGGTAGATCTTCGCATCACCGAGCGTCACCGCCTGCTCGAACAGAAGCTTGAACTGCGGCACGTTCTTGCCAGCCATCGTCTCGCCGAACGGCCCTTCCGGCGGCGCCGGCGCGTCGTGACCCTTGACGAAGTACTGCAGCGCGTTCATCGACAGAAACACGGTCACGTCGTTGCCGCTAACTGCTCCCACCGACGCCATCATGGCCGCCATCTGCAGCCGTTCGCGCGACCCTGAGACAACGACGATGCTGATCTTCGGGGAGTCCATCACTCGGCCTCTTGCGTTTAGAAGGTGCCCTCGCGTTCGCGCGTGAGAGGCGCCGCGATCGCGTTGCTGCCGCCGCGCAGCGACTTCGCCGGCTTGGCGGCGATTTCCTCGCGCCTGGTCGCGCGAATCAGCTGGCCGCGGAGCCCCGCGTCCTTCGCGTTGCCGCAGCAGGCGATCGTGAGCAGCTGCGAAGAACAACCGGGATAGATCGCGCGCAGCGCGGCTCGCGTGGCGCTTTGCGCCGCACGGTTGACGTCGAGCGGACCGGACGCCGCGACCTCGGGAGTGCCGACGACGAAGATCGTCTCGCCAGTCGGGATCGCGCGGTCGGCCGCGACGCTGTGGGCCGTGTCGCTCGGCTCGGTCATGTGGTCTGCGCCTTGGTGATCTTTCAATCACACCGGAAATCGCTCGGGCGGGCTATTCCCCGGATGGGTAGATCAGAGCGTTTCGTGCAGCTCGAAGTGCATTGCTTCGAGGTCGCCCAGCACCCAGCTGGGCGGGGCACCAAGTCCGGCCACCGACCCCGGATTGACGAGCCAGGTCGTCTTGCCGGCGATGTTCGGCTGCGCGACGATCGAGGCGCGATGCGAGTGACCGCAACAAACCAGATCGTAGTCGCCGGTGCAGGCGAGTCCGCGTCCGTGGTGCGGGTAGTGGGTCGCGATGATCCTGCGCCCGGCCAGTTCGAGCTCGGCATCGATGCCGTGATACTGCAGCAGTCCGCCCGACGACGCGCACAGCCGCGCCAGCGCGACCGGATCGCCGATGTTGTTGCCGTGCACGGTGTGCACCGGGATGCCTAGCGCGAGCAGCGGTCTGAGCGTGTTCGCGCCGATCAGGTCTCCGCAGTGGATCACTGCCCGCGCGCCGGCCGCCCTGGCCGCGACGACCGCCGCGGCGAGGCTCGGCGCGCGATCGTGGCTGTCGGACACGATGCAGATCTTCAAGCGCGCACCAGCGCGTCGGCGGCCTCGGCATCACTGAAATCCGCCATCCCTTCGTTTTCCACCTGTGGGCTTTCCCGCGTGCAAGCGACAAACCCGATGGTACTCGACCGACGCGCGGGACTCGGGTTAACCTCGACGGCGCGAGGCGATCATCGACGTACAACGGGACCCCTCCCCCACATGGCCCAGGCACTGACGGTTTCTCGCGCCGCGCATCTGGTCGGCGTACCGCGCGGCGCGCTGCAGCGGATGATCCGCTCGGGCGAACTCGCGTCGTACGACGGGCTGGTGAGCACCGACGAGCTGCTGCGCGCCTTTCCCCAGGTACGCCTTGAGGACGCGGGCCTGTTCGAGAAGACGACGCGAATCCGCGAGGAGTCGTTCGGGCGCAGGGTGCGCGAGCGCATCCAGCCCGCGCCCGAAGTGCTCTCGCACCGGCTGTTCGCGCAGAGCCAGGAACTGGCCGAGGTGCGCCGCCACCTGCAGGCCTATCACGAGCTCGTCGCAAGCATGATCGAGCGGCTGAGCACACGCGACGCGCAGTCCCCCAACGCAGACGACCTGCTCGCGCGCCTCGAGAGCGGACTCGCGAAGATCCTGGGCAGCGAATCGGACAACCCTCTGGATGCGATGACTGACATGCTCAACCTGGTGTGCGCCAACGTGACCGTTCGCCCGAGCGGACGCGAGTTCCTGGTCGAGGGCAACGACAGCCTGTTGCAGGCCGCGCTCAAGGCCGGGCTGAGCTTCAACTACGGCTGCGGAAGCGGAAACTGCGGTCTGTGCAAGGCGCGCCTGATCTCGGGCGAGGTTCGCGCGATCCAGCCCTCGGACTACGTTCTCTCGGCGGCCGAGAAGCAACAAGGTTACGTGCTGCTTTGCACGCACACCGCGCTGGGCGACCTGGCGATCGAGACCCTGGAAGCGGCCGGACCGGCCGACATCCCGCGACAGGACCTGGTCGCGAAGGTACGCGCGATCGATCGACTGGGCGAGGACACCCGGATGCTGCACCTGCAAACCCCGCGAAGCGCGCGGCTGCGGTTCCTCGCCGGCCAGTCGGTCAGCCTCGGTTCGGCCGCGGACGACAGCGAGGATTTCCACGCCGCCTACCCGATCGCGAGCTGCCCCTGCGACGACCGCAACCTTTTGTTCCACGTTGCACGCGACGCCGACGATCCCTTCGCGGTGCGCCTGTTCGCCGGCGAACTGCGTGCCGGCGACTCGATAGGCGTTCACGGTCCGAGCGGCGATTTCGTCCTCGCCCCGGAGCACGCGGCGCCAGTGGTGTTCCTCGCCTGCGACACCGGGTTCGCGCCGGTCAAGAGCCTGATCGAGCACGTGATCGCGATCGAATCGGTCGAGTGGTTCTCTCTGTACTGGGTAGCGACCCGCCCCGACGGGCACTACCTTGAGAACCTGTGCGAGAGCTGGGCCGACGCATTCGACGAGTTCCGCTACGTCGCGCTCGCAGCGGACGGCGTCGAGCAGGGCGCGCGCGAAGCGGCCGAACGCGCCGCGCACGACAACGACCCCGAAGCCAGCGTGTTCTTCGTTGCGGGGCCAGCTGCATTCGTCGACACTGCGACGCGGCTGCTCGCCGACAACGGCGTACCAGCCGATCGGCTCAGGCGCTTTGCCGGCGGCACCTGAACGGCGCCGAGCCGGCGTCGGCGGCGCGCGTTGCGCGGCGGACCCGAAGCGGGACGGGACGAGACCGGGCGAGACCGGACGAGACGTGGCGGGACCAGGACGGGGCACGAGATGAGTGAAGCGCTGAGTTACCTGATCAAAGCGAGACCCGAGGCGATGGGTCACTACTTCAGCTTCCTGAAGGATGCCGGACAGCGCCTCGACCCGAAGACACGCAACCTGATCTCGGTGATCACGAAAGTGCACGCCCAGACCGAGCGCGGCCTGCGCCAGTACCTCAAGCGCGCGCTCGCCGAGGGTGCGACCCCGGCCGAGGTGATCGACGCGCTGCTGATGGCGTTTCCCGCGCTGGGGCTGGCGAAGATCGTCTGGGCGATGGACGTGATCCTTGCGATGGAGCTTCCGGGGTTCGATCCACAGGCGATCGGAGCCGAGGCGCGATGGCACGATCTGATGGCCGAAGCCGATCTGCCCGCCGGCAGCGCGCTGCGAGTCGAGTGCGACGGGCGCGCGGTGTTCGTCGCCTGCGTCGACGGGCAGACCAGCGTCTACGACGCGCATTGCCCGCACCAGAGCACCGACATTCCGCAACTCGCGCTCGAAGGGCGCACGCTCACCTGTCCCAAACACGGGTGGGAATTCGACATCGGAAGCGGTGCCTGCGTGAAGAACGGCACCGAAGCGCTCAAACGCTACGAGCATCGGCTCGAACGCGGCGGC
>JAHDXY010000173.1 GCA_023384005.1 Burkholderiaceae bacterium | reverse complement strand
AGCTCAAGGGCAAGAAGATCGCGCTCGTTTACCACGATTCGCCCTACGGCAAGGAGCCGATCGCGATGCTCGAAGAGCGAGCGAAGATGCACGGCTATCAGCTGATGCTGCTGCCCGTCGCGAGCCCCGGAATCGAGCAGAAGGCGACTTGGCTCCAGATCCGTCGCGATCGACCCGACTACCTGTTTCTCTGGGGTTGGGGCGTGATGAACTCCACAGCGATCAAGGAGGCAGTCGCCACCGGGTATCCGCGCGAGAAGATGTTCGGCGTCTGGTGGTCTGCAGGCGAGCCGGACGTACTTCCCGCAGGGGATGGGTCCAAGGGGTACAACGGGCTTGAACTCGGCGTCGGCGCCGGCAAGTTCAAGATCCATGCCGACATCGAGCGGCTCCTTCACGCAAAAGGCCAGGGAACGGGTCCGAAGGAAGAGATCGGCACGGTCCTGTACAACCGCGGACTGGTGCAGGCGATGTACGGGGTCGAGGCGGTGCGCACCGCGCAGAAGCGCTACGGCAACAAGCCGATGACTGGCGAGCAGGTGCGGTGGGCGCTTGAAAACCTCACGATCGACTCCAAGCGTCTCCAGGAACTGGGCTTCGGCGACAACGTGCAGCCGGTGAGCACCTCCTGCCAGGATCACATGGGCCCGGTCAAGAGCCGGATCCAGACCTGGGACGGGAAGAACTGGAAGCCGACTTCCGATTGGTACGAGGCCGACGCGCAGATTCTCAAGCCTTTCATCCAGAAGGCCGCGCTGAAGTTCGCGACGGAAAAGAAGATCGCGGTGCGTGACTGCGCCAAGGAATCGCAGAAGTAATCCGGTTTCGACCTTGGAACCAGGCTGCCCGTCGCCGCGCGCGGCGGGCGGCTTTCCTCGCAGTCCGGGACGCGGATCGGTGGTTCGAGAGCCTGTGCTCCGTCGTCGCAAGCGCCGGGGTTGCGAGGAAAGCCTGACGCTCAGTGAACGCAGATGAAGGAACGCAACAAGTGAGCGCGCATTTGCTGTCAGTCAACGGGATCGAAGTCATCTACAACCACGTGATCCTGGTGCTAAAGGGCGTGTCGCTCTACGTTCCCGAAGGCAAGATCGTCGCGCTGCTCGGTGGCAACGGCGCGGGCAAGACGACGACGCTGCGCGCGGTGTCGAATCTTCTCAAGGGCGAACGCGGCGAGGTCACCAAGGGCTCGATCGAGTACAGGGGCGACCGGATCGAGTCGCTCTCGCCCTCGGAACTGGTCAAGCGCGGCGTGATCCAGGTGATGGAAGGCCGTCGCTGCTTCGCGCACCTCACCGTCGAGGAGAACCTTCTCACCGGGGCGTATACGCGCAATCTCAGCCGCGCGCAGATGCGCGCGGCGCTCGATCGCGTCTACCACTACTTTCCGCGCCTGAAGGAGCGGCGCGGCGCGCAGGCCGGCTATACCTCCGGCGGCGAGCAGCAGATGACGGCGGTGGGCCGCGCGCTGATGGCCAAGCCGCAGATGATCCTGCTCGACGAACCGTCGATGGGTCTCGCGCCGCAGCTCGTGGCGGAGATCTTCGAGATCGTTCGCACGCTGAACAGCGAGGAGAAGGTCAGCTTCCTGCTCGCCGAGCAGAACACCAACGTCGCGCTGAAGTACGCCGACTACGGCTACATCCTGGAGAACGGGCGCATCGTGATGGACGGCGAAGCCAGGGCGCTGGCGGAGAACGAGGACGTCAAGGAGTTCTACCTCGGCGTGTCGAAGGAAGGCCGGCAGTCGTTTCGCGACATCAAGTCCTATCGCCGCCGCAAGCGCTGGCTGTAGACTGGTGATCCACCCGCGCCGCGTGTAGACCGATGACCAGCCCCTACTACGACGATCTCGAGACGCGTGCCCCGGAAGCGCGCGAAGGCGCGCTGATGGCGCGCCTGCCGGGCTTGATCGCGCACGCGATCGCAAAGGCGCCCGGCTGGGCCGGAATTCTCGCCGGCGTGGAACCGAAGTCGATCTCGTCGCGCAAGGCGCTGGCAATGCTGCCGGTGCTGCGCAAAGATGACCTGAGAGCGCTGCAGGACGAGCGCCCGCCGTTTGGCGGCCTCGCCACGATCGAGCCGGGGCGGATGGGGCGGTTGTTCATGTCGCCGGGTCCGATCTTCGAACCCGAACCGGTGCGCGAGAATTCCTGGCGTGCGGCGCGCGCGATGTGGGCCGCCGGCATCCGGCCGGGCCACATCGTGCAGAACTGCTTCGCCTACCACCTCACGCCCGGGGCGTGGATGGTCGACTCGGCGGCGCGCGCGATCGGCTGCGCGGTGATCCCGGCCGGCATCGGCCAGACCGAGCAGCAGATCGAACTGATCCGGATGTACAAGCCCGACGCTTTCGTCGGCACGCCCTCGTTCCTGCGCATCATCATCGAGAAAGCGCGCGAGACCGGCGCGGACATCTCGAAGCTCAAGCGCGCGCTGCTGGGCGCCGAGGCGCTTCCGCCCAGCCTTCGCAAGTGGTTTCTCGAGCAGGGCGTGCAGACGGTGCTCCAGTGGTACGGCACCGCCGACCTCGGCAACATCGCCTACGAATCCGAGGCGATGGAGGGGATGATCCTGGACGAGGAGCTGATCCTCGAGATCGTCCGCCCCGGAACCGGCGAGCCGGTGACCGACGGAGAGGTGGGCGAGATCGTGATCACCAGCTTCAGTTCAGAGTATCCGATGATCCGCTTCGGCACCGGCGATCTGTCGGCGGTCATGGCCGGGCCGTCGCCCTGCGGGCGCACCAACGTGCGCATCCGCGGCTGGATGGGTCGCGCCGATCAGACGACCAAGGTGCGCGGCATGTTCGTGCGCCCGGGGCAGATCGCCGAGATCGTCAAGCGCCATCCCGAGATCGGGCGTGCGCGGCTCGTGATCAGCGGCGAGATGGCCAACGACACGATGACGCTGCGCTGCGAGGTCGACGCGACCTCGCAGGGCCTGGCGGAGCGAGTCGTCGAGACGATTCGGGACGTGACCAGCCTGCGCGGCGAGGTCGAGCTGGTCGCGCGCGGAACCCTGCCGAACGACGGCAAAGTGATCGAGGACGCGCGCAAGTACGACTGAACCCGGCGCGCTGCGCGCCGCGCCGCTGAACGCGCGACCCGTTTTTCGGGTCAGTCGGGCGCGACGATCCTCCCGAGCCGGACCATCGTTGTGCCGGGCTTGAGGTGCGCGAGCGAAGGCATCACCAGCACCGTGTTGTCGTAGGGTGCACGGAACACCGTGTCGCCGTCGCGCGCGATCGGCTCGCCGGCGCTTTCGATCACTTCCAGTCCGGCGAACACGCGCTCGAAGCGAAACTGCATCGTGCGCGCGACGACCGCTTCGGTCACGTGGATCAGCTGCTGGCGGGGCGAGGGGGCGAGCGGCATCCGCGCTCGCGCCCATTGCGCGTCCACCGCGCCGGTGTGCGCGAGAAAGCGCAGCGCGGTGTCGATCGCGACGTCTGCGGCCGAGCGCTCCCAGTGCTGTCCGCACTCGATCAGGATCGCGGTGCGCTGCTGCGCCGGGTCGCCGAAGGCCCCGCGCTCGATCATGCGCAGCCCCGCCGGGTGCCCGGTGTCGACGAGCAGGTCGCCCGGTACGCCGATGCGGCGCGAGAGTTCGGCCGACTTCTCGCCGCCCTTGCCGGTGACGCCGCACACCATGATCGGGCGGCACGCCTCGTGCATCGAGTGGATGTCGAGCAGGTAGTCGACCGAGTCGACGATCGGCGCGAGCGCACGCGCGCGGCGCAGTTCGATCGAGTCGCGCGTGCCGCGCAGCGCGTCGTCGCCCCAGACCCGGTTGAAGTCCTCGTCGCAGTAACGCGAGCGATCGGGGTCCGACGGGTCCCAGCGCGCGAAGGCCTCGACGTTGCCGAACGCGAGCGTGAGACGGCCGGCGATCGGCACGACCTTCTCGCTCAGCAGCCACTCGAGCGCGATCGCGCCGCAGATCTCGTTGCCGTGCGTGAGCGCCTGCACCATCACGTGCGGACCCGGCTTGCCGGAGTCGAAGCTGTGGACGTAGTCGACGCCGGCATTGCCGTCGCGATAGGGCGAGATGTCCGGCGCGACCAGTTCGATTGGTCGCTCGGCCGCGGTTGCAGGGTGTTTCGCGGAGTTCATGTCGGGATCTGCCTGTGGTCGGGGTTGGTGTTCGCGCGGGCGAAGCGCGCGACTTCGGCGAGGATGCCGTCGATCTCGGCGCTCAGCCGCTCGAAGTGTTCGTTCTTCTCGAACTCCCCGGCACGCATGTACAGGGCGCGGTTCAGTTCGATCTGCAGGCTGTGCCGGCCGTTGCGAGGATCGGAAAACGCGCGCACCAGCTCGACGCCTTTGTACGGATCGTTGACGCGAACATCGTAACCGGCGTCCGCGAACAGGGCTCGCAGCAGCTCGGTGAACTCGCCCGAGCAGGTCGTGCCGTCGCGATCGCCCAGCACGATGTCGGCGCGCCGCGATCCCTGCCCGTCGGTCGACATCTTGCCCGCGACCGGTTTCATCGAGTGGCAGTTGATGTGAAACGAGACGCCGTCGCGCTCGTGCGCCGCGTCGATCGCCTTGCGCAGCGCCGCGTGATACGGGCGCAGGACCCGGTCGATGCGCTGCTGCACCTCGGCGACCGCGAGCCTGCGCGCGTAGATCGGACGTCCGTCGTCGAGCGTGCGCCACACCAGCGCCTTTCCGATGCGCGCCTTGCCGCTCGCCGCGATCGGTCGCGGCCAGGTGTCCTCGAGCAGTTCGGGATCGACATCGGCTTCGGAGCGGTTCACGTCGACGTAGGTGCGTGCGACGGTGGCCGCGATCAGCGTCGCGCCGTGACGCGGCGCGGCGCCGAACAACTCGTCGATCAGGAAATCCTCTGCGTCGCGCAGTTCGCGCTCGGTCACGCAGTGCCCGAAGTCGGGGGGAAATTCGCTGCCCGAGTGCGGCGAGTCGAGCACGAGCGGCGCGGGCGCGCCTTCGGCGTGGATGAGCGTGAACGCGCGCATCGCCCCGCTCGCTCTCAAACGAGGTGGCAGGCCGCGAAGCGCCCCGCCTCGATCTCGCGCAGCGCGGGCACTTCCGCCGCGCAGCGCGCGCTCGCGTGCGGACAGCGCGGGTGGAAGTGACAGCCCGGCGGAGGCGCGAGCGGCGAGGGGATCTCGCCGCGGATCGGCGTGTAGACTCGCGCGCGCCGGTCGAGCCGCGGCACCTCTGCGAGCAGCGCCTGCGTGTACGGCTGGATCGGCCGCGCGTAGACCTCCTGCATCGGGCCGATCTCGACGATGCGTCCCAGGTACATCACGACGACGCGGTGCGAGATGTGGCGCACCACGCCGAGGTCGTGGCTGATGAAGAGGTAGGTCAGGCCGAGCCGTTCGCGCAACTCGGCGAACAGGTTGAGGATCTGCGCCTGGATCGAGACGTCGAGCGCGGCAACCGCCTCGTCGCAGACCAGGAACTCGGGCCTGATCGCGAGCGCCCGGGCGATTCCGATCCGCGCTCGCTGTCCGCCGGAGAACTGATGCGGATAGCGCCGCGAAAGGCTCGGGTCGAGCCCGACCTGTCGCAGCAGCGCCGCGACGTAGTCGTCGGCTTCGGCCGCGGCGATCAGGCCGTGCGCCAGCGGCGCCTCGGCGATCGCGCGGCTCACGCGCATGCGCGGGTTGAGCGACGCGAACGGATCCTGGAAGATCATCTGCTGGCGCGGGCGCTTGCCGGGCTCGAGCGACACGCGCTCGCCGCCGAGCAACACCTCGCCTTCGCTTGGCCGGTACAGCCCGCACACCACCCGGCCCAGCGTGGACTTGCCGCACCCCGACTCGCCGACCAGTCCGACGACCTCGCCGGCGCCGACGTCGAAGGACACCTTGTCCACCGCGTGCACGGTCTGCTCGCTCAGCCGTGCGCCGAGGCGGCGGGCGAAACGCTCGATCGCGTCCAGGCGCCTGGTGAAGCGCTTGCTGACTGCGCGGATCTCGAGCAGTCGCTTCATGGCGACGCCGCGGCCCGAAGCGGGCGCACGCAGCGCACGAAACGCTCGTCGATCGTGCTCGGCTCGGGGTCCTCGGCACAACGTGCGTCGGCCAACCCGCAGCGTTCGCGAAACGCGCATCCGCCGGGCAAGTTCGCGAGCGAGGGCGTCATTCCGGGTATCTGGCGCAAGGGAATGCCGGGAAGGTTGTTCGCCGGCACCGAGTCGAGCAGTCCGCGCGTGTACGGATGCAGCGGCGCGTCGAGCACCGCGTCGACCGGACCCTGTTCTACGACCCGCCCCGCGTACATGACCGCGACCCGGTCGGCGAGTCCGGCGACCACCGCGAGATCGTGCGTGATCCAGATCAGCGCCGCGCCCGATTCGCGCACCAGCAGCTGCATCTCGTAGAGGATCTGCCCCTGCACGGTCACGTCGAGCGCGGTGGTGGGTTCGTCGGCGATGATCAGCCCCGGGCGGTTGAGCAGCGCGATCGCGATCGCGACGCGTTGCCGCATTCCGCCGGAGAACTGGTGCGGGTACTGCAGCAGGCGCTGCTCGGGCGAGGCGATCCCGACGCGCGCCAGCACGTCGCGGCAGCGCTCGCGCGCGGCACGCTGCGACACCCGGTCGTGCGCGACGACCGCCTCGATCATCTGGGTGTCCACGCGCAGCACCGGGTTGAGCGTCATCATCGGGTCCTGGAAGATCATCGCGATCCGATGCCCGCGCAGCGCGCGCAACTGCTGCTCGGGCGCGCCGACCAGTTCGACGCCCTCGAAGCGCACGCTCCCGCCCGCGATGCGCCCCGGCGGATCGACCAGCCCGATGATCGAGAACCCGGTGACCGACTTTCCCGACCCGGATTCACCCACCAGTCCGAGCACTTCGCCCGCGGCGACCGAGAACGAGACGTCGTCGACCGCGCGCAGCACGCCCTCGCGCGTGCTGAACTCGGTGCGCAAACGCTCGACCTCGAGCAGCGCGCTCATTTCGCGAGCCTCGGGTTGAGCACGTCGCGCAACTGGTCGCCGACCAGGTTGATCGAAAGGATCGTGATCAGCAGCGCCACGCCCGGATACACCGAGATCCAGTACTTGCCCGAGAGCAGGAATTCGAAGCCGTTGGAGATGAGCAGTCCCAGCGAGGGCTCGGTGGTGGGCAGCCCCAGGCCGAGGAACGACAACGTCGCCTCGAGCGCGATCGCGTGTGCGATCTGCACGGTGGCCACGACGATCAGCGGCGCGAGCGTATTGGGTACGAGGTGGCGCAGCACCACGCGCGAGGACGCGAGCCCCAGTCCGCGCGCCGCCTCGATGTACTCCTTGCCGCGCTCGACCAGCGCCGCCGAACGCGCGGTGCGCGCGTAGTAGGCCCACTGCACCGCGACCAGCGCGACGATGATCTTGTCCACGCCCTTGCCCAGCGTCGCGATCAGGATCAGCGCGACGAGGATCGCGGGAAAGCCGAGCTGGACGTCGACGACGCGCATCAGCAACTGCTCGAAACGCCCGCCGCGATACGCGGCGAAGATGCCGAGCGACGCCCCGATCAGCAGCGCGATGACCCCGCTCGCCACGCCCACCGACAGCGACACGCGCAGCCCGTAGAGGATCGCCGACGTCATGTCGCGGCCCTGGCCGTCGGTGCCGAGCAGGTAGGTGAACCCCGCCATCGCCGACTTCTCGCCCGGGGGCAGGCGCGCGTCCATCAGGTCGATCGCCGCGAGGTCGTAGGGGTTTTGCGGGGCGATCAACGGCGCGAACGCGGCGGCGAGCAGCACCGCGACGAGCAGCGCGAGCCCCGACATCGCAAGCTTCGAGCGCGAGTAGTCGTGCGCGAATCGCCGCCACGGAGACTCGGGCGGCGCCGGCGTGGACGAAGCCGGCTCGGGCGGCGCGGACGCGGACAGGCCGGACTCGGGCGCGACATCCTCGTGCGGCGGGTGCGGCCGCGGCGAATCAGTCATGGGCCGCGCTCAGCCGCACCCTCGGGTCGAGCACCGAATACAGCAGGTCGACCACGAGGTTGATGAAGATGAACATGCACACCGTGATCAGCAGGTACGCCACCACCACCGGGCGGTCGAGCTGGAAGATCGAGTCGATCACGAGTTTGCCCATCCCGGGCCAGGCGAAGATCGACTCGGTGACGATCGCGAACGCGATCACCGAGCCGAGCTCCAGGCCGATCACGGTGACCAGCGGAATCATGATGTTCTTGAGCAGGTGCACGCCCAGAACGCGCGATTGCGACAGCCCCTTGGCGCGCGCGAACTTGATGTAGTCGAGCAGGATGTTCTCGCGCACCTGCGCGCGCGTGAGGCGCACGATCAGCGAGAGCTTGAACAGCGCGAGGTTGAGCGCGGGCAGCAGCGCGTAGGTCAGCCCCTCCCAGCTGAAGATCGTGAGCGGCATGCCGAGCACGTCGACCGGTTCGCCGCGCCCGGTCGAGGGCAGCCAGCCGAGCTGCACGGCGAACACCATGATCAGCAGCAGGCCGACCCAGAACGTGGGCAGCGAGAACCCGAGGATCGAAACGGCCATGATCATCCTGGCGAGCCTGGACTCGGGTCGCAACCCGGCGTAGAGGCCCAGCGGTATCGCGATCACGATCGATATCACCATCGCCAGCGCGGCGAGCTCGAGCGTCGCCGGCATTCGTTCCAGGATCACGTCGATCGCCGAGCGCCCGTACACGAAGCTCTTGCCCAGGTCGCCGCGCGCGGCGTTCTTCAAGAACAGGAAATACTGCTCCCAGGGCGGGCGATCGAGGCCGAGCGCGGCGCGGGTGCGGTCCTTCTCGATCTGGTCGGCCTCGGGGTGCACCAGGATCTCGACCGGGTCGCCGACCACGAACAGGCCGGCGAACACCAGCACCGACGTGATCACCAGGACGACGAAGGTCTGCGACAGCCGGCGCAGGACGTAGACGAGCATTGCCGCGGGCCCCGCGCGCCGCTAGACGCGCGCGGGCTTCGAGCGCATCTCCCTCACTTGCCCGGCTTGGCCGACTGCGCCAGCGTGTACTGGTCGGCGCGGGCGGCGTATCGGATGTTGGCCCGCGTTGCCCAGACCGACACCTCGTAGTGCAACGGAATGATTCCCGCGAGCTCCATCGCCTTCTCGCTCGCCGCGGCGAGCAGCAGCTTGCGCTTGGTGTCGTCGATCTGCACCAGCGCGCTGGTGATCATCGCGTCGAGCCCTGCGTCGGAGAAGCGCCCGCGATTGGCCGCGCCGAGGCCATGCGCCGGATCGTTGGTCGCGAGCAGCGCGCGCAGCGGAGACGAGGTGTCGCCGCTGGACGAGCCCCAGCCGGCGAGCAGGAACGAGAACTCCAGTTTCGAACCGCGCGAGAAGAAGATGTTCGACGGCATCGTTTCCAGCTTGGTGTCGATTCCGGCACGCGTGAGGAACTGCGCGACCGCCTGCGCGACCTTCTCGTCGTTGATGTATCGGTTGTTCGGCGCGTGCAGCGTGATCTGGAAGCCGTTCGGATAGCCGGCCTCGGCGA
>JAHDXY010000172.1 GCA_023384005.1 Burkholderiaceae bacterium | reverse complement strand
CACGTCGGCGACATCATGAGCAGCTGGGAGCGATGCAGCGACGAAATGCTCGCAGCGCGCGCGGCCATGCTGCAGGCCTCGCGTCGACCGCTGATCTACACCCCGGGCGACCACGAATGGGTCGATTGCGCAAGCGCCCGTGCAGGCGGCTACGACCCCCGCGGCCGGCTCGAGCGGCTGCGTTCGCTCTTCTTCGGTGCGACGTTTCGCATGCCGGACACGACCGCGCAACTCGGCGAAGGGATGCGCTACCCCGAGAACCGTCGCTGGGAAGCGGGCGCGACACTGTTCGTCACGCTCAACGTTCCGGGCAGCAACAACGGCGAAGATGCCCGCGCGCTTCGCGACGGTCACAACGCCGCGCGCAATGCCGCCAACGACCGCTGGCTGCGCCAGGCCTTCGCGCATGCACGCGCCCGAAAACTCGATTCGATGGTGATCGCCCTGCACGCGAACCTTCGTTTCGAGCGCGACCATCGCTACGTCGCGCCCAACCCGGCGCCGTCTCGCGCGCCCGACGCCGCGAGCGACCCCTACCTCGCGCTGCGCGACCTGCTGCGCGAACTGGCGCACGGGTTTCCAGGGGCGATCCTGGTCGCGCACGGCGACACTCACCGGTTTCGCGTCGACCGCCCACTGCTCGACAAGCGCGGCGCCTCGGTGGGCAACGTGCAGCGCGTCGAGTGCTTCGGCGCTCCGTTCACTTCTTCGTGGACCCTGATCCGGGTTCCGCGTTCACGATCGGAGCCTTTCGAGGTTTCGTTCCGTCACGTTTTCTGAAGACCGGGCGCGGGCGCGACGCCCGTCAGTGCAGCCGGCGCGGGTTGCGCGGCGCTCGCCCGCCACTCCGGCCCGGGCGCTGGTCATCTGCGCCGCCGGCCTCGTCGCCGTCGAATTCGAGGTCGTCCTCGCGGGCTTGCGCATCGCGCGCCTGCACGCTGGCCCGCTCCGCAGCAATCTCCTCTTGCGTTGCTCCGCGCAGGTCGATCACTTCGAGCGCGAATCGCAGCGCCATGCCGGCCAACGGATGGTTTCCGTCGAGCACCACTGCCTCGTCGGTGATGTCGGTGACGATGAACAGGTTTCCACCGTCGTCGTCATCGTCGCCGTCTTCTTCTCCCGGAACGCCCTCGAAGGTCATCCCGACCTCGAGCTGCTCCGGCAAGCGAGCGCGCGGAATCAGTCGCACGCGTTGCGCGTCGTAGTCGCCGAAGCTGTCCTCGGGCTCGAGGTAAACCGACGTGGCGAATCCGATCTGCTGACCGGCGAGCGCCTGCTCGATCTGCTCGAACACCGCGCCGTAGCCGCCCTGCAGATAGGTGAGTTCGCGCTCGCCCGGTTCGACCTCCTCGCCCTGCGCGTCGTACAACCGGTACCTTACGGTGACCCAGACATCGTCCTCGACCTGCATTCCCAACCCCTATGATCGCGCAATGCCAGGACGCCTCGCGCCCCTGGGCTCGGTCAGTTTAGACCAGTTCATGCGTCGCGCGATCCTGCGCCTGTGCGACGAACGCGCGCTGCCACCCGGCGCCGTGAACGCTGCGCCCGTCGACCCGGCGTTGCTGGCGCTGCCGCGCCAGTGCTTCGATGCCGGCTGGATCGGATTCGACGAACCGCGATGAGAGAAGCGATCACGACCCCTTTCCGGCACCGCAGCGAGATGCGCGATGCGGTGATCGACGCGCTCGCGCAGTGCCGGCATCGCGCCGATCTGCTCGATGCGCGCTTCGACGACTGGCCGCTCGAATCGGCGCAAGGCGAGGCGGCGCTGCGCGCGCTTCTCGCGCGCGGCGCGCGCGTGCGCCTGCTGCTGACGAATGCCGAATGGCTCGAGCGGCGGGCTGCGCGCCTGCGCGGGCTGCGGCGCGAGCACGCTGCGCAGGTCGCGATCCGGCAACTGCCAGAGGGACTTCGACTGTTCGATTGCCTGCTTCTGGTCGACGGACAGCACATGGTCCGGCGCCCCCACCGCGACGCGATGCGCGGCGTCTACGTCCAGGCCAGTCCTTCTCGATGCGAGCCGTACTGCGCGCGCTTCGAAGCCGCGTGGCAGGAGTCCTGCGACTGTCTGCCGGCAACGACACTGGGGCTCTGAACCATCCCGCTGATGCTGCGTTGCAGCGCACCGCATGCTAAGATTCGCGGTTGTGTTGCCCTGTCGAGCGGCCGCGTCCGACGCGGAAGCCCGAAGAGGGTGCCACGGCACCGATCTGATCCAATTCAGACGTGTTGCAGATGACTCAACCCCCCGTCAAAACCTGAAGGATCCAAGCATGAAGAAGTCGCTCCTGGCCGCGGCGCTGATCGCCCTGGCCGTTGCCGCCTGCGGCAAGAAAGAACCCGCTCCGGCCCCCGCGCCGGCCCCGGCACCCGCCGCTGCGCCGGCTCCGGCCGAAGCGCCGAAAGCGGACGCTCCCGCGGACGCCCCGAAAGCCGACGCCGCCACGCCCGCGGACGCGGCCAAGGAAGCCGCCGACAAGGCGGTGGACGCAACGAAGGACGCCGCTGCCGCCACCGGTGCCGCTGCCAGTGCCGCCGTCGACGCCGCCAAGGATGCTGCCGGCAAGGCCGTGGACGCCACCAAGGACGCAATGAAAGACGGCCAGAAGAAGTAATCGGGTGTCGCGTCGGGGACGGCCCGGACTCGATCCGGCCCGCCTCCGGCCCGAACCGCGGGCGCGCAATCGCGGGCCAATTCGACCCCCACCGCTCTTCGAGTCGTGGGGGTTTTCGCTTTCCGGGGAGGATCGCCTGCGACCGGACGACTCGAGTCGCTGCGCTTGCACCTTGCGCTCGCCGGCCGCCCTCAGAGGTCGATCCAGGCGAATCCGTTGTCCTGGTCGGCGACGCCGATCACCTCGGGCGCGACGCCCCATGCGCGCGCGAGCGCTTCGCGTGCGAGTTCGGCCCGGTTGTTGCTGCGGCTCAGGTGCGCCGCGACCACCGCACGCAGCCTGTCCTGGTCGATCGCCGCGAGGATCTCGCCGGCCTGCGTGTTCGAAAGGTGTCCGAAGCCCCCGCCGATGCGCTGCTTGAGCGCGCGCGGATAGGATCCCGACTCGAGCATGCCGGCGTCGTGGTTGCACTCCAGCACGAGCGCGTCCAGCCGCCCGAGCGCGCGCACGACATGCGCGGTGCTGCGTCCAATGTCGGTGAGCACGCCCAGTCGCGCCCGACCGTCGTCGATCACGAACTGGACCGGCTCGCGCGCGTCGTGCGGTACGGCGATCGGCTCGATCCGCACGCCGGCGATCTCGAACACCTCGTGCGCGTCGATGATCCTGAGCTCGGCCACCGGACCCGCCATCGCGGCGGCCGCGCGCGCGGTGCCGTCGGTCATGTAAAGAGGTGCGTCGGCGTTGATCGACAGTCGCGCCACGCCGCCGATGTGATCGCCGTGTTCGTGGGTGACGAGGATCGCGTCCAGAGCGCCGGGCGCCAGCCCCTCCCAGGCGAGGCGGCGGATGATCTCGCGCACCCCGAACCCGCAGTCGACGAGGATACGCAACGGCGCACCGCGCGCGCCGCACTCGATCAGGAGCGCGTTGCCCTCGCTACCGCTGCCTAGACTGCGAAACCGCACAACGCCGGCGGAGGCCCTACTGAACCAGTTGCTCGCGCAGCAGTCCGAGGATCTTCCTGCCCGACGCTCGGTCGTCGGCACTCTCGAGCGACTTGCCGTCCTTGCCCGCCACCGACACGCGGGTGGACGCGCCAGACTCGGCCACGATGACCCGGTACTGCTGTGTTTGCTCCTTCTTCGACGAGCGTCCGAACGAGAACAGCCGGGCGAAGAAACCCGGCTTGGCGCCGCTCGCGCTGTCGACTTCGGGATCGATGTAGCGCACGAAGTAGAGACCCTGCGAGCGGTCACGGTCCTCCACCGTGAAGCCGCCACGATCGAGCGCGAGCCCGACCCGGCGCCACGCGCGGTCGAAGGGCTCGGCCACCGCCAGCGCCTCGCCACCGCCGGGCGCACTGATCAGTTGGGGAGCGGCCGGAGCCGCCGCCGCGCCCGCGATCATGTTCTTCGCGCGTTCCTGGTCCACGCCGAGTTTCACCATCAGCCGCGACAGGAACTCCGCCTCGAGTTCGGTATCGCTCGCGCGTGGCTGCCAGATCGTATTGTCCCTTAGCGAGGAGGTGTAGACCTCGACCATGCCGCGATGGCTGATGAAGATCTCGGTCGCTCCGGCGCGCGTTTCCATCCGGGTGCGGAACTTGTCGCGTTCTCCGGTCGAGTAGACCTGGTCGACCAGGCGCCCGAGCGAACGGCGAATGATGTCCTGGGGAAGCTTCGCGCGGTTCTCGGCCCAGTCGGTTTCCATGATTCCGGCCTCGGGGAGCTCGGTCTGGATCAGGAATCCGAGTTCCTGCCAGAACTCGCGCACTACCGGCCAGAGCTTCTCGGGAGGCTGGTTCACCACCAGCCAGCGTTGCGTGCCGGCGCGCTCGATCTTCATGCCCTCTGCCAGAGGCAGCACGCTCACTTCGCCGACCGGGCGCTGCGAGGCGCGCGCGCTCTCGTAGCCGGAGAACGTGCGCTCGCGCTGCGCCGCTTCGGGCACGGTAAAGCGGCCATCGCCTCGCGGGTTGACCAGGTCCGGCGGGACGTCGAGCGCGGGGAGCTTTCCGGCCGACTTGTAGTCGATCGAACCCTGCTGCGAAATGAACTCGTTCAGCGAGCAGCCGCTCGCACCCAGCACGATCGCCGCGATCGCGCCCACCGCGAAGCGGCGCGCGCCGCGGTCATTCGATTCGGTGTTCAACTGAGAACTCCTGAAGCACGCAGCGCGTCCAGCACGGGCTGGCGGAACTGCTCGGAAAGCGGTGTCATCGGCAGGCGGATCCCGCCGCCGATGCGTCCCATCTGTTGCAAGGCCCATTTCACTGCGATCGGATTGGGCTCGACGAACAGCTTCAGGTGCAGTCCCAGAAGCCGGCGGTTGATCTCGCGCGCCCGCACCCAGTCGTCGGCGAGCGCAGCGGCGCACATCCGCGCCATCGGCCCCGGCGCGATGTTCGCGGTGACCGAGATCACGCCGTGCCCGCCCATTGCCATCAGGGCCAGCGCCGAGTCGTCGTTGCCGCTGTAGAGCGCGAAGCCATCCGGAAGCCGCGCAAGCAGATCGCATGCGCGCGGAATGTCGCCGGTGGCGTCCTTGAGTCCGACGATCCCGTCGACCGCGGCCAGGCGCACCGTCGTGTCGTTGCCCAGGTCGGCGACCGTTCGGCCCGGCACGTTGTAGAGGATCACCGGCAGGCCGACCGCCTCGGCGACCGCGCGGAAATGCCGGTACAGGCCATCCTGCGTCGGGCGGTTGTAGTAGGGGACGACCTGCAGCGTGGCAGTGGCGCCGACCTTCGCGGCGTGCGCGGTCAGTTCGATCGCCTCGCGCGTCGAGTTCCCGCCCGTGCCGGCGATCACCGGCACGCGCCCGGCGGCGTGCTCGACCGCGACCCGGATCACTTCGCCGTGTTCGTCGACGTCGACCGTCGGCGATTCGCCGGTGGTTCCGACCGAGACGATCGCCGCGGTGCCCTCGGCGACGTGCCAATCGATCAGTCGCCGATAGCAATCGTAGTCGATGCTGCCGTCGTCGTGCATCGGCGTCACGATGGCAACGATGCTTCCCTTGATCATTTTCCCCGAACCCTGCACCCAGTCAGCTGAAGTACGGATTCTAGCCGACCGACGGCCACGGACCGGGGTCGTCCGCGCGACGAAGCGCGCAGATTCTCTGGACGATCGCCTGATTCGGGTCGACCTGCTGGCCGTGCTCGTAGGCGACGACCTCGAAACCGTTGCGCCGCGCAGCGTCCAGCAATTCGCCCGGTCGCAGCAGGTAGTCGGGATTCGAGGGACGCCCGAAGGCCTCGTTGCCGCGCGCAAAGGTCTCGTAGACGAGTGCCCCGCCCCGCGAAACCAGCGCGAACATCAGGTCCAGCCGTGGCCTGAACAGGTAGTTGCAGCACACGACCATCGCGAATCGGCGCGCCCCGAGCACCCACGGCCCCGATTCGAGATCCGCTTCGATGCACTCGACACGCGGGTCGAGCGCTGCGAGCGCGCCCGCGTCGCGATCGACCGCCGCGAGGCGTGCGCCCCGCGCGAGCAGGGGTGGATGGTTGCGCCCGCCGCCGCTCGCGAAATCCAGTACGCCGTCTCGCTCGCCGACCAGCGTGGCCCAGCGCGATACCCAGCGCGACGCGGGCGCAGACCCGCGGCAGTGCGATTTCACGCGTTCGGTGGGCATATTTCGCATGGACACGGTGACGCCGGGGTTAGAGTGTAGCCTGCGCGAGCCTGAATTCCCGGGCCCGCCAGCCCGCGCATGAGCACCCCGAAACCCACTTTCGCCACGTCCAGCCAGATCTCGCTCCGGGCTGCCCTGAGCGAGTTCGTTCCGGCGATCGCCGCGCTCGCCGCGACGCTGGTGCTCGGTGCGGCTGCCCTCGGCGGGCTCGCCGACTGGCCGCTCGCGATCCTGCTCGCGGCGCTCGTCTGGGCGCTCGCCGCCGGCGCGCTCGCGCTTCGCAACCGGCGCTCGTCGCAGAACCTGGCGCGCGCGCGCGAGCAGCTGCGCCTGCTCGAGGAGCTCCAGGGGCAGCACGGAATCGCCGAGAATCTCGGCGCCTTCGGCACCTGGCTGTTCGATCGCGCCAGCAACCGGCTGGTCTGGAGCGCCGGCGCGTTTCGCCTGCATGGAATCGAGCGATCTGCGGGCGAACCCTCGTTGCGCGACTTCGCCACGCAGATCCACCCTGACGACCGGGCGCGCTGGATCGATTCGCATCGACGCGCGCTGCGCACCGGGGGCGAGGCCAGGCTCGAGTATCGCTACGTTCGCGCCAACCACGAGACGGTCTGGATCCGCAGCATCGCGCGCGCCGAGCGCGACGAACGCGGCGCGATCCACCGGCTCGCGGGTGTCGCGCAGGACGTCACCGGCATCCGCGCGATGCAGCAGCAACTCGCGGCGAGCGAAGCGAAGTTCCGCGACCTGACCCGGATGAGTTCGGACTGGGTCTGGGAAACCGACGCCCAGCACCAGTGGTCGTACTTCTCCGACAGCGCCGAAGGCGTGCTGGGACGCTGGATCGCAACGCTGCTCGGGCGCAAGATCTGGGACCTGCCCGCGAGCCAGTTCGCGTTCGAGCAACCCGACTGGTGGGCGCAGCGCACCCTGATGGATCGACACGCGCCCTTCGAGGCCTTCGAGTATGCGGTGATCGACCCGGATCGCGAAGTGCACTTCGTGTCGCTCAGCGCGCGCGCGACCTTCGACTCCGGCGGCACCTTCACCGGCTACCGCGGCGTCGGGCGCAACATTACGCTGGAGAAACAGCAGCGCCTGTTGCTGCAGCTCGAGAGCGACATCACCTCGATCATCCGCGAGCACCACGAGCCCGAACGCGTCCTGGGCGCGGTCATCACCGCACTGTGCGCGGCGATGGGCTGGACCGGCGGCGCCAACCTCGTGCTCAATCCGGGCGCACGCTCGTTCGCGGTGCGCGAGCGCTGGGGGTTTCCCCCGTTCACGAAGATGCTCAGCCAGTTGCCGCTCGAGATCCCGCTCGCCACCGACAGTGCCGAGGCGCGCGTGTGGAAGGAGGCGCGCGCGATGTGGATCGACGACCTCGCCGAGGAGCCTCAACTCGCCCAGCGCTACCAGGCCGAGCGCATCGGCGCGCGCGCGGCTTTTCTCGCGCCGATCGTCGACGAATCGGGCGGTGCGCTGAGCGTGTTGCTGTGCCTTTGCCCGGCGTCGTTCGTCGACGCCGGGTTCATGACGCAGGTGGCCGAGGTGCTCTCGCGCAACCTCTCGCTGTACCTGCAACGCAAGAGCGCCGAGCAGCGGCTCACGCACCAGTCGTTGCACGACGCGCTCACGACCCTTCCGAACCGCGTGTTCCTTTCACGACAGCTCGAGCAGCGACTGGTGGCCGACGAGGCCGCGGCCGTGCTCTACATCGACCTGGATCGCTACAAGCTGATCAACGACACGCTGGGCCATTCGGTCGGGGACCAGGTGCTGATCGAGGTCGCGCAGCGGCTGCGCGATTCGATCCGCCCGCAGGATGTCGCAGGCCGGATCGGCGGCGACGAGTTCATCCTGCTCCTCACCGGACTGGCAGACCGCGACGAGATCGAGCGCATCGCGCGGCGCGTCCTCGCGGCGATCGAAAAGCCGTTCATCCTCGCCGGACAGGCGCACTTCCTGTCGGCGAGCATCGGCGTCGCGGTCGCCCCGGAGGACGGCCGCGACGCCGCGTTGCTGATCAAGTGCGCCGACAGCGCGATGTACCGGGTGAAATCCGAAGGGCGCAACGACGTGCGCTTTTTCGCCGGCGACATGTCGGATCAACGTGTCGAGCAGCTCGCGCTCGCCTCGGAGCTCCCGCTCGCGCTGCAGCGCGGCGACGTCGAGTTGTTCTACCAGCCGATCCTGGATGTCGCTGCGCGCCGCGTCGTGGCTTTCGAAGCGCTGCTGCGCTGGCTGCACCCGACGCGAGGGCTGCTGCTTCCGGAACGCTTCCTGCTCGCGGCCGAGCAGAGCAACCTGTCGCGCGAGGTCGGCCACTGGGTGCTGCGCCGCGCACTCGACGACCGCGTCGCGCTCGGCCTCGATCGCTACGACGACGCCACGGTCTCGGTCAACATCTCGCCGCGGCAACTCGCCGAGGCCGACTTCCTCGCGACGCTGAACGCGATGCTCGGCGAGCGCAACTTTCCGGGACGCCTGCTGCGGCTCGAGCTCACCGAGAGCGCGCTGATCGAACATCCCGAGCGCACCGCGCAGCGAATCGCCGACCTGCGACGGCTCGGCGTACAGGTGATCATCGACAACTTCGGCACCGGCTACGCGTCGCTTTCGTACCTGAAGAACCTTCCGGTCGACGGACTGAAGATCGACCAGACCTTCGTGCGCGACCTCCCTGTGGATCGCGGCAACGCGGCGATCATCCAGGCGGTGACGACGCTCGCCGCGCGCATGGGCGTGCAGGCGATGGTCGAGGGCGTCGAGACGGCAGCCGAACTGCGCGCGCTGCGCAGCTACGAGTGCGACCAGATGCAGGGCACGCTGATCTGCGAGCCGCTGCCGCTGGCGCAACTGCGCGAGTTCCTCGACTCGCTTCCGCAAGTGCGCAAAATGCACCTGGTGCGCGATCCGAAGAGCTCGGCCGCCTAGCGCCGCGCGCTTCGCCGAAACAGCCAGACCGCGTCGCGCCGCTCAGTCGTAGGCCAGGCCCATCGCCTCGCGCACCTCGCGCATCGTCTCCAGCGCCATGCGCCGCGCCTGCTCGCAGCCGTCGGCGACGATGTTGCGCAACAACGTGGGGTCGTCCAGATACGGTTGCGCGCGCTCGTGGAACACCTGCTGCTCGGCGAGAATCGCGTCGATCAGCGGCTGCTTGCAGTCGAGGCAGACGAAGGCCGCGCTGCGGCACACGTGCTGCACCACATGCTGGGTGTCGTCGTCCG
>JAHDXY010000171.1:2055-9513 GCA_023384005.1 Burkholderiaceae bacterium | reverse complement strand
CGAGCCGCTCGGCGTCGGCCGCGAGCGCGTCGCCGCCGCGGGTTTCGCCGGCGAGCGCGCCGGCGAGCACCGCTGCGGCGTCGGTGTCGTCGCGGCCGGCGTCGCGCGCGAGCGCCGCCCCGTTGAGCCAGGTTTCGATGCAGCCCCTTCTGCCGCAGTAGCATGGCTGGCCCGGTCGCTCGTCGTCGCGCGGCGCGGGCACCGGGTTGTGGCCCCACTCGCCGGCGATCGCGTTCGCGCCGCGAAGCACGCGCCGACCGACCACGAGTCCGCCTCCGACACCGGTGCCGAGGATCACGCCGAACACCGTTTCGAAGCCGCTGGCCGCACCGTCGAGCGCCTCGGAGATCGCGAAGCAGTTGGCGTCGTTGTCGACCCGAACCGGGCGCGCGAGCGCACATTCGAGGTCGGCCGCGAGCGCCTGGCCGTTGAGCCAGGTGGAGTTGGCGTTCCTGACCGCCGCGCCGACCCGCGAGATCGATCCGGGGATTCCGATCCCCACGCTTGCCGAGACGTTCTCGCGCCGCTCGATCGCGCCGACCAGAGCGGCGATCGCGGCGAGCGTGGCGCGGTAGTCGCCGCGCGGCGTGGCGACGCGCTCGCGCGCCAGCACGCGGCCCAGAGGATCGAGCAGGATCGCCTCGATCTTCGTGCCGCCCAGGTCGACGCCGATGCGCACCTCAGCGCGCCCCTATGCGCCGCTCCTTGCCGGCGAGCAGCTTGGCGATGTTGCCGCGATGACGCCACACCAGCATCGCGCCGATCACCAGCACCGCGACCCACAGCGTGTCGGGTCCGAACAGGAAGCCGTGGTAGAGCGGCGCGAACACCGCCGAGACCAGCGCGGCGAGCGAGGAGTAACGAAAGAAGAACGCGATGATCAGCCAGGTGAGCAGCGTCGCGAGCCCGAGCCAGACATTCAGTCCGAGCAGAACGCCGGCGGCGGTGGCCACGCCCTTTCCGCCGGAAAAACGATGGAACACCGGATAGAGGTGGCCGGCGAAAACGGCCACTGCGACCGCCGCGATGGTCACGTCGCCGAAGCCGAAGCGCAGCGCCAGCGCCTTCGCGATCAGCACCGCGGCCAGGCCCTTGCTGGCGTCGCCGGCCAGCGTGAGCACCGCGGCCGCCTTGTTGCCGGTGCGCAGCACGTTGGTCGCGCCCGGGTTGCGCGAACCGTAGCTGCGGGGATCGGCGAGCCCCATCGCGCGGCTCACGAGCACCGCGAACGAGATCGATCCGAGAAGGTACGCGGCCGCAACCGCTGCCAGGCTGGTGATGATCTCCATGGTCTCTCCGCGCGCGCCACCCGCTAGCTGGTGCCAGCGCAGTTTACCGGCTCGGCGCCGAGCAGCGAGACGAACACCGCGGGCGCGATCGAGAGCAGGCAACCGCGCCGGCCCGCACTGACGTAGACGCTCTCGAGTGCGAGCACGCTTCGCTCGACGTAAACCGGCATCGACTTGCGGGTTGCGAACGGAGAGGTCCCGCCCACCTGATAGCCCGAATGGCGCTCGGCGACCTCGGGCTTGCAGGGCTCGATCGACTTCGCGCCGATCTGCCGCGCGAGGTCTCTGGTCGATACGCTGCGATCGCCGTGCATCAGCACGATCAACGGGCGCGAGGCTTCGTCCTGCATGACAAGCGTCTTGACCACCAGGTGCTCGCTCACGCCGAGCTGTCGCGCCGATTCGCCCGCGCCTCCGTGATCGACATAGCGAAACGGGTGCACTTCGAAGGCGACGCCCCTGCGCTGCAGGAACAGCATTGCCGGGGTCTGCGAAACATGCGGCTTGCGCGCGGCCATCGGAACGCGATCGCGAAGCTGGCGCCGCTCGGCAGCGTGCGTTTCAGGCCGGCGGGTACAGGCCGCGCACGCGCGCGAACACCCGTGTCATGCCGAGCAGTCCGTCGATCACCGGCGTCGCGACCCCCGTGACGCGGCCCAGTTCGCTCACCGCCCCGACCAGTGCGTCGAGTTCGAGCGGGCGGCCCGCTTCGACATCCTGGAGCATCGACGTGCGCAGCGCGCCGAGCTTGCGCGTGACCGCGTGGCGCTGCTGCGGCGTCATGTCGACCTCGATTCCGATCTCGTGCCCGATGCGGCTCGCCTCGAGCATCGCCTCGGACATGAAGCCACGCGCGAGCGGATCGTCGAGCAGCAGATCGCCTGTCGCCCCGGTGAGCGCAGACATCGGGTTCATCGTCATGTTGCCCCACAGCTTGAGCCACACTTCGCGTTCGATCGACCCGCTCGCCTCGACTTCGAATCCTCCCGCGCGAAGAAGACCGGCGACTGCGTCGAGTCGTGCGCTCTTCGCGCCACCGGGTTCGCCGACGATCAGCCTCGAGCCGAAACCGTGCGAAACAACACCGGGTTGCGGGCACGACGCCGCGAGGTGCACGACGCAGCCGACCACGCGCGAGGGCGCGATCGCGCGCCCGATCGCGCCGTCGGCGTCGCACGCGGTGAGCCGCGTATCGCGCCAGCGTTCGCCCAACCCGGTGAAGAACCACCAGGGAATGCCGTTCATCGCGCTCACCACGACGGTATCCGGACCAAGCAACGGTCCGATCGACCGCGCCACCTGCGCGAGCGAAGTGGTCTTGACCGACACGATCACGACGTCCTGCACGCCGAGCGCACGCGCGCTGTCGTGCGCGTTGACCTGCGCGACCGTCTCCCTGCCTTCGCTGATCAGCCGCAAACCGTTCGCGCGAACGGCCTCGAGCGTCGCGCCGCGCGCCAGCGCCGAGACCGCCCGCCCGCCAGCCGCGATCCTCGCCGCGATCAGACCGCCGACCGCGCCCAGACCGACCACACATGCCCTCATCGCATCGTTCCCTCACCCTCTCCAACGCGCTTCATTGCGCAATGATAGCGGCACGACCGGCACGACCGGCACGGCCGGGGCGACGGCTACGAGCGGAGCGACCGGTACGCAGCGATCGCCGGACGCCCGGGCGGATCATCGGTGCGCGCAGTTCGCGCGCACGGTCAACGCCGCTGCACCAGGGTAGTCGCGCGCCTCGATACAGTACTTGCGCGCGTGCGGACCCCAGCGCTCGCCGCGCACGAGCGCGTCGACGAAGGCGTCCCGATCGACGATCCCGGTGCCGCCGAGCGCGTGCACGCCGCGCGCGAACAACGCGTCCGGAAGGCACCCGCCGCCCGGGCCGATCAGCACCACGCGGCGCGCGGCCTCGCAGGCCGCGAGGACCGAGTCCAGCGTGTCGTTGAGCATCAGCGTCGTGGTCGAGAGCACCTTGGTGCAGGGCCCGAGCTCGCGCAGATCGAGGGTGACGCGAAACCCGTCCTTCTCGCCCGCCTTGGCCGGGTCGAGTTCGAGCACGACGAGCGCGGCACCGCTCGCGACGATCTGCCGGGTGAGCGGAGGAAACCACCCGACCATTCCGACGCGATCGCCGGCGCCGGGTTCGAGTCCGCCGATCGCGTCGGGCGCCGGCGGCGGTGTGTAGCCCGCGAGCCGGAAAAGGCGCTGCGACAGCGCGTTGATCGCCGCCAGTCCAAGCGCCCGGCGCAGCGGGTGCGCGCTCGCGTAGCCGCGCGCGAGTTCGAGCGACGACATCGCGCGGATCGCGTGGCCCGGGCGTTCGGCGGCGAGCGCGTCGAGCGTACCCTCGAGCAGCAGGAAGCTGAGCCCGATCGATCCGTCGTCGAGTTCCAGTGCGCAGAACTCCCCGTCCTTGTGCCCCGGAGTGAAGCCCGGCGGCTGGTGAAGCGCGCGCACCCGCGGTGCACCGATTCTCTCGCAGGCGCGCTCGACGTCGGCCAGCAGCGCGGCGGCGAAACCCGATGGAGTCGCGTTCATCGAATCATCCGCGCGGGTGGTGGCGAGCGTGCAGCGCGCGCAGGCGCTCGCGCGCGACGTGCGTGTAGATCGTGGTGGTGGAGATGTCCGCGTGCCCGAGCAGCAACTGCACCACCCGCAAGTCGGCGCCGTGATTGAGCAGGTGGGTCGCGAAGGCGTGGCGCAACGAATGCGGCGACATCGGCGCGGCGACGCCCGCCGCGATCGCGTAGCGCTTGGTGAGCGTCCAGAACATCTGTCGCGACATCGGACCGCCTCGGCGCGTGACGAACAAGGCGTCGGACACGCGCCTGCCGATCAGTTCGGCGCGCGGGCCGGCGAGATAGCGCCCGATCGAGTCGCGCGCCTGCTCGCCGATCGGCACCAGCCTCTCCTTGTCGCCCTTGCCAACGACGCGCACCACGCCTTCGTTCAGCCCCAGCTCGACCGTGCGCAGTCCGACCAGCTCGCTGACCCGCAACCCGGTCGCGTAGAGCAGCTCGAACATCGCGCGGTCGCGCGCGCCGAGGGCGGTGTCAGGGTCCGGTGCGCCGAGCAGCGCCTCGACCTGCGCCTCGGAGAGCGACTTCGGAAAACGCTGCGGCTGCCGGGCCGAGCGCACGTCGACGGTCGGGTCGTCGGCACGCGCCTTCTGGCGAACGAGCCAGCGGAAATACCGGCGAAATACGGCAAGCCTGCGATTGCCGCTCGCCGGGCGCGACCCCGGGTGGCGCCAGGCGATGTAGCCGAGCAACTGCTCGGCGCGTGCCAGGTCGAGCGCCGTGTCGTGCTGCTCGCGCAGCCAGCTCGCAAGCAGGCTCAGGTCGCGCCGGTAGGCGGCGAGCGTGTTGCGCGCGAGTCCGTCCTCGAGCAGCAGCGCGTCGCAAAACGCCTCGATGCTCGCGATGTCCGCCGCGCTCTCGCGCCGCGGATTGGTTGCGGCCGATCTCCTTGCCATCGGCCCGGATGCTATCGCACCAGGGGCAGGCCGGCACGCCCGGTGCGTGTCCGGTTCGCGGCCCGGCCGCAGCGCCGTCGCTACGCCGTCGCTACGCTGTTGCTACGCTGTTGCTAGACTGCGCGCGGTGAACATCGTCGCGCTGCTGTTTCCCGAGATCGCGCTGATCGCGATCGGATGGGGGCTCTATCGCGGCGGGAGGTTCTCCGACGCGTTCTGGAGCGGCGCCGAACAGCTCGTCTACTTCGTGCTGTTTCCGGCGCTGCTGTTCGGAGCGCTGGTGCGCAACCCGGTGTCGATCGGCGCGTCGGCGCCGATGCTTGCCGCCGCGTTGGGTGCGTTCGCAGTCGGCATCGCGCTGGGCTTTCTCGCGCGCCCGTTGCTGGCGCCCTCCGGGCGACGCTTCGCGTCGGGCGTGCAGTGCGCGTTCCGGTTCAATTCCTACATCACGCTCGCGCTCGCACTGCGCCTGGGCGGCGACGCCGGGCTGTCGTTCGCCGCGCTGCTGGTCGGAGTGTTCGTGCCAGCGGTGAACTTCGCGGCGGTGTACGCGCTGGCGCGGCATTCGGGCGCCGGTGTCGCACGCGAACTCGCGCGCAACCCGCTGGTGATCGCGACCGTCGCCGGCCTTGCGGCGAAGTCGCTCGGCCTGCAGCTCCCGGAACCGGTGGACGCGACGCTCACGCGGCTGGGCCAGGCGGCGCTCGGCATCGGGCTGATTCTCGTCGGCGCCGGGCTGCGACTGGAGCGCGGCGCGATCGCCGAGGCGGGGGCGGCACGCCAGGCCGCACGGCTCGCCGCCTGGTTCGGCGCGACCAAGCTGCTGGTCATGCCGCTGGTCGCGCTCGCTCTGGCGCAGCTGTTCGCGCTCGAGCCGCTCGCGCGAGTGATCGTGGTCCTGTTCGCCGCGGTGCCGCCGGCGCCGGCCGCCTACGTGCTCACGACGCGCATGGGCGGCGACGGGCGCTTCGTCGCGCTGCTGATCACCGGCTACACGCTCGCCTCGCTCGCGACGCTTCCGCTGTGGCTCTGGGCCGCCGATCAGAACCTGTAGGCAAGTTCGCCGTACACGGTGCGCCCGGGCTGGCGGTTGAATACGAAGTACTCGCGCCCGGTCAGGTTGTCCAGCGCGAGGCTGAACGAGAGATTGCGGTCGACCCGGAAACCGATCTTCGCGTTGACGATGCCGTGCGCGTCGTAGGCGCCGTAAACGCCCTGCGCGGTGTTCTGGTTGAGGTCGTCGCCCGAGGCGAAGACTCGCCCGGTGTAGCGGTACGCCACCGTCGCCGACCACTGCCCGCTCTCAGCCCGCAGCCCGACCGCGCCGCTGGTGCGCGGCACGTCGGTGAGGTTCTTGCCAACGCTCTCGGGAACCGCGTCGTTGCGGGTGATCTGGTACTTGAACTGGTGGGTCAGAGAGCCGAACGCGGTCAGCCCGCGCACCGCGGTAGGCCAGCTCAGGCTCGCCTCGACGCCGTCGACGTCTGCCTCGGCAGCGTTCTCGGTCTGCGTGAGCGTCGCGGAGAGCCTGCGGCGATAGATCAGGTCGCTCAGCTTCTGCCTGTAGAGGGTGACCGAGCCGCGTGCGCCGCCGGCGAAGGCCGCGTCGGCGCCGATCTCGAAGGCCGTGACGCGCTCAGGGACCAGGTTCGGCGAGGCGTCGTTGACCGAGACGACCCCGGCGGTCGCCGTGGGCGAGGCCGAGCGCGAGTACAGGTCGAGCAGGGCCGGCGGGCGGAAACCCGATCCGACCGAGGCGCGCAGCGAGAGCCACGGTTGCGCCTCCCAAACCAGCGCGACTTTCGGGCTGAAGCGATCGAAGCTGCGCTTGTCGTAGGTCTGCGCGAACGCCGGGGCGGTGTGTTGGATCACTTCGCCCCATGTCTCGAAGCGGTCGTAGCGCGCACCGGCGTAGGCGGTCAGGCCCTGGCCGAGGAAGTGCTCGCTCTGCACGAACAGCGCCTGGTTGACCGCGGTGCCGCGGCCCTCGGTGCGCAGCGCGCCGCGGGTTGCGTCGTCGCGCCACGCCGACAGGTCGGCAGTGTTGCGGTCGAGCGACGCGCGACCGAGCGCGGCGCCCGTCACCAGCACCCAGCTGCGCGACATCGGAATGCGCAGCGACGCGTCGAGGTCCACGCGCTCGTTGGGCTGGTCGGTGTGTTCGCCCGGACCGGTGTCGTAGCCGGCGCGGACGAAATCCGGAATCGTGAAGCGGAACCGGTGCCGCAACTGCCCGAGGTTGGCGTTGAGCACCGTGCCGCCGGCGAACTTGTGCTCCAGGCGCGCGAAGGCGCGCAGGTCGCGCTCGCTCGCCGGGGTGAAGTTGACGAAGTTCGACTCGCTCAGGGTGAGTCGGCGCATGCCGGCGTCGTCGAAGCTGACCGCGCCAGAGAACACCGGCTTTCCGGCAGCGTCGCGCAGGAAGGTCTCGAAAGGCGCGTAGCCGACCGAGTAGCGCGCCCACGCCGCGCCGGCGGTGAGCTTCGTGGCGCCGATCCTGTAGTCGAAGGCGAGCTGCGCGCTGTCTTGCTGCCAGGGGCGCGCCCCCTTCGTCCCGACCCACCAGGCGGGCGCGCCGCTGGTGGTCGTGGTGCGAATCGCCCCGCTGACCGTCGTGCCGGGCGCGCCGCTCGACGCGGTCCTGACCGTGTAGTCGGCCTCGGGATCGCCGTCGCTCTCGCGGTGCCC
>JAHDXY010000171.1:0-2045 GCA_023384005.1 Burkholderiaceae bacterium | reverse complement strand
GAGCGCGAGGCTCACTCCCAGCCCGCTGTCGTATCGGCGGCGGTGCACGAGGCTCGCGCCGCGCTGGCCGAGGTTGCCCGCGCCCAGGCGCACTTCCGTGAGCGGCTCGTCGGCCCCGGCGCTGATGAAGTGCACGACGCCGCCCATCGCGTTGCCGCCGTAGAGCGCCGAATAGGGTCCGCGAACGACTTCGACCCGCCCGATCGCGTCCATCGGGATGCCGGCGACGTTGATGCCGCCCGACAGTGCGTTGTTCACCGGCTGGCCGTCGATCAGCACCAGCGTGCGCGGCGTACGCGGGATCCCGCGCAGCGACAGCACCGCCTGGCCGGACGAGGGAAAGCCCTGTCCGAGCGCCGAACCGCGCACGTAGACGCCGGGCACCCCGGCGATCGCGTCGCCGAAGCGCACGACGTCGCGCTCGCCGAGCGCCGGCGCGTCGACCACCGACACGCTCGCCGGCACGCCGAGCTCGAGCGCTGGCGCCTTGGTGGCGGTGACATTGACCACCGACAAGCCCTGCGTCGTCCCCTTTTCCCCCGCGCTCGCGGCCTGGGTGATCGCGCCAGCCAGCACGCAGACTGCCACCCGCCGGCCAAGGGGGCGGACCGTCCTCGAATCATGCTGCATTGCAGCTCCTTTATAGTCGTACGCGGATCAGTCCAGGCGAGGCTTTGGCCGAACGCGAAGCAGTTTAGGGTCGGCTTTGCAGTGCAGCAATTGACGCGTCTCAAAAAACCTTTTGCCTGATTCTGCGACAATATGTTGCAGTTCCGTTCTCGGCTGGCCTGCTCCGGCCCGAGTTGCGCGGAGCAGGAAATTCCCAACCCACACGGACGGAGACGCCCCAGTGAAACTGAAGATCGGTATCGCGTACGCTGCGCTCATTGTCGCAGCCGCGCTCGCGGGGACTCCCGCCCATGCGCAGTCAAAGGACGGCAAGAAACACGTCTCGCCGCCCGAAGTCGGCTACCAGTCCGGCGGGTCGCCGCTCGCCGGCCAGGAGATGCACCAGAACATCAACCCGAAGGCGCCGGCGATGTCGAAGGTGGAATTCGACAAGGCGCGCCAGATCTACTTCGAGCGCTGCGCCGGTTGCCACGGCGTGCTGCGCAAGGGCGCGACCGGCAAGCCGCTCACCACCGACATCACGCTCGCGCGCGGCAGCGAATACCTGAAGACCTTCATCAAGTACGGCTCGCCCGCCGGAATGCCCAACTGGGGCACCTCGGGCGATCTCACCGACGCCGACGTCGACCTGATGGCGCGCTACGTCCAGCAGGAACCGCCGACGCCGCCCGAGTTCGGGCTCGCCGAGATGAAGAAGACCTGGAAGGTCATCGTCCCGCCGGAGAAGCGTCCGACCAAGAAGATGAACAACATCGACATCAGCAACCTGTTCTCAGTGACGCTGCGCGACACCGGCGAGATCGCGCTGATCGACGGTGCGTCGAAGAAGATCATCAACATCGTCAAGACCGGTTACGCGGTGCACATCTCGCGGATGTCGGCCTCCGGGCGCTACCTCTACGTGATCGGGCGCGACGCGCGGATCAACCTGATCGACCTGTGGATGGAGAAACCCGACAACGTCGCCGAGATCAAGATCGGCCTCGAGGCGCGTTCGGTCGACACCTCCAAGAACAAGAAGTTCGAGGACAAGTACGCGATCGCCGGTTCGTACTGGCCGCCGCAGTTCACGATCATGAAGGGCGACACGCTCGAGCCGCTGAAGATCCAGGCGACTCGCGGCATGACGGTGGACACCCAGGAGTACCACCCCGAGCCGCGCGTCGCTGCGATCGTCGCCGTGCACGACAAGCCGGAGTTCATCGTCAACGTCAAGGAGACCGGCAAGGTCCTGATCGTCGACTACAGCGACCTGAACAACCTCAAGATCACCGAGATCGGCGCCGCGCGCTTCCTGCACGATGGCGGCTGGGACTCCAGCAAGCGCTATTTCCTGGTCGCCGCGAACCAGTCGAACAAGATCGCCGTGGTCGACAGCAAGGAGAACAAGCTCGCGGCGCTGATCGACGTCGGGC
>JAHDXY010000170.1 GCA_023384005.1 Burkholderiaceae bacterium | reverse complement strand
GCCTCGAAAATGCGGTCATGGCGATCGTGTCGCGGCGAAATTCAACAGCCTGCTAGCGCTTCACGCTCGCCGCCGCGGCTTCATGCGCGCTGCAGCGCGGGCGTCGCCTCTGCCGGCTCGCACGGCTGCGAAGACTCGGACTGCCGGCGCCTCTCGCGCACGAGCTGCGCCAGTATCCCGGCGGCGATCTCGGCAGGGGTATTGCCGCCGATCTTCTCGCCGGCCGGGCAAACGACTTGATCGATGAAGCACTGCGAAAGCCCCGTTCGATGCAGCTGGCGGCGCATGATCGCGGCTTTCGACTTGCTGCCGATCACGCCCAGGTACGGAATTCTGACGGCTTTCGCTGCGAGCGCTTCGAGAATCGGCAGGTCGGTGAGATGCCCCATCGTCATGACGACGACCACCGTTCCATTGCGCACCGCCTCGACTGCGTCGGCAAAACGTCGCACGTGCAGCGCTTGCAGGCGCTCATCGCGCGGCAGCCGTGCGAGCCACTCGGCTCGCGTATCCGCGCAGACGACGCGGCAATCGAACTCGAGCAGGAAGCGACTGAGTTTCTGGGCGACGTGCCCTGCGCCGAAGATCGCGATGTTCCACGAATCCTCCGGATGATGCGCCTCGTAGTACAAGGTGACCTCTCCGGCGCAGGTCATCGCGACATCGCGGCGAAGGTTGAGCGCTTCGAATTTCGTCCGGGGTCCGGTCCTCGACGCGAGGAGCGCACTCGCCTGCGCCGCGCAGCGTGCCTCCAGGCGCCCGCCACCCACCGTACCGAACAGCAATCCGGCCTCGCCGAACAGCGCGCTCGCGCCGATCTCCTGGGGGATGCTGCCGCGCGCATCGACGATCGTCACCGTGCAGTAGGCAACGCCTTCGCGCTGCAACCGGGTCGACTCGTCGAGGAACGCTCTGTCGTGCATCTCGGGCTCCGAAGATCGGAATTCCTGCGCTGCTTTGTCCGCCGCCTTGTCCGCGGTTTCGCAGCCTGCGCGGAAGGCATATGGTTGGCATCTCAAACTAAATGAATCGGTACCGCGCGTCAAGCCAGACAGCGAACTCCGGCGGCTGCGCCCGGCGGGCGCGATCGCTTCCTCGCGACTCAGCTCTCGAACACCCGCACGATCCGCTCGAGCATGCCAAGCATCGCTTCGCGTTCGTCCGGTCCAAGCGCGGCGGCCATCGCACGCTCCTGCCGGTCGACTTGTTGACGCACTTTGCCGAGCAGGCGGCGCCCGGGAGCGGCCAGCCACAGCGCGTAGTAACGCCGGTCGGTCTTGCTGCGGCTGCGCCTTACGAGACCGCGCTTGACCAGACCGCTGATGCGCAGCGAGAGCGTCGACTTGTCCACCTTGTAGACGGCGGTCAGCTGCGTCTGGCTGGCCCCCGGGTTCACGTCGATCAGGGTGAGAAGACTGAACTCCCCCGGAGAGATCTCCAGGCCGGACACGCTGGTCGCGAAGTCCCTGAAAACGGCGGTCTGCGCCTGCCGGATCTGGTAGCCGAGCATGCCCGGCAACGGGCCGAAGAGAATCCCGGTGTGCGCGGCTTCGCCGACTTCCGTGTCGTTTACGCTTGCAACGCTCATGGCCGTCGCTCCGATCGTTTGATGCACAATGTTACGTATTTTTGCTGCAGGTCAATATCACCGCGCGCCGGAAAGAGTAAAGGGTCGATCAATGGAGAGTCCGGCGGGCGGCGCAGGCTATTGACTTGGGTGAATCACGATCATATAGTTTGATGAGCAAACTGTTATCATCTTTCACACCGGCCGCTCGCCAGTTCCGACTTCTGGCAGGCTCTCGCGCGGCCGGCACGCCAGCGCCCCGGGGACACGCATGATCCTTTACGAGTTCGACTACGAACGCCCGATCGACCTGGAGCAGGCTGCATCGCAGCTGCGACGGCTCGGCAAGAACGCGCGCCTCGCCGCGGGCGGGACCGCCCTCTTTCCCAGCATGCGCGTCGACAACGATCGCCCCGACACGATCGTTAGTCTCGCCGCGATGTCGCCCGAGCCGCCGAAGACGCAGCCCGACGGCTCGATCAGGATCCACTCGCTGATGCGGCTCGCGGCGATCGAGCGCTCGCCGGTGATCGAGGACGCACTGCCGATGCTCGCTCGCGCAGCCAGCGTCGTCGGCAGCAACCAGATTCGCCACATGGCGACGCTCGGCGGCAACCTGTGCCAGGACACCCGATGCCTGTACCTGAACCAGAAGCACGACTACCAGTTCAAGGCGCCCTGCTACAAGCGCGGAGGCGAGGTGTGTTTCCCGTTTCCGAACAACGCGCCCGACGTCTGCTGGTCGGTCTACATGTCGGACATCGCGCCGGCGCTGATCGCGCTCGACGCGCAGGCCGAGGTGATCGCAGAGGGGCGCGTGCGGCTCACGAGCGTCGAGAGCCTGTTCTCCGGCAGCGGGATGACGCCGTTGAACCTTGCGGGCGACGAAATCGTGCGCGCGATCATCGTGCCGGCCGTTGGCAAGCGCTTCGGCTGGGGGTACCTGAAGTCCGCGCGTCGCGGCGGAATGGAGTACGGGGTGTCGATCATGTCGGTAGCCTTGACCGGGGAACCCGGGAGGCGAAGCTGTCGCAGCGCGCGCATCGTCGTCGGCGCGATCCGCGAGCGCCCGGTGCGCGTGACGCAGGCCGAATCGTTGCTCGCGGGCAGCCCGCTCGCCGACCAGGCGCTCGCGCGCCCCGCCGCGGCGGTGGCGAAGGAGATCAGCCCGCTCCCGCACCACGGTTTCACGAGGAGCTACATTCGCGACGATATCCGGGTGAAGTTCGCCAGGGTGCTGCGCGACGCCGTCGAGCGGATGTCGCGGACAGACGGGCGCGAGGGAGGCAGGAATGACGAGTGACCCGAGCCGCAGGAACGGTGCGCGATCGCGATCGATCGCGATCTGCGTCAACGACGAGTGGCACGACGTCACGGTTCGACCGCGACACATGCTGGTCGAAGTGCTGCGCGAGATGATCGGGCTGACGGGCACCAAGGACGGCTGCGAGCAGGGAGCGTGCGGAGCCTGCACGGTGCTCATCGACGACGACCCGGCGCTGTCGTGCATGACGCTGGCGCTCGATTGCGACGGAAAGCAGGTGCGCACTGTCGAGGGACTCGCGCGCGGCGAACAGCTCAGCGCGATCCAGCAGGCGTTTCTCGACCATGGCGCGATCCAGTGCGGCTTTTGCCAGGCCTGCTGATGTCGATCACCTCGCGGCTCGAACGCACCCCCAAGCCCTCGCTCGCGCAGATCAAGAAGGCGCTCGAAGGAAATCTGTGCCGCTGTACCGGCTACAACGCGATCGTCGACGCGGTGCTGCAGGCCTCCGGCCAGGGCGTTTCGCCGCTGATGAAGTAAGCCGTTGCAACAGGAGACGCTCGTCATGGAACAGTTGAGATACGTAGGCAAGAGCATGCGGCGCAAGGACGGCCCCGACAAGGTGACCGGGCGAGCGGCATACAGCCAGGACGTCAAACTGCCGGGGACGCTGACCGGTCGCATCCTGCGCAGCCCGCACCCGCACGCACGAATCGTGCGCGTCGACACGAGCCGCGCCCGCGAGCTCCCGGGCGTGAAGGCAGTCATCACGGTCGACGACACCAAGGGCATCAAGCACGGCTTCGTCGAAACGCCCCGATATCCGCCCGACCAGGAGGTGCTGGCCCGCGACCGCGTGCGTTTTGTCGGGGAGGAGATCGCCGCGGTCGCGGCGATCGACCAGATCACGGCGCAGCGGGCGATCGACCTGATCGAGGTCGAATACGAGATCCTTCCGGCGGTGTTCGATCCCTACGAAGCGATGAAGCCGGGCGCGCCGGAGGTTCACCCGACGCTTGCGAAGATCAGGAGCGAGACGCCGCTGCCGAACATCGCCGGGCGCACCGCCACCGGCTGGGGCGACGTCGAACAGGGATTCGCGCAGTCGGACTACATCCGGGAAGACCGTTTCGAGAGCCATTTGCGAACGCATGGCTATCTCGAGCCGCACGTGACGCTCGCGCAGTGGGAGCACGACAAGCTCAACGTCTGGACCTCGTCGATGGGGACCTTCATCAAGCGCGCCAAGCTCGCCAGGGTGCTCGACCTGCCGTTCTCGGCCGTGAGGATCCACAAGACCTATGTCGGCGGGACCTTCGGCGGGAAGATCGATCTCTACACGCACGAGTACTGCGCGGCGCGCCTGTCGATGATCGCGGGCCGCCCGGTGCGCATCGTCGCCACCCGCGAAGAGATCTTCTCGGCGTATCGCCACGGCCAGCCGCTGATCATGGAGATCAAGACCGGCGTGCGCAACGACGGCACGATCGTCTGCCAGCAGGTGCGCGCGATCAACAACGCCGGAGCCTATCGCGGCAGCGGTGTCGTCGTGATCTTCCTCGCCTGGGGATTCACGATGCTTCCCTATCGAATCCCGAACCTCGCGTACGAGGGGCTGTCGGTGTACACCAACTACCCGCTGCGTGCGCCGCAGCGCGGCCACGGCTGCCCGCAGATTCGCTTCGCGATCGAGTCGCAACTCGACCGGATCGCCGAAGATCTCGGCATCGATCCGGTCACGATCCGGCTGCGCAATGCGCGCAAGCCGTGGGAGGCGTTGCCCAACGGCGACAACGTTCACGAAGCGGGCCTGATCGAATGCATCGAACTCGCGGCGCGCAAGTCCGATTTCCTCGCCAAGCACGGCCACGGCCGAAAGCAGAGTTCAACGATCCGTCGCGGCATCGGCATGGGGGTCAGCTCGTACTTCGGCGGTTCGCTGATCTACCCGAACGGCTCGGGCGTGATCGTCAAGATGGCCGACGACGGGTCGGCCACCGTCCTCACGGGGGCGATCGACGTCGGACAGGGCGCCGAGACGGTCATCTCGCAGATCGTCGCGGAGGAGCTGTTCCTTCCGATCGAGGACGTGAAGATCATCTCGTCCGATACCGACACCACGCCGCAGGACATCGGCGCGTGGATCAGCGGGATGACCTACGTCACCGGAAACGCCGCGCGACAGGCGGCCGGCAACGCGCGCGAGAAGCTGCTCGAACTCGCCGCCGAGAAGTTCGGATGCACCACGGCCGAACTCGAAGTCGACGAGAAGCTGGTACGCAAGCGCGCGAACCGCGAAGAACGGCTGAGCTACCGCGAGATCATCGCGCACAGCGTCGCGACGCGACGCGGCGACACCGTGATCGGCGAGGGCTTCTGGCGAACCATGCGCGACGAGCCGACGCACCCGAGCCTGGCAACCACCAAAGGGCGCTGGAGCGAGAACTACGCGTTCAGCTGCCAGGTCGCCGAGGTGGAGGTCGACACGCAGACCGGCGAGGCACGCCTCGTCAAGGCGTGGACGGTCCACGATTGCGGGTTCATGGTCAATCCGGGGCTGGTCAAGGGCCAGGTCGACGGACAGGTCTCGATGGCGCTCGGCCACGCGTTCCTCGAGGAGATCCTGACCAAGGACGGCTACACCCTCAATCCGTCCTGGCTGGACTACCGGATGCCGACAATTCACGAAATGGCGAGTTCCGAGGACGACGAGATCGTCACCGAGCAGTACACGGTGGGCAAGTCGTTTCGCGTCAAGGAGGTCGGCGAAGGTCTGGTGTCCGGCGTGCTGGCTGCGATCGCCAATGCGATCTACGATGCCACGGGCGTGCGCATGCACTCGACGCCGTTCAGTCCCGAGAAGCTCCTCAAGGGCATTCGCCAACTCGAACGCGCGCGACGAATCGCCAACGAGCGCTCGGAGGCCCGGGAGGACGCGCAGGAGCAGGTGACGGCCTCGCTCGACTGAGGTCGCGGCGTCGGAGACCGCGATGGGCACCCTGCCGCCTATCTCGCCGATCGTCCTGATCCGCAGCGCCGGCGAGATGGCGAGCGGCATCGCCTGGCGACTTCACCGCGCGAACATCCGCAGGCTGTGCATGGTCGAGCTGGACGATCCGCTTTGCGTGCGCCGCTCCGTCGCATTCTGCCCCGCGCTCGAGTCGCCAAGCGCGACGGTGGAAGGCGTCGAGGCGATCGCCGCGCGCAGTTCGGGCGACATCGCCTCGGCATGGCGCGCGGGAACGATTCCGATCGTTCGAACCAACGACTGGGCGGCGATCGACGACATCCGTCCCGACGTCGTGGTCGACGCGATCATCGCCAAGCGCAATCTCGGCACCCGCATCGACGATGCGGCGCTTGTGATCGGCCTGGGGCCCGGATTCGAGGCAAGCGTCGATTGCCATCTCGTGATCGAGACGAACCGCGGCCATCACCTCGGGCGGCTGATCGAGGCCGGCCGCGCAGAACCGGATACCGGCACTCCCGGCGACGTCGCCGGATTCACGACGCACCGGGTGCTGCGCGCGCCGGTCGCGGGCACGTTCCATTCGCAGCACGTGATCGGGCAACGCGTCGCGTTGGGCGAGATCGTCGGACGGGTGGGCGACGCGGCGGTGAACGCCGGGATCGACGGCGTGCTGCGCGGTCTGATCCGACCCGGCACCGTGGTCGAAGCCGGGCTCAAGCTCGGCGACATCGACCCGCGCTGCGCGCCCGAGCACTGTCACACGGTGTCGGACAAGGCGCGCGCGCTCGGCGGAGCCGTGCTCGAAGCGCTGATGCGCCACTTCAATCGGACAGACGCGTCTTGACGCTGATCGACAGCCTCGGACTCGCAACGGCGCGGGTGATCTGCCTGTGCGGCGCTGGCGGAAAGACCACGCTGATGTTCGCGCTCGCCGACGAATTCGTTGCCGCGGGCGAACGCGTGTTGATGACCACGACCACGAAGATGGCCGCTCAGCAGATGAGCGGTCGTTGGCCTGGCCGGCAGGCAGAAAACGCGCAGGCGATCAGCGCGATCGCGCGCCCGGGCGCCGGCGCGTTCATCGCCTACCGCGAACTCGACAAGGCGCGAGCGAAGGTCATCGGCTACGCGCCTGAAGTCGTCGACCAGCTTGCGGGCAGCGGGCTGTTCACGCGAATCATCGTCGAAGCAGACGGTTCGGCACATCGCCCGCTCAAGGCGCCGGCAAGCTACGAACCGGTGTTCCCCGCGTCCGCCGACGCGGTCCTGATCGTGCTCGGCGCGAGCGGCTTTGGCCGACCGCTGGGCGACGAGACAGTATTCCGCTTTGCGATCTGGTCCGAGCTGACACGACTCGCCCCGGGCGAGCCGGTGAGCGCGGAGTCGGTCGCGGCAATGGTGGCGCATCCGCAAGGCCTCGCGCGCACGGCTCCGCCGGGCGCGGCACGTGCGCTGTTCATCAACCAGGCAGACGACACGACGCGTCTCGAAATCGCGAGGCGTACGCTCGAATGCCTGGCCACCGCTTCGGGCAATCGCCCCGCGCGCGCGGCAATCGGGCGGCTTCTCCCGAGCGTGCAGGTGCTGCACGAAACCCGTTACGAATGAGCAGGCGCATCGCAAGGAGGTCGAGATGAATCGCCTAACCGATCTGGCGAACGCACCGGTCAACGCAGCCGACCAGATCCTGGGGCCAGCCTTGTCCGGCGGGCATCGCGACGACGCGGCGATTCTGTTCGCCGACACGACGGTCACCTATGGCGAACTCGACGAGATGGCCAATCGCGTGGCCAACTCGCTTGCGACGCACGCGCGCAAGGGCGAGCGGGTTCTGATGCTGCTCAAGGACAGCCCTGACTTCGTTGCCGCGTTCCTGGGCATCATGCGCCGCGGATGCGTCGCGGTGCCTCTGAGCACGCGACTCGCCGCGCGCGATCTCGCCTACGCGATCGCCGACAGCGAGGCGAGCTGCCTGCTGATCGACGACGAATTCACCGAGCTCTATCGCAGCGCGGCCGGGCAGACCGACAAGACGCCCGCGCTCGTCACCGTGCGCGGACGACCCGCTGCGGGAACGGTCTCGCTCGACCAGATGATCGCCGAAGCGTCGCCCGCGGCCGCAAGCGAAGCGATGCTGCGCGACGACATGGCTTTCTGGCTGTACTCGTCGGGAACCACCGGCAATCCGAAGGCCGCGATCCATTGCCACGGCGACGTGACGGTGGGCGACGCGTACATGCGCGAATTCGGGATGGGACCGGGCGTTCGCGTGTTCGCGTCGTCCAAGCTGTTCTTTGCGTTTTCCCTCGGGCACACCCTCGTCGGGGCATTGCGCGCCGCTGCGACAATGGTCCTGCACGACGGCTGGCCCGACGCGGACGCGATCGCACGAGTCGTCGATCGTCATCGCCCTCACGTGATGCTCAGCGTCCCGACCATGTTCAGGAATCTGCTGCGCGAGGGCCACGCGAGTCGGCCGGGTTTCAGGGAGATGCGCGTTTGCCTCTCGGCCGGAGAGGGGCTTCCGGAGAGCCTGTATCAGCGCTGGATGGACGAGACCGGTGTGCCGATCGTCGAGGGCATCGGAGCGACCGAGACGATCTTCATGTTCGTCTCCGGAACGCCGAGCGAACACCGCCCGGGCGCGACCGGCAAGCCGATGCCCTTTGCCGAGACGAAACTGCTCGACGAGCACGAGCGTCCCGTCACCGCGATCGGGCAGCCGGGAACCGCCTGGACGCGATTGGAGTCGCTTTGCCGCGGCTACTGGAAGCAGCCGGAAAAGACCAGTGCCGCCTTTCGCGACGGCTGGTTCAGGACGGGTGACGTGTTCGTCGTCGACGCCGACGGCTGGTGGCATCACCAGGGCCGCAGCGACGATCTCCTCAAGGTCTCCGGGCAGTGGGTCAGCCCGGGCGAAATCGAGGAATGCGCGCTGACCGTCGCGGGGGTCGCCGAAGCCGCGGTGATCGGCGTCGAGAACGAGGACGCGCTGGTGCGGATGACGCTGTTCCTGGTCGCCGAAGAGGGCAGCCGTCCCTACCAGCTCGAGCATCTCGAGCGCGAGGTCAGGAGCACCCTGCAGGCGACGCTGTCGATCTACAAGTGCCCGCGCAACATCAGGTTCATCGAGTCGATTCCGCGTACCGCGACCGGCAAGATCCAGCGATACCGGCTGCGCCAGTTGGCATCGCCCTGAACCGTCGCCGCCGTTCGCACCGCGCGAGGCACCGCGTGCGGCCCTCCCGCGAGACGCCGTCCCGGTGCGCCGCGTCGCTCAGCCGAGCAGCCGCGGCAGGATCAGCGAGATCGCCGGGAACATCACCAGGATGCCCAGCCTGAGGAGGTCGGTGATCACGAACGGTACGACGCCGATCATGATCTGGGACATTGCGACGCCAGGCGCGACGCTCTTGATGACGAACAGGTTCATGCCCACCGGTGGCGTGATCAACCCCAGTTCGACGGTCACGACGGCGACGACGCCGAACCAGATCGGATCGAAACCGTTGGCGATGATCAGCGGGTAGAAGATCGGGACCGTCAGCAGGATCATCGCCAGGCTGTCCATGAAGCAGCCGAGGATCAGGTAGAACACGATGATGATCAGCAGGACACCGATCGGCTGCAACCCGAGGCTTTCTATGTAGCTGACCAGCGCGAACGAGAGTTGCGACACCGAGAGGAAGTAACCGAACACCTCGGCGCCGATCA
>JAHDXY010000169.1 GCA_023384005.1 Burkholderiaceae bacterium | reverse complement strand
CTCCGCCACTTGCCCTCGCGAAAGCGTTCTCCCGATCCGGCTGCGGCCGGATTTTTCCGTTGTTTTCGAGGGTTATGCGGGAGGGGCTGAGCACTGGCCTTGGCGCCAGGAGGCCCGAAGGCGGTCTCTCAGGGCCGATATTCTCCGGACCTCATGACTGCGCCGATTTGGTGAATAGCCTGTAAGCTATTGGTACGCAAAGCTTTTCCTCGGTGCTGGGCATGGTACTTCGACGCCGGTCGCGCTCGATAAGATGGAACAGAGATCGAACCTTCGCCATTGCGGGCGTTCGCCACGGCCTGCCTAAACGACCTCGTCGCGTACGAACCGGACCGGTGCGCCAGCGGGATGGGTGTTAGTCCAAATTGCAAACCGACAGCGGTCGCGTCGCTGCGGCCCAGCTTGGGTTCCCGAAAGCGGTAGTTCGAGCCGCCTTGGATCTTCCCGATCGGAACCCGCACTACTCCACCATTCTCTGAAACTGGTCGTGGCACATTTGTGGCAAGAACGCCGACCGCGCCGCAATCCCTTGTGTGTGGAGTCAAGAATGACGCTACACAAGCGTGTATCCAATGGCTACACTCACTACCTATGAAGGATGCAGGGCTGCGCATACGAATCGACCGGGAGCTGCGCGAGCAGTTTTTGAGCGCGTGCCGGGAAGATGACAAGCCCGCGGCCCAGGTCCTTCGTGAGTTCATGAGAAGCTATGTCGAGAAGCGCGCGGCAGCCAAGGCCGTGCAGGCGGAGCAGATCGACAAGCAAGAAGAAGCGGGACCAGTAAGTGAACGCCGTTGAGATCGAAGAAGCGATATCCGCGCTGGCCGAGCAGCCGTTCGAGCCGGACGAGTTTCCGTTCGCCTTCCTTGAGGCCTTCGGCAACAAGGCGACGACCGTCAAACGGCTGCGGTCCGGTGCGTCCAACAGGTCAGACTGCGGCGGCGTTCTGCAAACCAATAACATCCACATCAAGGCGTGCGACGAGGGAGAGGTCGAGGCTTGCCTGGCACAGCTACGCAGCAGCCCCGCGACGACGCGCGCCAAAGCCAAATTCATCCTCGCGACCGATGGCAGGGACTTCCAGGCCGAAGACCTGAACACCGGCGAGGTCGTCGTCTGCGACTTCGCGGACTTCCCCGAGCACTTCGGGTTTTTCCTGCCGCTGGCAGGTATCACGACCGTCAAGCAGGTCCGCGAGAGCGCCTTTGACATTAAGGCCACAGGTCGCCTGAACCGGCTCTATGTCGAGCTGCTCAAGGACAACCCCGAGTGGGGGACGTCAGAACGCCGTCACGACATGAACCACTTCATGGCGCGGCTGATCTTCTGCTTCTTCGCCGAGGACACCGACATCTTCCCGAAGGAGGACGAATTCACATCGACGATCGAGCGGATGAGCGAGAAGGACAGCTCGAACACGCACGAGATCATCAGCGAGCTGTTCCGCGCCATGAACACGAAGATCGAGGACCGTGTGGCGGCAGGCATCCCTCGTTGGGCCAACTCCTTCCCTTACGTGAACGGCGGGCTGTTCTCGAAGAGCGTCGACGTCCCGCGGTTCAGCCGCATCGCCCGCTCCTACCTGCTGCACATCGGCAATCTCGACTGGAAGAAGATCAATCCCGACATCTTCGGCTCGATGATCCAGGCCGTTGCCGACGACGAGGAGCGTGGCGCGCTCGGCATGCACTATACGTCCGTACCGAACATCCTGAAGGTGCTGAACCCACTCTTCCTCGATGACCTGCGCGAGAAGCTGGAGGAGGCGGGAGACAACGCGCGCAAGCTTCTGAACTTGCGCAGCCGCATGGCCAAGATCAGGGTTTTTGACCCCGCCTGCGGCTCAGGCAATTTCCTGGTCATCGCCTATAAGGAAATGCGCGCCATCGAGGCCGAGATCAACAAGCGGCGCGGCGAGGCCGATCGCCGCTCTGAAATCCCTCTGACGAATTTCCGGGGAATCGAGCTTCGCGACTTTCCCGCCGAGATTGCGCGGCTGGCGCTGATCATCGCCGAGTATCAGTGTGATGTGACCTATCGCGGCCAACGGGAAGCGCTCCGTGACTTCCTGCCGCTTGACGCGATGAACTGGATCACCTGCGGCAACGCGCTGCGTATTGATTGGAGCAGCATCTGCCCTCCCACGGGAACGGGCGTGAAGATGCACGGCGACGATCTGTTTAGCACGCCGCTCGACCAAGCCGAGATCGACTTCGAGAACGAAGGAGGTGAGACATATATCTGCGGGAATCCACCATATCTTGGAAGCAAATGGCAATCTCCCGAGCAGAAGGACGATCTTAGGCTCGTTTTTGGTGCGAACACGAACAATTGGAAGTCCCTTGACTATGTCTCTGGCTGGTTCTGGAAAGCTGCGGATTACGGGACCAAAACAAAATCCGCTTCGGCTTTTGTTGCAACAAATTCAATTTGTCAGGGGCTGCAAGTGCCGATGCTGTGGCCCCACATTTTCGCCACGGGCCACGAAATTCAGTTCGCCCATACGTCCTTCAAGTGGTCAAATCTAGCGAGCAAGAATGCCGGCGTCATTGTGTCGATTGTCTCCATCTCCAATGACGTAGGAAGATTCAGGAGGCTATATTCTACCGCTGATGACGGAGCTATCGAGGAAAGACAGGTTGAAAGTATTAACTCCTATCTTGTTGCGGGCACGAACACCATTGTTCAGCAAAGCCGATCCCCTCTGACCGAAGTCTCCCCGATGCTGTTCGGAAATATGCCCAGAGATGACGGAAACTTTGTCCTGTCCTCCGAAGAAAGAAGGAGTGCTCTCGAACGCTATCCCGAACTAGATAGGTTCATCCGGCCCTACCTTGGCTCCGAACAGATGATCCAGGGAAAGCCAAGATGGTGTATTTGGATTGCTGAATCGGACCGTGAGTTTGCGGAATGTCACCCTTTCCTGCGAGAAGTCCTGGCGAACGTTCGAGCCTTCCGCCTTAAGAGCGCCGCAAGTTCTACGCGTGATTTTGCCAAACGGCCCCATCGTTTCGTTCAGATCGCCGGGACCGCAAAGAAATATTCTATTGCTGTCTCGAAAGTTTCCTCCGAGAGGAGGTCCTATCTTCCGGTAGATGTGCTCCATGGACGCTCAATCGTGAGTGATCTGCTATTCGCGATCTACGATGCGCCGCTGTGGAACTTCGCGCTGGTTGCCTCCAAGCTTCACACGGTCTGGATCGCTACGGTTTGCGGCAAACTCAAGACGGACTATCGCTACTCCAATACACTCGGTTGGAACACCTTTCCTCTCCCTCGACTTACTGAAAAGAACAAGGCTGACCTTACCCGAAGCGCCGAGGACCTTCTTCTGGCGCGTGAGGCGCACTTCCCTGCCACTATTGCCGATCTTTACGACCCGGAGAAGATGCCGGATGACTTGCGCGCCGCGCATGACCGCAACGATGAAGTGCTGGAGCGCATCTATATCGGTCGCCTCTTCAAGAACGACACCGAGCGGCTGGAAAAGCTGTTTGAGCTGTACACAAAGATGACCACGAGAGGGGCGGCAGCATGAGCCAGTTTGAGCCGATCCCCTATACCGATCTCAATTCGCGGCAGAAGGAAAACTACAACTTCCACAAGGTTGCGGCGAGGATGGCTGACTACGGCTTCAATTGCCTGCGGCTGACAGATGATTGGCAGGGCGCGGACTTTATCGCCTGTCACATTGACGGCGAGACCTTCTTGAGGGTGCAGCTCAAGGGGCGCTTGGTGATTGACCGCAAGTACCGTGGGAAGGGCATCCACATAGCCTTCATTCTTGGCGATGCCGTGTATGTCTACGATCATGATAAGCTTGTCGGCCATCTGGAGGCCAATGGCCTCATCGGAGATGCCAGCGTGACCTGGCATGAGAACGGGCTGCGAAGCTGGCCATCCCCGCCTGCCTGGGCGATCAATTTCTTGGAAGAGTATAGGATTTAGCGATGACCAAAGGTGTTCCCTCTGTTTCTGTTACCTATGCTCGCAACGGCAGTTCGACGAAGTCGAACGAGCTGGGCATGCGTCCGATGCAGGAGCGCGCCTACGAGAAGCGGGGCGAGCAGTATCTCCTGATCAAATCCCCGCCCGCATCGGGCAAGAGCCGCGCGTTGATGTTTGTCGCGCTCGACAAGCTGGCGAACCAGGGCTTGAAGCAGGCTATCATCGTCGTGCCCGAGAGATCTATCGGGTCGAGCTTTCACGATGAGCCTCTAAGCAAGTTCGGCTTTTGGGCCGACTGGACGGTCGAGCCCAAATGGAACCTGTGTAATGCGCCGGGCAGCGAGGGCGGCAAAGTCGACGCCGTCAAGACCTTCCTGGATAGCGACGACAACGTTCTGGTCTGCACCCATGCGACCTTCCGGTTCGCGGTGGACAAGTTAGGGGTGGAGGCGTTCGACGACCGCCTCATCGCGGTGGACGAGTTCCACCATGTCTCTGCCAACCCTGATAACAAGCTTGGCGCGCACCTCGCCGCGTTGATCACCCGCAACAAGGTGCACGTCGTGGCGATGACCGGATCGTATTTCCGCGGTGATGCCGAGCCGGTCCTGATGCCGCATGACGAAGCCAGGTTCGAGACGGTCACCTACACCTACTACGAGCAGCTCAATGGCTACAAATACCTGAAACAGCTCGATATCGGCTACTTCTTCTACTCGGGACCGTACGCGGACGACATCCTCAAGGTCCTCGATCCCGTCGAGAAGACGATCATCCACATTCCGAGCGTCAATTCGCGGGAGAGCACGAAGGACAAGCACCGCGAGGTCGAGCATATCATCGACGAGCTGGGCGACTGGCAGGGCTCCGATCCCGCGACCGGCTTCCAGCTGGTGAAGAGAGCGGACGGGCGCGTGCTCCGGATAGCCGATCTGGTCGATGACGATCCGTCAAAGCGGGACAGGGTGTCGGCGGCGCTCAAGGACCCCGCCCAGAAAGGCAACCGCGACCATGTCGACATCATCATCGCGCTCGGCATGGCGAAGGAGGGCTTTGACTGGGTGTGGTGCGAGCACGCGCTGACGGTCGGCTATCGCGCCAGCCTGACCGAGATCGTGCAGATCATCGGGCGAGCCACGCGGGACGCGCCCGGCAAGACCCGCGCGCGTTTCACCAACCTGATCGCAGAACCGGACGCCTCCGAGGAGGCCGTGACCGAGGCGGTCAACGATACGCTCAAGGCGATTGCCGCCAGCCTGCTTATGGAGCAGGTGCTAGCGCCGCGCTTCAATTTCACACCCAAGAAGCCGGACAGCGGGCCGGTCGAGGGCTTCGACTACGGCGAGGGCGGTTACGATCCCGAGCAATGCAATATCGGCTTCAACGAGGACAGCGGCCAGTTCCAGATCGAGATCAAGGGACTCGCCGAGCCGAAGAGCAAGGAAGCCGAACGCATCTGTCAGGAGGACCTGAACGAGGTCATCGCCGCCTTCGTGCAGGACAAGCCGACTATCGAGCGCGGGCTCTTCGACGAGGAACTCGTACCCGAGGAGCTGACCCAGGTCCGCATGGGTAAGATCATCAAGGACAAGTACCCGGAACTCGACGACGAAGATCAGGAGACAGTGCGCCAGCACGCCATCGCCGCGCTGAACCTGACGCAGAAAGCGAAGGAACACGCCCTGCAAATCGCCGAGGAAGAGAAGAGCGCGAATACCGCCCTGATCGACGGTGTACGCAAGTTTGCGATGGACGTCCGCGAGCTTGATATCGACCTGATCGACCGCATCAATCCGTTCAGCGAGGCTTACGCCATCCTCGCCAAGACGATGAGCGAAGAAAGCCTCAAGCAGGTGGCAGCCGTCATCGCCGCGAAGAAGGTGCAACTGACCCCGGAAGAGGCGCGCGACCTTGCCAAGCGCGCATTGAAGTTCAAGCAGGAGCGCGGGCGCCTGCCGTCGATCACCTCGCCGGATGCCTGGGAAAGGCGGATGGCCGAGGGCGTTGCCTTTCTCGCCCGCATGAAGGCGGAGGCGGCAAATGGCTAAACAGTTCACCGACGAAGACGACGCACTGCTTGCCGAGCTCGGGGTCGAGGTCACGGCAAAGAAGGCCGCCGCGCGCACGTCGCGCGAAGAGCGCATCATCGCAGGGTTCGAGGAGATTCAGCGGTTTGTCGATGAGCACGGGCACGCCCCGCAACACGGCGAGGGCAAGGACATCTTCGAACGCCTCTATGCCGTGCGGCTTGATCGTCTACGCGCGCTCGAAGAGTGCCGCACGCTGCTTGAGCCGCTTGATCATCAGGGCTTGATCGCTGGCAGCGAGTTGGCTGCTCCGGCGGCTGACGAAGACATGGATGACGATGCGCTGCTCGCGGAGCTGGGCGTCGAGGCAGACAAGCCCGACATCGCCGAACTTCGTCACGTCCGTTCCAGTGCCGAGAAGAAAGCGTCGGAAGAGATCGCCAGCCGCGAGCGCTGCGAAGACTTCGACCGGTTCAAGCCGCTCTTCGAACAGGTCCAGAAAGAGCTCGATACCGGCATGCGCGAGACGCGGCGCTTCGAGCGCAAGTCGGAAATCCAGTCTGGCCGCTTCTACATTCTTGGGGGGCAGAAGGCCTATGTCGCCGACATGGAAGAGCCGTTTGCCAACGAGCACGGCAACATCGATGCGCGCCTGCGGGTGATCTTCGACAACGGCACCGAAAGCAACATGCTCATGCGCTCGCTGCAAAAGGCGCTCCAGCAGGACGAGACAGGCCGCAGGATCATCGAGCCCAGTGCCGGGCCGTTATTTTCGGATGAGAGGATCGACGGCGACGAGGCGAGCGGTACGATCTACGTCCTTCGAAGCAAGTCCGATCTTCCGGTGGTCAGGGACAACCGCCAAGTGCTGCACAAGATCGGTGTGACGAGTGGCAAGGTCGAGCGGCGCATCGCTAACGCGAGGCTCGACGCGACCTTCCTGCTGGCCGATGTCGAGATCGTTGCGACCTACGAACTTTTCAACATCAATCGGACCAAACTTGAGAACCTGATCCATCGCATCTTTGATCCGGCGCGGCTCGATATCGAGATCAAGGACCGCTTCGGCAATCCCGTTGTGCCGCGTGAATGGTTCCTCGTGCCGCTATCTGTGGTCGATGATGCCGTCGAGCGGATCAAGGACGGGACGATTGCCACATATCGCTATAATCCTAGGTCGGCGGCACTGGAGCCGGTGGTGAAAGCATGAAGGTGTCCTCGTTTTTTCATGGAAGTCACGGCAGCGACACAACCCTGTCAGAGATCAAGCGCGTCAATAATTGGGCTCAATCCGAGCAATTTCTCGGGGCGTATGCATATGCTACCCAGTCAGGTGCAGCAGCCTTTGATCTTGAGCTTGGGGCAGAGTTCTGGGGCATCACTCCGAGTAAATGGATTTTCGGCATCGACTATGGTAGAACACAGCCAGCGGCCCTGCGCTTTATCGCTGAACAAAATAGCGCCTCGGTTCGCATTCATGATGGCGAATGGCTGCTGCATCAGCCAGGATTTATACCCAGGCGCGACTTCCACGCAAAGGCTGCGTTTTTAAATAATGATTCGACAAATCGATATGGCGTTGTTGCTGGGTCGGGAAATTTTTCCGCGAGCGGGCTTCGGAAAAATGTAGAGGCTGGCGTTGCACTTCAAGCTTCATCTCCTTTGGAGCGAGAAAGAACAATGCTTCGCTCCTATCACTTTGCGCAGGAATTATGGGACGCGGCGACGCCTCTTGAGGACCTCATTGAAGAGTATGAGGAGAAATGGGATGCCCTATTCGCTCTGGATGCCAATGCACCAGACGATGATGAGGTCGAACTCGACGACTTCGACGGGATTTTCTGGATCGAGGCCGGGTATGTCACGAAGAATAGAGGAGATTTCCGGCCCGGAAACCAAATTGATCTCCCAAGGGGGATGAGCAAATACTTTGGGTTTGATGTGCCGCCAAATCTCCCACGCAACTCTGTCATTGGAGAAATTTCATTCCGCCCGCCAACGGGTGATAGCGTATCCAGAAACTTGCGACTCGGGAACAACCTGATGGAGAAGATTACTCTTCCAATTCCGGAGACGCACGGTTTTGACTTGTATGATGGGAAAGTGCTTGTTTTCTGGCGATCTGGCAAGGGATTTGAAATGCGCGCACTGGAAACCGACGACTTCGAGAAGGCGTTTGCTGATCGCCTGGCCGGGGTACGTTCTATGTCAAGCGGGCGTCGGTACGGCCATATCGTCTGATAGGACGGTCCTCGGCGATTGATCAGACCGACGGAGCCGAGTGGGCTCGAATCTGCTGATCGCTGCACAGTTCACCAACGACCGCTTCCGCCAAACTGTCCGCGGCGGTCTTGTTGGTGCGCCCACTCCACCGGAAACGGCTCCAGCAGCCGTGCCAGCGTGATCTCCGGCCCGTGCTTCCCGTCCAGGATCGCCTCGACCATGTCGGGCGCGAGCAGTGTCAGCCGCAGAACGCGGGTCATGTAGGACGGTGCGATCCCCTCCCGCTCAGCCAGTTCGGCGATGGTGGCGAACTCACCCGACTCGAACATCCGCTTCCAGCGGAAGGCGCGGGCCAGCGCCTTGACCAGCGTGGTGTCCGGCGTGCGCTCTGGTCGGACGCGGTCGGGCATCTGCATTTCCTTCCGCCCGCCGCGTTTCACGATGCGGAACGGGACGTGGAGTGTCACGGTGTCGGGGACTGGCGCGCCGCGTGTCACGCAGCTTCTCCGATTCCACCGGCCAGCATCTCGCGGGCTAGACCGCCGAGCCCGTCGACGCGGAGGCGCACGTTGAGCCCGTCCGAGCCGATATCCACGCGCTCCACCAGCAACGCCACGATGCGGGCCTGCTCGGCGGGGAAAAGTTCGTTCCACAGCGGGTCGAGCTGCTGAAGCGCTGCCCGTGCGTCGGCCTCGGTGATCTCCTCGTCATGCGCCCGAGCCGCTCTCAACGTGCTCGCCACGATCTCGGGCTGGCGAAAGACGGCGCGAAGCTGGTCGATCACGGCGGCCTCGATCTCCCCCGCAGGCACGCGGCCGACCGGGCACGACCCAGCGCCGTGTTTCAGCACTGTCTGGCTGACATAATAACGGTAGAGCCTGTCGCCCTTGCGCGTATGCGTCGGTGAGAACGCGGCCCCATCTGGGCCGAACAGTAGCCCCTTCAGCAGCGCGGGCGTGTCGGCACGTGTGCGTGCGGCGCGCTTGCGCGGGCTTTCCTGCAGGATGGCGTGAACCTTGTGCCACGTCTCGTGGTCGATGATGGCTTTGTGCTCGCCGGGATAGCTTTCGCCCTTGTGGACCGCCTCGCCGATGTACGCGCGGTTGCTGAGCATCCGGTAGATGTATTTCTTGTCGATTCGATTGCCGCGCGGCGTCCGGATGTCGCGCGTGTCGACCTCGCGCGCCAGTTCCGTGCAGGACCCGATCTCGAGGAAGCGGTCGAAGATCCAGCGCACATGCGCGGTGGCGTCTTCGTCGACCACCAGCTTCCGGTTCTCGACGCGATAGCCGTAGGGCGGCACCCCGCCCATCCACATGCCCTTCTTGCGGCTGGCGGCGACCTTGTCGCGGATGCGCTCGGCCGTCACCTCGCGCTCGAACTGGGCGAAGCTGAGCAGGATGTTCAGCGTCAGCCGCCCCATCGACGTGGTCGTGTTGAA
>JAHDXY010000168.1 GCA_023384005.1 Burkholderiaceae bacterium | reverse complement strand
CTGCATGCCACGCGTGCCGCGGTCGAGGAAGGCATCGTCGCCGGCGGCGGAGTCGCGTTCCTGCGCGCACGCGCCGCGATCAAGGTCACCGGTGACAACCCCGACCAGGAAGCCGGCATCAAGATCGTGTTGCGTGCGGTCGAGGAGCCGCTGCGCTGCATCGTCGCCAACGCCGGCGACGAGCCGAGCGTGGTCGTCGCCAAGGTGCTCGAAGGCAAGGGCAACTTCGGCTACAACGCGGCAACCTCGGAGTACGGTGATCTGGTCGCGATGGGCGTGGTCGATCCGACCAAGGTCGCTCGCACCGCGCTGCAAAACGCGTCGTCGGTCGCCGGCCTGATGCTCACGACCGACGCGATGGTCGCCGAGCTGGTCGAGGACAAGCCCGGCGGCGGCATGCCCCCGGGAATGGGCGGCATGGGTGGCATGGGCGGCATGGGCGGCATGGACATGTAAGTCCGGCCGCACGGCGAGGGCACGCCCTCGCCACCGTGTTGCAGGGGCCCGCGCGAGCGGGCCTTTTTCTTTCCGGCGCCCGCCGCCGCGAGCGCCGCCGGTACCGGATCTGCGCCCGCGTGCGGATCACCCTACACTAGCGCATCGACCTTCCGGTCAACCGGCACGGCAGCTGCTCGAGATGCAACCGACATCCAGCGCGCCAGCCGCGCGGCGCCGCTCAGCGGCTGGTTCTGGCGGCCAGGTCGCGCGCGAAGAACTCGTTCAGCTCGCGGCCCGAGGCCGCGTCGGCGAAGCCGTCGAAACTGCCCTGCTCCGCCAGCAGCCTGGCGGCGCGCGCGAATCCGCCCCAGGCGGTGCGCGCCATCGCGCCGCCGACGCTCACGCGGCGCACGCCGAGCTCGGCGATCTCGGACATCGTCATGACGCTCGTCGACCCGACCAGGAGATTCACCGGCCGCGGCGCGACCGCGCCGACCACTGCCTGGATCTGTTCGCGGCTACGGATGCCGGGCGCGTACAGGCAGTCCGCGCCGGCGTTCGCGTAGGCCTTGAGCCTGGCGATCGTTTCGTCCAGGTCGGGGCGCCCGACCAGGAAGCACTCGGCGCGCCCGACGAGGATCGCGTCGCCGCCGGCGCGGTCGATCGCGCGACGTGCCGCGCGCATCCTCTCGCAGGCCTGGTCGAGATCGAACAGCGGATGCGCCTCGTCGCCGGTCGAATCCTCGATCGACAGTCCGGCCACACCGGTCTCGAGCGCGAGACGCACGCTTTGCGCGACGCCCTCGGGGTCGGAAGCGAAACCGCGCTCGAAGTCGGCGTTCACCGGCACATCGGTGGCCGCGACGATCTCCTGGAAATGAGCCAGCGCCATGTCGCGTGTGATGCCGTTGTCCGGATGTCCGCGCGACCAGGCGAATCCGGAACTGGTCGTGGCCAGCGCGCTGAAGCCCAGGCCCTGGAGCCAGCGCGCGCTGCCGATGTCCCAGGGATTGGGAATCGCGAAGCACCCGCTCTCGTGCAGTTCACGGAACGCGCGCCGCTTCGCGGCGACGCTTGCTGTGCTGGCATCCATGCGAAGGACTCCGGATCGGGAGAAGGATGTCATCTTGCCAGAACGAAGCTGCGCCGCCGGCAGGCACCGGCGCCGGCAACCGCATCCGGATTCCCGCCCGCATCCGCATTCCCTCCCGCACCGCGCCGCCGCGAGCGCCGGCACGCGCGCGGCGCTTCGCCGGCGATCCTCGAGTGACACGAGGCCCGGGCAGCGGGAACGCGATGCAGGTGCGCGAGATGCGCGCCGGCGAGGAAGCGGCGCTGCACGCGGTGTTTCATTCCGCGGTACACCGGCTCGCGTGTCGCGACTACACCCCCGAGCAGCTCGACGCGTGGGCCCCTTCGAATCGCGATCCCGACGAGTGGGCGCGACGAATCGCGCAGATCCGGCCCTTCGTCGTCGAGACCGCCGGCGAGATCGTCGGCTACGCCGACCTGCAGCCCGACGGCTACATCAACCACTTCTTCGTGTCCGGCGCCCACGCGCGGCGCGGTGTGGGGACGCTGATGATCGAGCACATCCTGCGGCTCGCCGGCGAGCGCGCGCTCGCCGCGCTAAGCTCGGACGTGAGCCGCACCGCGCAGCCGCTGTTCGAGCGCTTCGGGTTTCGTGTCGTCGAGCAGCGCTTCCCGGTCGTCGGAGGCGTGACGCTGTGCAACGCCTTGATGCGCAAGGACCTCGCGGGGCGCGCCGCGAACCCTCGGGCCACGGGGGTAGACTCGAAGGCGCGACCGTCGCGCGCGATGCTCGGATTGCGGCGATCGAAGCATCGAGGAGAAGAAGATGGCACCGACTGAACGTCGCTGGAAGCGGCGCCCGGCGGGATCGAACTGGGGCGATTTCGGCGACGACGACCAGCTCGGGCGGCTGAACCTGATCACGCCCGCACGCAGGCGCGCGGCTGCGGCCGAGGTCGTCGAAGGTCGCAGCTTTTGCCTGAGCCTTCCGCTGGACTACCCCGGGGGCAGCGCGCTCAATCCGCGCCGGCAGGCGCCGAATCTGCGCCCGACGACGCGCGGCGAGCTGCCCAACTGGATGTTCGCGGTCGAAAACGAAGTTCCAGGCGCCACCGACGTGATGAACGACGACATGGCGACGATCTGGCTGCAGTACTCGACGCAGTGGGACAGCCTCGCGCACGCGGGTTCGAGCTTCGACGCCAACGCCGACGGGCGCCCCGAACCGGTGTTCTACAACGGGTTTCGCGGCGGCGTCGAAATCCCCAAACCGCAAGGCAGCGGCGAGTCGCTCGCCAGCGCGACGCGCGCGCTCGGAATCGACGTGATCGCGCGCCACGGAGTGCAGGGCCGGGGCGTGCTGGTCGACTTGCGCGCGCACTGCGCGGACGAGCGCGAGATCGTCGGCCACGACCGGCTTCAGGCGATCATGCGAGACGACGGCGTGACGGTGCAAGCGGGCGACATCCTGTGCCTGCACACCGGATTCGCGCAGCGCCTGCTCGACTGGAATCGCGATCCCGATCCTTCGCAGATCCACACGATCTGCGCCGCGCTCGACGGACGCGACGAGCGCCTGCTGCAGTGGATCAGCGACAGCGGGATCGCCGCGCTGGTGGCCGACAACTACGCGATCGAGGCGTACCCGAACGACAAGCCGCCGGGACGCTGCGCGGTGCTCCCGCTGCACGAGCATTGCCTGTTCAAGCTGGGCTTGCCGCTGGGCGAGATCTGGTACCTGAGCGAGCTCGCGCAGTGGCTGCGCGACAATGCGCGTTCGCGCTTCATGCTCACCGCCCCGCCGCTGCGCCTGCCCGGCGCGGTGGGCTCTCCGGTCACGCCGATCGCCACCGTATGAACAGGAAAACGATGATTCACCAGTCAGGCCTTCCCCAAGCCACCGAGGGTTACCTCGAACCGACCGAGTTCCTGGATTTCTCGCATCCGCTGGTGCGCGAGTTCACCGCAGCCGCGGTGGGCGACGCGTCGACCGATCGCGAGCGCGCGGTGCGCCTGTTCTACGCCGTGCGCGATCGCATCCGCTACGATCCCTACCGGATCTCGTTCGACGCGATCGACTACCGCGCCAGCAGCGTGATCGAGGCCGGGCACGGCTGGTGCGTGCCCAAGGCGGCAGTGCTCGCGGCGTGCGCACGCGCTGCGGGGATCGCGTCGGCGATCGGATTGGCCGACGTCGTCAACCACCTGAACACGGAAAAACTGCGTGAGAGGATGGGCGGCGTCGACATCTTCTACGATCACGGCTACACGGCAATGCTGCTCGACGGACACTGGGTCAAGGCGGTGCCCGCGTTCAACATCGAACTGTGCACGCGCTTTGGCGTGCAGCCGACCGAATTCGACGGCGCGAGCGACGCGCTCTACCAGGAGCACGACGCGAGCGGGCGACTGCACATGCAATACCTGCGCGACCACGGCACCTGGTCGGACCTGCCGCTGGCGCAGGTGGTCGAGGACTTCCGCACCAAGTACCCCGGGATGTACGATCATCTGAGCGTGAACGGCGTCGAACTCGGCCGTTTCGAGGACGACGCCCCGCTGTAGCCGGCGCGCACCGATCTAGGTCGAGCGCCTTCGCTGCTCCTCGAGGCGGTGTTCGAGCGCGCGGATGTTGGTCTGCACGCCCTGCATGTCCGGATTGATCGTGAGCGCGCGGCGGAAGTAATCGAGCGCGAGGCGATACTCCTGCAGTTGCAGGTAGTTCTGGCCGTAGCCCGAGAGCGCGCCGAAATGCATCGGGTTGCGGCGCACGACCTCGTCGCAGTCGGCGATCGACTTGCGGTATTGGCCCGCGAGGAAGTACGCGGTGGCGCGCTTGTTCCAGCCTTCGGCGAAGGCCGGGCGGCGGCGGATCACGTCGTTGAAGGTCTCGATCGCCTCGGCCAGCGCCCCGCCGCCCATCTGGCGAGTGCCGATCTCGAGCAGGCGATCGACCTCGAGATCGCCCGACCGGCTCCACAGCACCCACACCACCTGCTGCGCGAGTCCCCGAACGACCGGATGCGGATCGTGCAGCCGCGCCACGACAACCCCGGCATCTGCCTCGCGGCCGTGCTCGGACAGCCACACGAGCGCCGCCGCGCGCTGGCGCGGGTCGGCGGCGGCGAGGAAGGACGCCGCCTGCGCGGAATTCGACACCGGCGGGAGTTCGGGCTGGGCAAGCGACGCCGGCAACGGCACGAAAGCGAGCGCCGTCGCGAGCACGGCCGATCGCAGGCGGGCACGCATCGCCGTCACGCCGCTTTCGATCGCGCCGGCAGCTCGCCGCGCCAACGCGACAGCAGCTGCTCCCATTCGAGACCGGCGTCGTCGAGGTGTTGCCGCTTGACCGGCCCGAAACCGCGAATGCGTTCCGGAACGCTCGCCAGCTCCACCGCGAGCGCGATCCGCCGCGCGATCGCGTCGCCGTCGCCCGACGCGCCGCTCGCTCCCTGCGCCGCGGCCGCCGCCAGCCCGTCGAGCAGCTCGTCGACCAGTTGCTCGTAGCGCACGATCAGCGCGCGCTCGGCGCGGCGTTCCTCGCTGCGTCCGAAGGGATCGAAAGCGCTTGCGCGCAGGAACCTGAACCGCGCCAGCACGCCGAAGGCGGTCATCATCCACGGTCCGAACGAGATCTTGCGCGGACGTCCGGTCTTCGGATCGACCCGCGAGAGCAACGCAGGAGCGAGGTGAAAGCGCAGCTTGTACTCGCCTTCGAACTGCGCCGCGATCGCTTCGCGAAACTGCGGCCTGGCGTGCAGGCGCGCGACTTCATACTCGTCCTTGTACGCGAGAAGCTTGAAGTAGTAGCGCGCAACCGCCGTGGCGAGCGGATACCCGGCCGGATCTCCCGATCGCGAAGGCGCGATGCGCTCCTCGGCGCTGCGCACCCTCTCCACCAGCGCCGCGTAGCGCCTCGCGTACGCGGCGTCCTGGTACTCGCCGAGGTACTCCACGCGCCTGGCGAGCAGCGCCTGCAGGCCCTTTGCCGACGCGCCCGCCGCACCACCGCCCGCGGGGCGGCGGAACTCGATCACCTGCGCGCGCGGCGAGGGCGCGACCAGCTTTTCCACCGCGGCGAGGTCCACCGCGCAACGCCGGCCCCAGTCGAACGCCGCCTTGTTCGCGTCGACCGCGACGGCGTTCAACTCGATCGCACGCAGCAGCGCCTCTTTGGCGAGCGGAACCCAACCCTTCTGCCACGCATAGCCCAGCAGCAGCGGGTTGGCGAAGATCGCATCGCCGAGCAGCCCGACCGCGAGCGTGTTCGCGTCGATGAAGTCCATCTCGCGCTCGCCGGCCGCATCGAGGATGTTGCGGCGCAGGGCGGCGTTGGGCAGCTGCCAGTCGGGGTCGCGCAGGAAATCCGAGGTCGGCGCGACGTCGTCGTTGATCACCGCACGCGTGACGCCCGCGCGCATCTTCGAGAGCGCCTCGTTGCCCGCCGAAACGACCAGGTCACAACCGATCAGCAGGTCCGCCTCGCCGGTCGCGATGCGCGTCGCGTGCAGATCGTCCGGGTGGTCGGCGATCTGCACGTGCGAGAACACCGCTCCGCCCTTTTGCGCGAGTCCCGCCATGTCGAGAACCGAGACTCCCTTGCCTTCGAGGTGCGCGGCCATGCCCAGCAGCTGTCCGATGGTCACGACCCCGGTTCCGCCGACGCCAGTGACCATGATTCCGAAGTTGCGCGAATCAGCGTCGTCGATCGTGACGCGCGCCGGTTCGGGCAACGGCATCGTCGCGACCGCAGGCGAAGCCCGCGCGCCGCCGGGTGCAGCCCCGGCGGGCGTGCCGCCCAAGGATGCCGCGCCTTCGGATGCCGCGCCGCTCGCCGACGCGTGCAGCTTCGCTCCCTTGCGCAAGCTCCCGCCCTCGACGGTGACGAAGCTCGGGCAGAAGCCGTTCAGGCACGAGAAATCCTTGTTGCACGAAGACTGGTTGATGCGGCGCTTGCGCCCGAACTCGGTCTCGAGTGGTTCGACCGACACGCACGCGCTTTGCACCGAGCAGTCGCCGCACCCCTCGCACACCGCCTCGTTGATCACGACTCGCCTCGCGGGGTCGGGAAATCCCGGCTTGCCGTCGACGATCTTCTTGCGCCTGCGGCGCTTCTCCGAGGCGCAGGTCTGGTCGTAGATCAGGATCGTGCAGCCGCTCACCTCGCGGATCTCGCGCTGCACCCAGTCGAGGTGGTCGCGGTGATGCAGCGACACGCCGTCGGCGGCGAGCTGCGCGCGCATCGGGCCGTACTTCTCGGGCTCGTCGGTGACGAGCACGATCTTCTTCGCGCCCTCGGCCTTGACCTGCGCGATGAGCATCGGCACGGTGAGCGTTCCGTCGATCGGCTGGCCCCCTGTCATCGCGACCGCGTCGTTGTACAGGATCTTGTAGGTGATGTTCACGCCCGCGGCGATCGACGCGCGGATCGCGAGCAGGCCCGAATGGAAATAGGTTCCGTCGCCGAGGTTGGCGAAGATGTGCTTTTCCTCGGTGAACGGCGCCTGCCCGACCCAGGGCACGCCCTCGCCGCCCATGTGCGTGAAGGTGGCGGTGCTGCGGTCCATCCACTGCACCATGTAGTGGCAGCCGATGCCGGCCACCGCGCGCGAGCCCTCGGGCACGCGCGTCGAGGTGTTGTGCGGCTCGGCGAGCGCGCGTTCCTTGGCGGTGATGACCGCCATTCGCGACTCGATGCGCGCGCGGATGTCGGCCGGCAGCACATCGAAGTCCGCTTCGCTGCGCCCGAAACGCGCGGCGAGCCTCGGGCGCATCTCGCCCGGATTGAGCAGCCGCGACGCAATCGCCTTGGCGATGATCGCGGGAGAGAGCTCGTACAGCGCGGGCAGCAGCCACTGGCCCTGCGGCATCGCCCACTCGCCGCCGCGACCGTCCTTCTCGTCGAACTTGCCGTACACGCGCGGGCGCACGTCGTCGCGCCAGTTGTAGAGCTCTTCCTTGAGCGCGTACTCGATGATCTGGCGCTTTTCCTCGACAACGAGGATCTCGTCCAGGCCAGTGGCGAACTCGCGCACGGTCTGCGCCTCCAGCGGCCACACCACGCCGCACTTGAACACGCGAATGCCCAGGCGCTCGCAGGTTTCGCGATCGAGCCCCAGGTCGTCTAGCGCCTGCATCGTGTCCAGGTAGGCTTTGCCGCCGGTGACGACGCCGAACCACGCCTTGGGCGAATCGAGCACGACGCGGTTGAGCCGGTTGGCACGCACGTAGGCGAGCGCCGCGTACCACTTGAAGTTGAACAGCCGCGCCTCCTGCTCGAGCGGCGAGTCGGGCCAGCGGATGTTCAGGCCGTGCGGGTCATCGTGCGGATACGGGAAATCCTGCGGGATCACGATGTGCACGCGATCTGGGTCGACGTCCACCGACGCCGACGCCTCGACTACCTCGGTCACCGTCTTCATCGCGACCCAGAGCCCGGACCAGCGCGACATCGCCCAGCCGTGCAGGCCGAGGTCCAGGTACTCCTGCACCGTCGAGGGGTAGAACACCGGCAGGCCGCTGGCCTTGAAGATGTGATCGGACTGGTGCGGCAAGGTCGAACTCTTCGCTCCGTGGTCGTCGCCCGCGAGCACGATCACCCCGCCGTGGCGGCTCGTTCCGGCGGCGTTGCCGTGCTTGAGCACGTCGCCGCTGCGGTCCACGCCAGGCCCCTTTCCGTACCACATCGAGAACACGCCGTCGTACTTCGCCCTGGGAGAGAGGTTGACCTGCTGCGAGCCCCAGACGCTGGTCGCGGCGAGGTCCTCGTTCAGGCCCGGCTGGAACACGACGTGGTGTGCCGCAAGGTGCTTCTTCGCGCGCCAGAGCGCCTGGTCGACGCCTCCCAGCGGCGATCCGCGATAGCCGGTGATGAAACCGGCCGTGTTCAGCCCGGCGCGAAGGTCGCGGTCGCGCTGCAGCATCGGCAGGCGCACCAGCGCCTGGGTCCCCGACATGAACGCGCGCCCGCGTTCGAGCACGTACTTGTCGTCGAGGGTGACTTCGGTCAGAGCGCGCTCGAGTGCATCGGAGACGGCGCGCGCATCGGGCGCATTCATTCGACGATCCTCCAGCCTAAGATTTTGTCTCGCTGCCGCCCGGGAGGTCGCGGGTCTCGCGCCATCGCCGGTCGATCGGCGCGCTCGTGGCGCGCGTCACGACGATTATGGACCAAAGCCCCTGCATGCGCCTGGCGCACGGGGCACGCCGGGCACGTCGGGCACACGGGGCACACGGGGAATGCCGGGCGCGCGGGGCGCGGGGCGCGACTGTCAGCGCGTATCATCGAACGCGGGGCGTGCCGCGGGCACGCGGACGCGGCGTGCGAGCCGCTGACACCGGCGCGGCGCGAGCCGCGAACAACCCACAGCGTCGATGAACATCCGCACCGCAACGCACGCGCCCTCGCCGTGGTCGATGCTCGCGCAGCTGGTCGCGGGTGCGCTCTGGGTTCCGGTGCTGCTCGGCGCGTCGGCTGCGCCGATGATCACGATCGCAAGCGAGGCGGCGCGTGGCGCGCTGCTCGGCGCACTGGGCGCCGCCGCCGTGCTTTCGCTGCTCGCCGGTGCGCTTTCGTGGGCCCTTCTCGAGCGCGACACGCCCGCCAGCGGATCGCGGCGCCTGCGCCGGGCCTTCGCCGGTTGCGCGCTGCTGCAATCGTTTTCCTGGGCAGGCGCGGCGCTCGTGCTGATGCCTGCACACCCGCTCGGTCAACTCGCGACGATGGCGACGCTCGTCGTCGTATTCGCCGGATTTCGCGTCGAACGAGACGAACGCGTCGCGTGGGAGGCGACGCGCATCGGCCTCGCGCTGCTGCCTCCGGGCGCGGCGCTGCTCGCGCAAGCCGCGCCCGCGCAGTGGCTGGTCGGCGCCGGCGCGCTGCTCGCGGCGCTGCTGCTCGCCGCCGCGCGGCGCTGGTCCTCGAGCGCGCCCGTCCGGGCAGCAGACCCGCACGAGCGGCTCGCCGATCTCGAGGCCGCGCTCGCCGCGCAGGCGCGCGACGCAAACGAGGCGCGCGCCCGGGCCCAGAGCGCGCTCGAGACCGCGCAATCTGCGATCAGGGACAAGACGCGGTTCCTGGCGGCGGCGAGTCACGACCTGCGCCAGCCGGTGCACGCGATCGGATTGTTCGTCGGTGCGCTGAAGGAGGAGATCCGTGACGGCCGGGCACGCTACCTGATCGACCGACTCGACCGCT
>JAHDXY010000167.1 GCA_023384005.1 Burkholderiaceae bacterium | reverse complement strand
GCGCTCGACCGGCCCTTTCGACGTGGCCGGGTCGCCAATCTGCTCGCAGATCGCCACCGACTCGCCGGCCCGGATCGCGCGCGCAAGGTATTGCTCGACCGCATGCACCGGCACGCCGGCCATCGGGATCGGCGCGCCCGCCGAGGCGCCGCGTCGGGTGAGCGTGATGCCAAGAAGGCGCGACGCCTTCACGGCATCGTCGTAGAACAGCTCGTAGAACTCGCCCATCCGGTAGAACACGAGCGTGCGCGGGTGCTCGGCCTTGATGCCGAGGTACTGCTGCATCATCGGGGTGTGTTGCGAAATGTCGGCCATTCAAAAGAGCCTGTTTACCTTCTTGCAGTGGCGTTTGTCGAAGGCCGACAACGTTCCCTGAAATCCCGGAAGTATGCGAAACGTCATGCGAGACGTCTCAACCCTCACCGTCCTGGCCTGCGAGCGGCTGAAACGCGGTTCCCTCGGCGACCCGACCCATCCTGGCCTGGAATCATGGCGCGTCCTTCCGGCGCCAAGCTGTGGATCCAACGTTTCCGTGACCCTGCAGGGAAGATGGACCAACTGCCGATCGGGTCATTCGCCACATTATCCCTCGCCGACGCGTGCGGCGAGTGGCGAGTGGCGAGTGGCGAGATCACCGCACCCTTCGAGACAAGCACAATGATCCGCGCGACGAAGTGCGCCGGCGACCAGAGGCTGCGAAGGCAGCCGCGACGTTTGCTGCATGCGACGGGACAGACGGGACAAATTTCGGTGCTCGCGGCGCCGCAGCTTTTACCGCTCCGTCACGCCGCTTGCGATCAACCCCGCAAGCGTCGCTTCGCCTGCGCGGGCTCGATCGCCGCCGATGATGCGCATCGAACTGCGCGCCGTCTTCGAGCACGCGATCAACGCCGGGCGCCTGAGAGAGGATCACGCCAATCCCTGCGACAAGATGAAGAGTCCCCCGCAGCGAAAGCGTGAGCGTTCGTTTACGAAGTCCGCGCTGAGGCAGTTTCTCGCCTGGTTGCCGAATGCGAGGGTGAGTCAGCCGGTTCGCGACGCGATGCTTTCAAAGCTTCTGACGACGGCACGGCAAGGCGCGACAAGGTCGTATTGCGTCGAGTTGGGGGAAAAGACTCCCACGGCCTTGGCCGCTCCCATAGTCAATATGCTCTCTATCCGATTGCCCTTTGGCTACTTCCGCATTGCTCCCTCGTGGACCCACCGGCCGATCAGTTCGCGCTCGGTACGACTCATCCCCGAGTTCGGTCCAATCGGCATGGTTAGCGAGTCGACTGCCCGAATCTTGATGCGCTGCGCGTGCTTCGCGATATTCTCCGGAGTATCGAAGTCGACACCTCCGGGAGCGGGACCGAAGCTGCGATCCGATGGCGTGGCTGAATGGCAAGCCACGCATCGCTGATTCACGATGTCGCGCACGGCGGCGAAAGAGACCCGGTCGGGATTTTCCGAAGCGGGTTCCAGCGGTCGTGCGGCGACGATATACATCGCGACACCGACTGCCGCCAGACCACACAGGAAAGCGACCTTCCCGCGTGAGTTGCCCTCGACCATGTAACGCACACCGATCAAGGCCGACACTATGAGACAAAGAACGAGCCAGCCGAGCGAGCTGCTGTAGATGACCGGATAATGATTGCTGAGCATCAGCACCACGACAGGAAAGATCAGGTAAGCGTTGTGGGCGCCGCGTTCCCGCGCCAGTGCGCAGATTCCGACGTCCACGGTGCGGCCCGCGAGGCGCGCGTCACTCATCTCCTTGAGCGCCGGCAGAAGTCTCCACCATACGTTGAACGTCATCAACGTGCCCAGCATCGCACCGATCAAGAGGAACACTGCGCGACCGTCAAGGAACTGCGACAGACCCCATGTCACGCAGACGAAGCACGCGCTCGCGATGACGTTCGCTGCCCTCGGCTTGCGCGCAATAGGACTGCGATAGAAAAAATCGTACAAGGGCCACGAGAGGCCTAGTATTGCGACGACAATCAGCACTCCGGCGAGCGCACCGATTGGTGCTCCGGCCGCATCGAACAGGATGCTACGACCTGGTATCAGCGTCACGATACCGAGCAGAAGCACTCCGCTCGAAAGCGTGAGCGCGGGTTCCCGTTTCAACCAGCGATGCGCTTTCGATGCCTCTGCGGTATCTCGACCGAGCTTTCCCGCAAGCTGCGAACTCGCAAAATCGATCAACCACGGCTCGCCTCGCTCGCCACGACTGGTTCGATCTGGCGTCGCGAAGATCCGGTCGAACCACATCAGGTACAACGATGCGCCGATCCAGGATATCGCGGCTGTCACATGGAACCAGCGAACGACGAGATCACTCCAATCGAGGAAATTCCAGTTCATTGATCAGCTCGGTTTCGCTGCGTTGTGTCCGACGGGCGTACAGTCACCGAAGTCGCCGGCCGCACCTTCAGATGTCGATGCTTCGCGGCGCACCGTCGACGTACGGCTTGAGCACCGCATACGCGAATTCGTGCACCGGAGTCGGAACGTGGAACTCGCGCCCGCTGCGTACGATGAGGCCTGACAGACTCTCGAGTTCCAGACGTCGGCCCAAGCGTAGATCGTGATACATGGAAGCGTACATGTCCGCGGGAAAGCTCTGGAGCGTTCGAAGGTTCGACTCGACAACGTCGTGCGGAACACGTATCCGCCGCGCGTGCGCCAATGCAGCGACTTCGGAAAGGGCACGCCGCGCGATGTCGACCAATTCGGGCATGTGATAGACGATCCCTGCGGGTTGGCGCACGACGCAGGACAGCGCAGCATTGGTCGCGAGTCCGGTGAATTTGGACCACTGCGCAGCCTGTATGTCTTCGGAAACCCTGGCCTCGAAACCTGCCCCTTCGCATGCCGCCTGGAACGCCAAGGCCCGGTGGCTAAGCGTTCCGTCTGCCTCTCCGAAGACAACCGAGGACATCGTCGACGTGTATCGGACAACCCCCGGTTCGGCGATGACCCCTGAAACCATTGCCAGTCCGCCCATGGTTCTATCGGGACCGAGAATCGATTCCAGCCGTTGTTGAGCGTCTACACCGTTCTGCAGGCTAATGCACACGCCGCCTTTTTTGACAAGCGGCGCGATCGAATGCGCGGCCGTTTCGGTATCGTATAGCTTGACGCAAAACAATATGGCATCGACCGCCGCTAATCCGGCAGGATCGTCGGTGGCGATGCAGTTCTTCACCTCGAAGTCGCCGCGCGGACCGGTGAGCAACAGGCCTCGCTCGCGCAATGCCGCTAGTTGCGCGCCACGCGCCACGAAGATGACTTCATGCCCAGCGCGAGCTAGCATTGCTCCAAAGTATCCTCCTACAGCCCCAGCCCCGATTACCGCAATTCGCATCCTGCCTCCGAGGGGTTCATTCGATCGATGTACGAAGCCGTTAGGATACTCAAGCTCATTGCCTCGCCTCGCACAGGGATGCTGCGTCGCGGTGCCTGCTGCGTCAAGGTGTCCTCATCCTTAGGGACGATTGCCCACACCACGACCGATTGAAAGAATGCGTCGTGCCCACATCACGGCTGTCGCTAAGCGACGGACGTGGAAACGCCCGACCATCAGGCTACCACCGTGAAATTCCGTTCCTTCCGCCGCAGCCCGCCAGCGGCTCGCTTTACTGGCGCGCCGCCTGGACCGAATCAGCAATACATTGCGTTCGAGAAGGTATCGCTTTCCTTTGGTGAAACGCGCGTGCTCGACAACATCAGCTTCGAGGTACGCGAAGGTGAATTCCTGTGCCTGCTAGGGCCAAGCGGTTGCGGCAAGTCCACGACACTGCGTCTTCTCTCCGGGTTGCTGAATCCGACCGCTGGCTCGATTCGAATCGGTGCACAAACGCCGCTGGATGCAAGTGAAGAGTTTGCGTTCGTGTTTCAGAATCCGCGCTTGGCCAACTGGCGCAGTGCGCTCGACAACGTCACGCTGTCGACGGAGCTGCGCGTCGGTCGTGGCGACCGTGCCGACTGGCAGCGCCGGGCGATCGAGTTGCTTACGCTAGTCGGTTTGCCCAACGACACTCACAAGCGGCCGTTGCAAATGTCCGGCGGCGAACGCCAGAGAGTCGCGATCGCACGCGCGTTGCACGTCCGGCCGCGAGCACTGCTCATGGATGAGCCGTTCTCTGCGCTCGACGTAAGCACCCGCAAGACAATGCAGGATGAGCTGATCGCGTTATGGCAACGACAGCTCAGCACTGTCATTTTCGTCACTCACGACATCGACGAGGCGATCGTTCTCGCCCAACGAATCCTCGTGTTCTCGTGCAAACCCGCGCGTATCATCGACATCGTCGAGCTGAAACAGGCGCGCCCGCGACGGCCTGAGTCCGATGGCAGCCTGGCCGCTGTGCGCGCGCGTCTTTACGATCTGCTCGGAAGCTAGTTTTTCACGGACATCTAAAGGAGTTGATCCCATGCTGAAGGTGCTATTGGCGTGCGTTGTGGCCTTGACGATGGCCACGAATGCGGCGGCGAAGGAAAGGATTTCCTACGCTTACCAATTGGATCCCATGTTCGAGGCGGCGCTGTGGGCCTTGAAAAATGGAAAGATCAAGTCCGACACCGTCGAGCTCGAACTGAGCGTCCTGTCGATTCCTGCTCTGATCCAGGCGATGCCGACCAAGCAGTTTGACGTGATCCAGTCTGACACAATCGCGGTGCCGCGTTCTGCGGAACGCGGACTCGATCTCGTGATCATGTCCACCGCGATCCGCTACCGGCCGGCCGGCGAGGGGCACAACTTGTTCGTGCCTGCTGATTCGCCGGTGAGGACCGTGGCCGACCTGAAGGGCAAGAAGATCGCGGTTCCGTCGATCGGTTCTGCCGGATTTCATCTGCTGCGCTTTGCGCTTGCCGAGAAGTACGGCGTCGACGTGAAGGTGCCGGGCGGCGACTTTGTGTTCGTCGAGACGCCTGTGCCGACGATGTTGGCCGCGCTGCAGCAAAAGCGCGCCGATGCTGGCACGTTCATCCTGAGCCAGACCTGGCGGGCAAGCGTTGACGGTGGTTTTCGCGCGTTGGCCAAACCAGCCAAGGAAATGCATGCGCTATGGGGCTTGCAGATGATCCCCTCGATCAACGTCGGATACCCCGAGAAGATCGCCGCGCGGCCGCAGGCCTTCGCCGAGTTCGCGCGGATGCTTCGGGATTCGGTGCGCTACATGCGAGCCAATCAGGACGAAGTATTTTCAGCGGTCGCAGCGGAACAAAAGATCGACAAGGCCTTTTTCCCGACGCTCTTCGACCAGTACGCGGAGTACCCTGGGGTGATTTCCGACCAAGACCGGAGAGCTATTGCCCTAGCTTGGGACCTTGCCAAGAAGTTCGGCGTACTTCAGAACGCGCCGCCGATCGATCGTTTCGTCTGGAAGTCAGCTCTTAGCGAGTGAGCGCTCCACTGTGAGTATGGGGAGCGCACCATACGCGGGCTCTGAAGGCAGCGTGCCGATCCCACGATACAGAGCCGTGTGGATGCAACGCTTGTTCACGATCGTGTGCCTCGCGCTATGGGCAGTCGCTGCGGCACTACTGCCTGCCTACTTGCTGCCTGGTCCGGTTACGGTAGGGGGCGAACTGGTGCATCTGCTCACCACTGCGGTGCTCGCATGGCAGGTGTTCATCTCGCTAGTCAATGTCACCGTGTCCGTTGCGCTCGCATTCTCTATTGGCTTTGGCTTGGCACTTGCTGCGCATTACGTGCGGCCGCTGCGCCTGCTGATCCACCATCGGCTGTCGCCGATACTCAATGCGTTTCCTGCGATTGGGTGGACGTTGATCGCCGTACTCTGGTTCGGTTTGACACAGGCGACGGTGATCTTCTCCGTCACTGTCATCCTGCTTCCGTTCTGCTTGGTAAACCTGCACGAGGGTCTGGACACATTGGACGCCGATGTGCTCGAGATGGCTCGAAGCTACACGCGCCTGGAACGCCGCACACTACGGCTCGTGGTGCTGCCATTGCTGGTTCCATTCGTCTTCGCCAGCCTGCGTCTGTCATTCGGGGTGGCGTGGAAGGTCACGCTGACCGCAGAATTGCTCGGCGGTGACAGCGGTATCGGGTACCTGGTCAATCTGGCGATGCAGGAGCAAAACACCGCACGTATCTTGGCGTGCGCACTGCTGATTGTCGGAATCGTGATCACGGTCGATCGCTTCGGCTTTGCGCCGGCGCAGCGGCGCTTGGGCAGCGTCTATCGGATTGGATGATGAAGCGCTCCACGGTCAAATACTCGTTGCTGGAGCGTGGCATCGCCGATGCGGGTGTCCTGGCTCTTGTGCTGGCCTGGTATTTCGCAGCTCGCAGCTTGCCCGAGTATGTCTTGCCAGGCCCACAGGTCGTGTTGCAGTCCGTAGGTGCACTGTTTGCCGATTCTTCCTTTCTGCTGTACGTAGCCGCAACTCTTGCACGGGTCGTCGTTTCGATCCTCGTCGCAATGGTGCTGGGCAGCGCCTTGGCGTTATGGCCCCATTTCGTGCCGTCCGTCGGGCCGATCATTCACGAACGAGTCCTGCCGTTCTTCAGTGCCTTTCCGGCCATTGGCTGGGTCTTGCTGGCAGCCATTTGGTTCAAGGTATCGGCATTCACGGTTCTCTTCGCCCAGGTGGTCATCCTGGTGCCTTTCTGCCTGATCAACGTTTCCGAAGGCGTTCGCGCGTTCGACCGGGAGATGCTTGAGATGGCCGAGAGCTTCACTCGTCGGCGCGATCGCTTGCTTGTGCGCATTCTGCTGCCGCTCTTACTCCCATATCTGATGGCGGCGCTGCGCATCAGTTATGGCGTGGCCTGGAAGATTGCACTGGTTGCGGAGTTGTTCGGCGCTTCGTCGGGGTTGGGTTTCAGCATGCTGCAGGCTCAGGTCAATGGAGATTCGGCGGGGGTGCTAGCCAATTGCCTGGTCATCGTCGCACTGTTTGTGCTTGGCGATCGGTTAGTGATCGGTCCGCTATCGCGGCGATTCGGAGGGTCGAACGGAGAATGAATACGCAAGCAATCGTCTTGACCGCGCGACCCGACGGTGCGCTCTCGTCGACCGTATTCTCCCGCCAGTCCGTCGCGCTCGCGCCGCTTCAGAAAGGCGAGGTACTGGTCCGGGTCAGGTTGCTGTCGATCGACCCGTACCAGCGTTCACTTCTGGACGAGAAGCCGCTGGTTGGTCGCTCGGTCCCAATCGGCGGAGTCATGGCTGGTCGCGGTATCGGAGAAGTGCTGGTGAGCCGTGCAGCCGGCTGGAACTCGGGCGAACTCGCCTTGGGTGAATTCGGCTGGCGAGAACACGCGACTGCGGCCGCAGCGAACCTGCAGAAATTGGAAAAAGGGCCCTACGCACTCTCCTGGCACTTGGGTACTCTCGGCTATCCAGGTGTGACGGCGTGGCTTGCGCTACAGGATATTGGTGCTCCGCAGTCGGGCGAAACGGTGCTGGTCTCATCGGCGGCGGGTGCCGTCGGCAGCGTAGTCGGTCAAGTTGCGATGGCGTCAGGTGCGCGGGTGATCGGCGTGGCGGGCGGCAGCGCCAAGGTGGCGCTACTGCGCGAACGTCTCGGGTTCGACTTCGCGCTGGATCACCGCGCCAAGGGCGAACTACCGGCCACGCTTGCCCAGTTGGCGCCCGAAGGTGTCGATCTTTTTTTCGACAACGTGGGCGAAGAGATGATCGACATCGGGCTTTCCGTGCTCAAGCCGCGTGGCCGCGTCCTATTGTGTGGGCACGTCGCGTCTTACGATGCACCCGACAGAGCGGAGCATGGGCACAGGTATTTCCGCGCCATCATGAACAATCGCTGGCGCGTCCATGGCTTCTCGGTGCGCGACCATGCCACTGCTCGCCATGTCGAGGCTCAGCACGCGCTGCGCGACCTGGCGGACAAGGGTCGCCTGCGACAACTCGAGACGATCATCACCGGCTTGTCCAGCGCGCCCGCAGCCCTTGTCGATCTCCTTGCGGGTCGACACGTGGGAAAGACGATTGTGTCTTTGGACTGAGCGTCGTCGCCAAGGCGCCGGGCGCAACGACCTTCGTGGCATTGCGTCGGCCCTTCTCCTCGCAGTCATGGCAGCGACAAGGAAATCGCGAGCGCATTGAGTGCGCGAGTGCATTGAATTGACTGCATGGGGAGCGCGGGCTATTCTCGCAGCTACATCAGCCTGGGCAGGGTCTTTCAATGACACCGGTTGAGGAGGTCAAGCGGCAGATTCTGGCTGCGTCCCGAGCCATCGTGCCCGTGGCGCGCGGATGCATCTATGGCGTCGGCCTTGATCTGGTGCCGTTCGGTCATCTGCCGGACGACGGCGAGACCCGTTGGATACCGCTTTATAGGGATCGGTACGCCGCGATCGACCCTTTTCACCCGCGTTATTTCGCCAATCACCGCGACAGCGTCTTTTGCACGAATAGGGGGGGCGGATCGGCCGCGCAGCAACAGGCCTACGTGCAGGGTTTCAGGCGGCCGATGGGGATGGCATTCAAGACGGAGATCTTTCTGCGTGACCGTAACGGCCGCATCATTGGTGGCCTGCGGCTCTCGCGCACGCTCGACATGGGAGATTTCCGGGAATGGGAGGTGGAGGCGCTTCGCGCAATGCAACCGGTTTTCTCCAGTGCATGGCTCGCGACGCTGACTGAGGCGCGTGCCCCTTGCACATCAGCGTCGCTCACCGCGCGGGAGAAGGAGGTTCTACAGTTCATGCTCGAGGGCGCGACAAACAAGAGGATTTGCCTGGAACTCGATCTGGCGCTACCCACCGTCAAGTGTCATGTTAAGAACATCCTGCGCAAGACTGGTGCGTCCAGTCGGTCGCAGGTTGTCGCCCAGTATTATCAGGCGCAAATGCTCGGTTGATCGCTTTTTCACAACACTCGGGCGCTGGTGCGTCGATGCACGAGATTCGAGTTTCCCGGTTTGTGCATCGAAATCCATTGCCCAATCTCCGATTTCGCTTCGCCCGCCGCTATTTCTTCAGCGCGGCGATCTGATCAGTGACGGCCGCCTGCATCCGGGCATCGAAGGGCGGGCGTTGAGCCGCAAGGAGATCGTCACGCTGCATCTGGTGGACGATCGTTTTCGCGTTGCTGAAGGTTCTAAATCCTTCGTAACCGCGGTAGCGACCCATGCCACTGTCGCCGACTCCGCCGAACGGAAGCTGCTCGAAGAAGAGTTGGCAGCGGACATCGTTAACGACCATATTGCCCACGCGCATGGCTTCGAGTACTCGCGCCTGCTCGACCGGGTCGGCGCCGAAGTAGTAGCCTGACAGCGGACGCGCCCGCCGGTCGATGTAGTCAAGCGCAGCTTCGATCGTGTCGTATTCGAGAATGGGCAGAATCGGGCCGAAGGTCTCCTCCTGCATTATCGCCATGTCGTCCGTCGGCTCGAGCACGATGCGAAAGGGAAACTTGCGGGCGCGTTGGGCCGCCGCCGGATCGACCTGCGGCGCCGCTTCGACGATCTCCGCGCCCTTGGCACGCGCCTCGTCGATCAACCGCACCAACCTCGCGTACTGCCGATCGCCGATGATCGCGGTGTAATCGTCGTTGTCGAGCAGGGTCGGATAAAGGCGCTTCGCCACGGCCGCCGCTGCCCGCGCGAAAGCGCGCCCCGTGCCCTTGGGCACGAACAGGTAGTCCGGTGACACGCAGACTTGGCCGCTCGATGCCAGCTTGCCGGTGACGACACGATTGCTGACAAGT
>JAHDXY010000166.1 GCA_023384005.1 Burkholderiaceae bacterium | reverse complement strand
GATCAGCCCGACGAGCCCCTGCACTTCCTCGTCGTTCATGCCTCCGGTCGGTTCATCGAGCAAGAGCAGACGCGGTTTCGTCGCCAAGGCAAGCGCCATGGCCAGTCTCTGCTGGGTTTCCGTCGGCAGGTCCGATGCGCGCCTGTGCTCCTGGCCATTCAGACCGACGAAAGTCAGCATTTGGCCGGCGTGCAGTCGGCTCTCCCGCTCTTCGCGCTTGAATCCTGCGGAGCGTAGCAGCGCACCCCAGAGACCGACGCGAGTACGGCAGTAGCAACTGATAAGCAGGTTCTCAATCACGCTCAATTCACTGAACAGACTTGTGGACTGAAACGTGCGAGCGATGCCGGCCTCGGCAACGACGTGAGGTGGACTCGCGCTGATATCCTGACCCGCAAAGGCAATGCGTCCGGCGGTGGGATGAACTTGCCCGCCGATGAGATTGAATAGCGTGGTCTTGCCCGCGCCGTTGGGGCCGATGATGCTGAGGATCTCCCCTTCCTTGACGACGAGATCAACCCCGTTGACGGCTAGCAAACCCCCGAACTTCCGTGTCAGGCCCTGTATCTCAAGCATCGGGCGGTCCGTTGCGTTGTGGTGCTTCACGGCGCAGGAATCGCCAGAATCGTCCCAAGCCGCCGACGATTCCTTCCGGGAAGAAAATGATGACCGCAATGAGCAACAGGCCGAAGATGAACAGTCGAAATTCCTCAAAGAGCCGGAACGTCTCGGGCAGAATCGTCATGACGAATGCTCCGATGATGGGCCCGGCAAGGGTCCCGACGCCTCCCACTACGACGAACAGAATTCCGTTGAGTGCGACCCAGAAGCCGGCATCTGCCGGGTTCAGGTAGCCGATATACATCGCATACACGCTCCCAGCGACCCCTGCAATCATTCCGCTGATCACGAACGAGAGCAATGCCAGACGCATCACGGGGACGCCGAGCGCCTCGCCAAGATCTTCATTCACGCGAATCGCATGAAAGGCACGTCCGATCCGCGAATCGACCAGCCGCCGGACCACGAAAACCGCCAGAATCAGTAGCGCCAGCACCAGGTAGTACTGCGCCGCTAGGGAATCGAACGTAATCTCCGCCACGCCGGGAATCACGATCGGACTTGCGCTAGGGATGCTGGTGACCCCGAGCGGACCGAAGGTTAGCGCTTCCCACTTGTCGATCACAATCTGCACTACTAGGCCGAAACACAGTGAAGCGATGACAAAATACGGCCCCCGCGATCTGAGGGTCGGAAGACCGATGAGCAGGCCGCCGAGTCCTGCCGCCATCGCCGCCAGAACAAGTGCGGGCCAGAAGTTCATCCCGGCACGCACGACGAGCAGCGCAGAGGTGTAGCCGCCGATTCCGAACAACGCACCATGGGCCAGCGACAGCAACCCGGTCACGCCGAGAATGAGGTTCATCGAAACCGCGAGGAGGGCCCAGATGCAGGTGGTTACCAGAAGATGCAAGACATAGGTATTCGGTGTTAGGGCGGGTACCACCAACGCGAACCCGACGGCAACGAAAGTCAACCAAAACCAACGTCGGCGCGCCGTCATGTCATTGCGCTCTGCCGAAGAGCCCGGTTGGTCGTACTGCAAGCACGATCACGAGAAACAGGAACGCATAGAGATCCTTGTACGAGGGTGAAATCAACCCCGACGCAACGCTCTCGACGAGCCCGAGAACGAAACCGCCAACGATCGCGCCGGCAACACTGCCCATCCCACCCAGGATGATGATGACAAAGGCCTTGACGATCAGCATGCTCCCCATCGTCGGGAAGACCAGGATGATCGGTCCGATCAGACCACCCGCCGCGGCCGCCAACGCACTGCCGACAGCCATGGTGAGCGACGCCACACGATCGCCGTCAATGCCAACGAGCAGTGCCGCTTCGCGTTGCTGCGAAACCGCCCTCAGGGCCGCGCCCGCCATCGTGCGTCGCAAGAATAGCTGGATGGCAACGAAGATGATGACGACGGCAACCACCACAATGATTCGCTGCAGCGGGAGGTGTGCTCCCAGCACCGTGAACACCTGCGTGTCATAGGCCGTATTGATCTTGCGATAACCGGCGCCCCACCCGATCAGCGCCGAGCTCTCCAGCAGGAAGAGCAGCCCGAAAGCTGCGATGAATCCATTGACGTGCGGCGCATCCTTGATCGGTCGGAATATCAGCCGCTCTATGGCGACTCCGAGCAGACCCATCGCCGCCATGGCGATCGCCACGGCCAGAAAGTAATTGACTCCAAACAGCGAGACCAGGAAGAACGTGATGTATGCCCCAATCATCGCATGATGACCGAGCGCGAAGTTCGGGATGTAGAGCACACCGTATATCAGGGTCAGGCCAAGGGCTACCAGGCCGTAGATGCCCCCGAGCATGATCCCGTTGGCAACTTGCTGGAGAAGCTGTTCCACGGCCCGGTCTCCCGCGTGAATCTCGGCTCGGCTACTTGCTAATGCCGATCACCTTACCGTCTTTGAGCAGCCCCAAGTACATCGGAAAATCGACGTCACCCTTCTCGTCAAGCTTGCCCATATTGAAGATCGTGTTTGGGATGTCGTAGGCGCCCGGGAACGCGCGGCGAATCTTCACGGGGTCAGTGCTGCCGGCCTTCTCGAGCGCACGGGCAAAAAGGCGCACGCCCTCGTAGCCGAGTCCGGCACTCAAGTGCGGTACTTCATTGTTGTACTTGGCCTTGTACTTGGCCTCGAACTCCTGTTTGGCGGGCGAGTTGAGGGCCCATGCCGGCAATTCCACGATGGTCCCGTTCACCATGTCGGGCGGTAGCAGCTGGAGGATCTTCTCTCCGCTCGACGCCGCGGAATTCAGAAAGGTTCCCTTGAAGCCGAGTTGGCGCGCCTGCTTGATCGCGAGGCTGGATGGCTCGTCTACCGTGGTGAGCAGAATCAAGTCGGGTTTCTTGGCCAGCAGACTGCTCAACTGCGCCGTGAAGTCGGTCTCATTGGCGTCGTAAGAGGCCGTGGCCACGATTTCCAGGTTCCGCTTCTTCCACTCACGCTCGAACGCCTGTACCCATTCCTTGCCGAGCTGGGTGTTTACCTCCATGATCGCCACCGACCTCGCCGGCACGTTGGTCCGGGACAGTTGTGTGAGCGCCAGCGATAGCCAGCCGTCCATCGTCCGGTTCACGTTGTTGACGATCCGGATGATCATCTTGTTACCCTTCTCGGTGAACGATGGTGACTGCGACGTCGCCATCAGGAGAAATCCCATCTTCTCGTTGAACCCCATGATTGGGAACGCCGAGAGCGAAGCTGGTGTCATCATCATCGGGACGTGATGCATCGACTCCAGGCGACGGGCACAGTTGACGGACTTGTCAGACTTGAACTCATCGTCGCACACGATCGGTTCGAGCTCGGCCTTCTTGCCCCCGAGGGACACGCCGCCGCCTTTATTGATCTCCTCTGCCGCCATTTGAATACCACGCCAGAAATTGGTGCCGTAGTGGGCCGCACCACCAGAGAGAGGGGTAATGACACCAAACGGGACCTTGTCCGCCGCAACCGCCCCCGAAGCTGCGGTGAACGTGATCGCGGCAAACACGGCGGAGACGACGGCGAAATGTCTTGCTTTCATGGTTGAATCCTCAATTTGGATAGGAGGCCCACCTCGGCGACGGAAACGACTGAAGCTGGCGGGGTCGTCGTGTCCCACTAGGCCCGAACCCGTGGGGCTGAACGGATCGCAGACCGACGTAGCGGTAGAACAGAACCTCAGAGCGAGTACCATCAAAGTTGCGCCCCAGAAAGGACTGACCCCGGCGCCGAAGCGCAGCGGCCCCAAGGCGCGACGGGGCAAACGGGCGCTCGGTGCATCGGGGACACGCGCTCCTGGATCAAAGCCACTTCTTCGTGGAAGCGATTAGCCCAGAATCGGGGAAGCGATGAGCCCAGAAAGCCCTCCATTTGTCGCAACCCATGCAAACAGCGTCAAGCATCTTACCGACGGGTAAGGAAATCATCCTCGACAGAACGATGCTAGCAAACAAATGACGCGAGCGTCAACGGTAGACAGGCGAGCTGTGGACAAGCGAGCTTGTTCCCGAACGATCGGCGCTCCGTGGCCTATATTTCCTGACGTGTTGGGCGGAACAGGATTTCGTTGATATCAACATCGTCGGGCTGACTCATTGCGTAAACCACTGCCTGCGCAAAGGATTCGGGCGAGATCGCGATTTCGTAGATCTTGCGAACGCTTGCCGCAATATCCGCCTCGGTGACGCTGTCCGGCAATTCGGTCGCGATTGCTCCAGGGGAAATGACGGTCGTTCGGATGTTGTACGGCTTGACCTCGAGACGCAAGCCTTCGGATAGGGCTCGCACCGCATGTTTGGTCGCCGCATAGACTGCGCTGCCTGGGCGAACCTTATGACCCGCAACCGACGACACATTTATGACGTGTCCGGATCGTTGCGCCCGCATGTGGGGAAGCGCGGCAGCGATGCCATACAAAACGCCCTTGAGATTGACGTCGATCATACGATCCCAGTCAGAGATCTTGAGTCGCTCCAGAGGAGAATGCGGCATCAGGCCTGCATTGTTGAGCATCACGTCGATGCGACCGTAGCGTTCCACGGCGACGTCGACCAAACCCTCTACCTGATCGCTTCGCGTTACGTCGGTTTGGACGGCCGAAGCCTTCGCATCGCCGCCCAGCTCGGCGGCCAGCGCACGAAGCCGGTCGATGCGACGGGCGCCGAGCACGACCACCGCGCCGAGCCGAGACAAGTGACGCGCCGTTGCCTCTCCTAGGCCGCTGCTTGCGCCGGTGATGACGACAACCTTGCCTGCAATGTTCTCGTTCATGAATCTCTCCTTTTGAGCACCAAGGAAGGCTGCTGCAGGGGCTGAATTGCCCAATTGGAGATCTCAGCCTCGCAAGCGACAGCTGGACGAAGCAAACGAGCGCCATGCGTGGTCATTGCAGTTCCTTCGAACGATCAATGGAGCCGAACGCATGCGCTCGTATCTCCCCGAAACTTCTATCTGTGCCGCGCGCCAGCGACATCTCTACATAGGCGAAGCTGTTCGACGCTCCGCGCCGGCAAGTGGTATTGACGCTTGCAGTTCCTATTTGCTACGATGCGCTTCCTGTGCGGGATGTTTTTCTTACGCATTAGTAACATCGTAGAGCATTGGCCGGACCTGGTGCAACAAGGAGGACGTCGTGGACTTTTCCCTTTCCGAAGAAGTAAGGATGATGCAGGAGAGCGTGCGGGAGTTTACCGAGCGTGAGTTGTTCCCGCTGGAACGCGAGTTCTGTCTTGAGGGGCGGCTGCCCCAGCCGAAGCGCCTCGAGCTGGAAAAAAAGGGCCGTGACCTCGGATTCTGGGCGTTGGACGTGCCCACCGAATACGGCGGAGCCGGGCTCGGGCAACTCGCCATGTGTGTGATTCACGAGGAACTCTATCGGAGTCCGCTGATGTTCGAGTTTGGCGGATTCGTTGAACCCGCCTTGTACCTCACCAATGAACGGCAAAAGGACAAGTACTTTCACTCGATCGTTCGTGGCGAGAGGAAATCGTGCTATGCCTTCACCGAACCGGGTGCGGGGAGCGATCTGGCGCGGGTGCAGACACGCGCCGTGAAGAAGGGTGACCATTGGATCATCAATGGGAGCAAGACCTTCATCTCGCACGTCGACCGGGCGGATTTCATAATGGTTTTTGCCCTAACGAACCCTGGCAAGGGGGCGAAAGGTCTCACCTGCTTCCTGGTCGAGAAGAATGCCCCTGGTCTGCATATTTCCAATCCGATTCGAACCATGGGCGACGACTGGGATCCCTACACACTGTCCTTTGAAGACTGTGTGGTCCCGGATGAAAATGTCCTTGGGGAAGTTGATCGCGGTTTTGTGGTCGCCGATGAACAACTCACTCACGGACGACTCAAGATCGCTGCCTACAACATCGGTATCGCCAAGCGCTGCCTTGAAATGGCGGTTGCATACTCGAAAGAGCGGGTCACGTTCGGGCAACCGCTCGCGAGCCGTCAGGCAATTCAGTGGATGCTGGCGGACTCGGAAGTGGAGCTGATGGCCGCACGCTTGCTCGTCTACCAGGCTGCGTACATGGCTGACAGCAAGCGCGAGATCCGTAACGAGGCCTTTGTCGCGAAGCTGTATGCGACGGAGATGGCGCAGCGCGTCACCGACCGCGCGTTGCAGATTTTTGGGGGAATGGGCTACTGCCTCGAGGTACCAATCCAGAGTTTCTACCGGCAAGTGCGGGTCTGGCGCATCGGCCATGGAACCTCCGAGATCCACCGAATGATGATTGCCAGAAATATGCTGCGCGACTGACGGAGGCGACGTTGGACCTTATTGGTGATCGGACGCTGCGGGACCTCATCGAGGAGAGGGTAGCGCTCTACGGTGAACGAGAATTCCTGATTTTCGAAGATCAAGAGGGACGAGTAGAGCGCTACACCTACCGCGAGTTCGATGAGCGGGTGAATCAGGTGGCCAACGGACTGCTGGTTGAGGGCGTCCAGCTCGACGACAAGGTGGTGATTCATCTGCCCAATAGTCCGGCGTTCCTGATCACGTGGTTCGCTCTGGCGAAGATCGGGGCGGTGATGGTGCCCACGAACACCGCCAACACGTCTGGCGAGATGGAATACGTACTGCGCACGGCCGACGCCACCATGGTCGTTACCGAAGTGCAGTATCTTGAGATGTTCAACAAGGTTCTACCCAGCTGCTCGGGGATTCGGCGCGTTTTCGTAGCGCGTACGGATCATGCGCCGGCGGGAACGCAGCGGTGGGACGGCCTGTGGCAAGGGCAGCCAAGCACGCTTGCGCCCATCAAGCTTTCCAACGAAGCGACTCTCGAAATCCTGTTCACCTCGGGTACGACGGCTCAGCCCAAGGGCGTGATGCTCACGCACGCCAACAGCTTGTGGTCGGGCGAACGGGTATGCAAGCAAATTCGACTGGCCCCGGGCGAGCGCAATCTCACGGCACTTCCGTGTTTTCACGTCAATGCCCAATCGATCTCGACGCTCGCCAGCATCACTGCCGGCGCCACGCTGGTCCTACTGGAGATCTACAGCGCGACCAAGTTCTGGGAGCAGGTGCGACGGCACCGAGCAAACGTGATTAGCCTGGTTCCGGCGCTCATGCGCACTATCGCCGCACAACCGCCGCGGCCTGACGACCGGGATCACGCGCTGCGGGTGGTCTTTTACGCAATCAACTGCACGGATAAGGAGAAGACGGATTTCGAGGAGCGTTTCGGAGTCTCGTTTCTCAACGGCTACGGGCTGAGCGAGGCGCAGACGATTGTCACCATGGCCCCGCTCGATGGCAATCGCAAATGGCCATCGATCGGTCTGCCGGCGGTGGATCGCCGGATCAGAGTCGTTGATGACCTTGGCGACGAGGTGCCGCGCGGGCAGGTGGGTGAACTGCTGGTGTGGGGCGTTCCCGGTCGCACCATCATGAAGGGTTACTACAAGAACCCGGAGGAGACTGCCGCCGCCGTGAAGGACGGGTGGCTTCACACTGGGGACAACGCCATCATGGATGAGGCAGGGTACCTCTATTTCTTCGACCGCAAGAAAGATGTCATCAAGCGCGGCGGCGAGAACGTGTCGGCGAGCGAAGTCGAAATGGTGCTGATGGAACATCCGGGAGTCTTAGAGTGCGCCGTCATCGGGGTGCCGGACCAGATCAAGGACGAAGCGGTCAAGGCGTTCGTCGTGCCACGCCCGAATACGGGGCTTACGGTCGAAGAAGTTCTGGCCCACTGCACCGCCCGTCTCGCCAAGTTCAAGATCCCGCAGTTGATCGAACTGCGCGAGGTTTTACCAAAGACATCGATCGGCAAGATCGAAAAGAAGGTAATCCGAAATGAAGAACAGAAGAGGCGAGAAGATGCCAAGCGCTAACGATCTGTTTGACGTCCGCGACAAGGTGGTGCTGATCACCGGAGGGGGGACAGGTATCGGCCGCGGGATGGCAGAGGGTTTTGCGCGGCGTGGCGCTCGAGTGGTCATCGCCAGCCGCAGCGAGGATCATCTTCGGCCGGTCGCCGAAAGCCTCCAGGCGGAAGGGTTGCAGGTCGCCTGGCAGGTTTTGGACGTGCGCAAAGCTGACGACGTGCAGCGGGTTGTCGGGCTTGCGCTGGAGCGCTTCGGGCGCCTGGACGTGCTAATCAACAACGCCGCTGCGAGCTTCGCCTGTCCGGTCGAACGCTTGTCCCTCAACGCATGGTCGACCATCGTGGCCATCGATCTCACGGGCGTGTTTCTCATGGCCAAGGTCGCCGGCGAGGCGATGATTCGCCAGGGGCAGGGTGGCCGGATTATCAACATCTCCTCCACCGCAGGTGTTTTCGGTCTGCCGCACTTCGCTCACTATGCCTCGGCCAAGGCGGGGGTGATCGTGTTTACGCGCACGCTGGCGATGGAGTGGGCACACCACGGCATCCTGGTCAACTGCGTAGCGCCGGGCCCAATTGAGACTCCGGGCGCCACCGATGCAACCTGGCCGACCGAGGACCTGCGGCGGCGGATTCGAGATTCGGTGGCGCTGCGGCGACTCGGCACCGTCGAGGAGATTCTTGGCCCATGCCTATTTCTTAGTTCGCGTGCGTCTGGCTTCGTCACCGGTCAAACACTGGTGGTCGACGGATGCACGGTAGCGACCGCGATCCACAACGAAACAGAGGCCGGTCGAACCGCATAGGGAGCGTGCCATGCTACCGAGTAGGGAAGTTATTGCACAACGCCCCGCGATGGTCAGCGTTCTTGGGGAGATCACGGCGATCGCCTTTCAACGCTACGCTATCGCGGTCGGTGACCTCAACCCAATCTATTTTGACGATGCCGCCGCGCGCGCTGCCGGGTACCCGGGCATCGTGGCTCCGCCTAACTACCTGAGTTCGGTCCTTGGTTGGGAAGCGGGGCCGGCTGAGGGCGAGCTCTTGCCCGACGGGCTCGAGCGCAATGCGTCGGTCGCCGAGATTCAAGGACTGCGACTTATGGGTGGCGGCCACGACTTGGCCTTTGGTGCGCCGGTGCGTCCAGGCGACATCATATCCGCGAGCCGCAAGCTGCTCGAACTGTACGAGCGTGAGTCCAAGATGGGTCCGTTGATCTTTGCGGTTTCGGAGATTGTCTATTCCAACCAACGTGGTGAGAACGTCGTCACCTGCCGTGAAACCGTCATCGCGGCGCAGTAGAGGGCACTGACCATGGTAATCATGAATGGTGGGAACGAACCGTACTACGAGGATGTCAAGATTGGCATCGAACTTCCAGCATTGGTGAAGGTGCCTACCTCGGTACAGCTGTTCCGTTATAGCGCCGTGACTTGGAATGCGCATCGGATCCATTACGAGCGGGATTACGCCCTTCGCGAAGGCCACCCCGATGTGCTGGTTCAGGCTCACCTCCACGGTGCCTTTCTGCTCCAGATGATCATGAACTGGATAGGGCCGCGGGGGCGGATTTTAACCTTCGGGTGGAGCAATCGCGGCCGGGCCATCCCCGGCGATACGCTCACCTGCACTGGTCGTGTCACCGCGACGCGAATCGAGTCCGGTCGGTGTCTCGTCGATCTCGATGTTGCGGAGAACAACCAGCGTGCTGAGTTGTGTGCACCAGGGAAGGCGACAGTGATGTTGCCGTCACGGGAGATGACGAAATGAATGCCAGCGCGCCCACCCCCATGTCAGT
>JAHDXY010000165.1 GCA_023384005.1 Burkholderiaceae bacterium | reverse complement strand
CGACTGGGACGCGCGCGTGCGCTCGCTGCGCCATCACGGCATGAGCGTCGCGTCGCACCTGCGCCACGCCGCGGACCAGGTGATCTTCGAGCGCTACGACGAACACGGGTACAACTTCCGGCTCACCGATCTGCAGGCCGCGATCGGTCGCGTGCAACTGGGCCGGCTCGGGTCGATGGTCGCGCGGCGGCGCGCGCTCGCGGCGCGCTACGGCGCCGCGCTCGGAGCGCATCCGGGACTGCGCGTTCCGATCGAGCCGGCGTGGGCGCGCAGCAACTGGCAAAGCTACGGAGTGGTGCTCGGAGATGGGCTGGAGCAGCGCGGCGTGATGCAGGCGATGCTCGAGCGCGGTGTGAGCACGCGACGCGGCGTGATGTGCGCGCATCGCGAGCCGGCCTGGCGCGATCGCGCTGCCTGGCGCTGCCTGGGGGACCCTGAAATCGCGCTGGCGCGAAGCGAGCATGCGCAGGACCGCACCGTGCTGTTGCCGCTCTCGCCGCAGATGAGCGAGCAGGAGCAGGATCGGGTGATCGAGGTGCTCTGCGAGTGCCTGCGATGAGCGTCGCGCAACAGCTCGACCGATTGCTCGCGGCACCGGTGCAACTGAGCGTCGTGACACCCGCGTACCGGGAGTCGGCCAACCTCGCGACGCTGCACGCCGCGTTGTGCGAGCTGCTGGACGCCCAGGGGCTGATCTGGGAGTGGATCGTGGTCGACGATCACTCGCCCGACGACACCTTCGACGCGATCGCGGCGATCGCGCGTCGCGACCAGCGCGTGCGCGGCCTGCGCCTGTCGCGCAACGGCGGGTCGCACAACGCGATCGCGGTCGGGCTCGATCACGCGCGCGGCAGCGCGGCGGTCGTGCTCGCGGCCGACCTGCAGGACCCGCCGCGGATCATTCCGGCGCTGCTCGCGCAGTGGTCACGCGGCGCGCAAGTGGTCTGGGCAACGCGCCGCGCGCCCAACGGCGCCTCGCGCTTCGATCGCCTCTCGGCGCGCGCGTTCCACGCGCTGATGCGGCGCATCGGCGGCTTCGAATCGATGCCCGCCTTCGGCAGCGACTGCTTCCTGCTCGACCGCGTCGCGATCGACGCGCTGTGCGAATTCGGCGAGCGGCGCGCGAACCTGATCGCACTGGTGCACTGGATGGGTTTTCGCCAGGCGCAGGTGCCCTACGACAAGGCGCCGCGGGTGCGCGGCAGATCGGGATGGAGCCTGGCGCGAAAGCTCGAACTGGCGCTCGATTCGGTGATCGCGTTCTCGGTGCGCCCGATCCGATGGATGACGATCGCCGGGGCGTTGACCGCGCTTGCCGGCTTCGTTTGGGCCGCGGTCGTGCTGGTCAACGCGATCGCCGGCGCGCCTCCCACGGGCTGGTCGTCGCTGATCATCGCCGTGCTGGCGATCGGTGGCCTGCAGATGCTGATGATCGGGGTGCTCGGCGAGTATCTCTGGCGCGCGCTGGAAGAGTCACGCCGCAGGCCGCGCGCGCTGATCGAGGCGGCGACCGGGGTTGAGGAACGCACCGACCGCGCGAGCCGTGCGGATCGCGTGGAGGAAGGCCCGGGCGCTGGCGCGCAGAGGCCCGTCGACGCGGGGCGAAGCGGCGGCGCGGCGCAGTCGCTTCGGTCGTCGCATCGCGCCTCACGCAGATGGGTCCGCTGAGCTACCGCGCGCTGCAGCACCTGCTCGCGCCGGGTTCGACGCAGCGCCTGGGCGATCAGCTGCGCGAGCGCGTGGCGCACTGGCATCCCGAAGGGCCGGCGATCGACGTCGGCTGCGCCGATGCGTCGCTGCTCGCGTCGTGCGCGTTCTCGCCGATCGGAATCGACATCGCGCACGATCGCGCGCTCGCCTTCGGCGACGCGATCCGTGCCGACGCGGCACGCCTGCCGCTGCGCAGCGGGTCGATCGGTCTTGCCTACAGCTGCGGCCTGTTGCACCACCTCCCCGACGAGCGCGTGCGCGCGGTGCTGCGCGAGATGCGCCGCGTGCTGCTGCGTGGCGCGCGCCTGCTGGTGTTCGACGCGGTGCTGCCGCGAAGCCGCTGGCGCGCCCCGCTCGCGAGCGCGATCCGCGGACTCGATCGTGGCGCGCATATGCGCAGCGAGCCGGCGCTGCGCTCGCTGGTGCGCGACGCCTTGCCGGCGTTGCGCTGGCGCATCGATCGCGTCGCCTACGCGGCCACCGGACTGGAGGGTTTGTGGTGCGTGGCCCAAGCCGAGGGCCCGTGCCAGTAGCCGACGACGTCGTCCTGGGCGAGGGCGTGGTGATCCATCACCGCGAGCTCGTCAACCTGTACGGCTGCACGATCGGCGAGGGCACCTCGATCGGGCCTTTCGTCGAGATCCAGGCCGGCGTGGTGGTCGGCGCGCGCTGCAAGATCTCGTCGCACAGTTTTCTTTGCGGCGGTGTCACGCTCGCCGACGAGGTCTTCGTCGGCCACGGCGTGATGTTCTGCAACGACCGCCATCCGCGCGCGGCGATCGACGGCCGTCTGCGCGCTCCCGGCGACTGGCGTAGCGAACCCGTCTTCGTCGGGCACGGTGCGTCGATCGGCAGCGGCGCGGTGGTTCTTCCGGGCGTCACGATCGGCGCGAACGCGGTCGTCGGCGCCGGCGCGGTGGTGCGCGCGGACGTCGCGCCCGGCCAGCGCGTGGCGGGCGTTCCGGCGAGGGTGCTCGAATGAGGGTGCTCGGGTGAGGGTCGCGCTGATCGGCCACGGTTACTGGGGACCGAATCTGGCGCGCAACTTCGGCGCGATTCCCGGGGTGCGCCTGGCGCGCGTGTGCGAACGCGACGCCGAGCGCAGCGCGCTGGCGCAGCACCTCTATCCGTGGGCGCAGGTCGATCGCGACAGTGAAGCGTCGATCGGCGCTGCCGACGTCGACGCGGTCGCGATCGCCACGCCTCTCGCCACGCACTTCGAGCTCGCGCGTGCCGCGCTGCTGGCCGGCAAGCACGTGATGCTGGAAAAGCCGATCACCGCGACCAGCGCGCAGGCGCGCGAGCTGATCGCGATCGCGCAGCATGAGCGACGGGTTCTGATGGTCGATCACCCCTTCGTCTACGGCGCCGCCGTAGCGCACCTGCACGCGATGGTCGCGCGCGGCGAGATCGGTGCGCTGCTGCACTACGACTCGGATCGCGCCAACCTCGGCCCGTTTCACGGCGAAGACGACGTGATCTGGGATCTCGCCGTGCACGATCTGTCGATTCTCGACCGGCTCACCGCCAGCCAGCCGGCGCGCGTGAGCGCGATCGGCGCCGGAGCGAACGCGGCGCGTGATCCGCAGATCGCCCACCTGCTGCTGCACTACGACGATGGCCTGCTCGCGCACCTGCACCTGAGCTGGCTCTCGCCGGTGAAGCAGCGCAGGGTGACGCTGGCCGGCACGCGCGCGCTCGTGTTCTACGACGAAGTCCAGCCCGACGAAAAGCTGCGCGTTTACGCTGGCGCCGCTGGTGCCGATGGCGGCCCTGGCACCCCTGGCGCCGGGCAGGCCGACGCACTCGGACCGAACGAGCGCCGGTCGAGCTACAGGCTGGGCGACATGGTGTCGCCGCGTCTTGCCGTGCACGAGCCGCTGCACGAGGTCTGCTCGCATTTCGCCGCGTGCGTGCGCGACGGCGCGCAGCCCTTGACCGACGGCGCAGCCGGATTGCGAACCGTGCTCGTGCTCGAAGCCGCCGCGCGCTCGCTTGCGCGAGGAGGCGACGCGGTTCAGGTGGAGGCCGTTTGACGCTGTACCGCAGGAGCGGGCCGCGCGCCGCGCGCGCGCTCGGGGCTGTTTTCGGCAACGCGCGTTACGCGATTCTCGCGCTGCTGTTCGCGGTGATCGCGATCCGTTTCGCCGAACCGATCAGCGACGGCGACCTGTTCTGGCATCTCGCCTACGCGCGCCAGATGCTCGAGCGCGGCACCCTGATTCCGGACGCGAGCCTGTACTCGTGGACTCCCGCGAGCACCGCGATCATCTACTGCGCGTGGCTGTCCGAGCTGATCCTGTACGCGCTCTGGTCGATCGGCGGAGTGCCGGCAATGGCGGCGTTGCGCTACGCCGCCGTTCTCGCGATTGTGGCGCTGCTTTGGCAGCACGCGGCGCGCGTTGGCCAGCCCCGCGGCACGCTGGTCGCCGTGCTGCTGCTGCTGGTCGTGCTCGCGGCCGCGCCGGTGACGCTGGCCAAGCCCGAGCTCTTCTCGGTGTTCTTCACGCACCTGCTTCTGTGGCTGTACTTCGGCGCACTGGCCGCCGATCGCGCGGGCCGCAGCGCCGCACGCTGGCTGTGGTCGATTCCCGTGCTTGTGCTCGCCTGGATCAACAGCCACGGCGGCGTGATCCTGGCCGCTCCGCTGGTCGCGGCGATGCTGCTGGGCGATCTGCTCAACCGGCGCTTCGCGCCAAGCCTCGCGTTCACGCCGAAGGCGCGCCGCACGCTCTGGAGTGCGGCGCTCGCGTCGGTGCTCGCCACGGTTGTCACGCCCTACGGCATCGCCTATCCGATGCAGTTGGTCGCCGACTATGCTTTCGGCGCCACCGCGCGCCCCGACGCGGCGTGGAACAGCGCCCACCAGAGCCCTTTCGGTGATACCGGGTGGGCGCTCCATCTGCCCGAGTACGGCGTGGCGATGCTGGCGGTGTTCGCGTGGTGCATCTGGCGGCGCCGTCGTGCCGGCGAACCGGTGGACGCGAGCGTCGTGCTGCTGGTGCTCGCCGCGCTGCCGCTCTACGCGCTGTACCTGCGCACGACTTATGTTCTGCCGGCGGTGTTCGGCTACGCGGCGATCGCGATGATGCCCTCGCGTGTCGCCGGGCACGGTTCGGGGCGTGCTTCGGGGCATGCTTCGGGACACGGTTCGGGACACGGTTCGGGACACGGTTCGGGACGCGAGTCGGCGCGTGGGTCGCATCGGGGCGCGCGGATCGCCGCCGCGCTCGCGCTGCTTGCGGCGATCGGCCTGAGCGCCCGCGCCGCCTGGGAAGCGGTTTATCGCCCCGGCGCGACGAGCTGGGCAGGTTTCGGGATCGGGCACGTGAATCCGGTCGAGGAAGCCGAGTGGCTCGCGCGTCAGCCGCTGGGCGCGAGGCTGTACAACATCTTCGATTCCGGCGGCTATCTGCTGTGGCGGCTTTACCCGCGTTATCGGGTCATGGTCGATTCGCGCGCCTTTCCCTACCTCGCGTGGTTCGACGACCAGTACCGCTTCAGCCTCGGCGAGCGCTTCGATTCGTTCCTCGGGAAGTACGAAGGCGACGTCGCGGTGATCGACCTGGCCAAGGCGAGCGCGGTGCGCAACTTCCTGCGGTCGGGCCAGTGGCGCCCGGTGTTCGTCGGCGCGACCGCGGCGATCTTCGTGCGTCGCGACGACGAACGCGCGCGCGCGATCGGCTATGCGACCGCTCCGGGCCTGAAGTCGTTGCGAAACGGCGCGACCGCGCTGCGCGTGTTCGACTTCGCGCTCGACGCGGGCGACTGGAACACCGCGCTCGATCTCGTCCTGCAGTTGCACGGCCCCCTCGCGGGGCAACTCGACGCGCGCGTGCTGGCGGCGGTGGCGGCGCACCGCCAGGCCTATCTGCTCGCGCTCGAGGGAAAGTATTCCGAGGCGGCGGCGCAGTTGCACCGCGCGCTGGCGCGCAGGTTCGAGAGCGATCGCGACCGCGCGATGCTGGTCATGCTGCAGGCGCTGTCGATCATGCCGGACCGAAGTACGCCGCAAGCACAGCAGATCGTCGCGGGGCTTGCGAAGCTGCTCGAACAGAGGCAGTAGGCGAGAGCGCGCACGCGTCAGCGAGCAGGCGAGGACGCGCACTCAAGCGCGCGAGAGCACTCGCTATACTGGGTCGAACCCACCGCCGAAGGCCCGCCATGTCCGTCCATCCACTGCCGTCGTCGCTTGCCACCGATCCGGTCTGGCAGGCCAGGGTACACCTCGCCGCCGCGCATCGCCTCGCCGTTCTCGATGACCTGGAGGAAGGCATCGACAACCACTTCACCGTCACGGTGCCGGGGCGCGACGATCGCTACCTGATCCTGCCCTTCGGCCTGCACTGGTCCGAGGCGCGCGCCAGCGACATGATCGTGTTCGACGAATCCGGCGCCACGCTCGAGGGCGAAGGCGTGGTCGAGCTCTCCGCGCAGTGCATCCACGCGCCGATCCATCGCATCACCGGTGCGCGCGTCGTGCTGCACACACACCAGAACTGGGCCGTTACGCTGAACATGCTCGAGGACAATCGCCTCTTGCCCGCGAGCCAGACCGCTGCCTACTTCCACGGCAACGTCGCCTACGACGACACCTACACCGGGATCGCCGACACCTTGGAAGAAGGCGAGCGCCTCGCCGGCCTGATCGGCGACAAGCAGGTCATCTTCATGAAGAACCACGGCGTGCTCGTGACCGGTGCGACCGTGGCGCAGGCCTACCGCAGGCTCTACAAGCTCGAGCGCGTGTGCCGCGCGCAGGTGCTGGCGATGGGCACCGGGCGGGCGATCAAGGTACTTTCCGACGAGATCGTAGCGCGCGTTCAGTCGCCGCGCCCGCACGATCGCCACCCGCGCGCCGAGCGCGAGCGGCTTTACTTCGAGGCGATGATGCGGGTGCTCGACAACGAGATGCCCGGCTACGCGGACTGATCAATCGATCAGCCGTCCCCGCGCGTCGAAGAACGGGTAGGGGCCGTCGTAGCTGCCGATGGTCGCGGTGTGGCTGACGAGCCCCGTGCCGTTCCACCAGTGCAGCATGAACCCGGGCGGCTCCATGCGGAACGCGCTGGGCGCCTTCGGGTCGATGTCCAGCGCGACCTGATGCGCCGGGCTCGGGCAGGTGAGCGCGGGGCGTCCGCCCACCGTGGCACGGATCGTTCGGTGCAGGTGCCCGCAGATGATCAGCTCCACCTGCGGGTGGCGCTTCATGATCGCGGCGAAGTCTTCCTTGCCCTTGAGACCGATGTCGTCCATGTGCCCGATTCCGGTCGTGAAGGGCGGGTGGTGCATCATGACCAGCGTCGGGGTGTCGGGCGCGAGCGCGAGGGTGTCGTCGATCCACCGCAGCCGTTCGCCGCACAGCTCGCCGCCCCCCTGGCCGGCGACCACGGTATCCACGCCGACGATGCGAAACGGATATTCGCCGTCGATCGCGAACTGCAGGAAACCCTCGCGCGGCAGGTAGCCGCCATCGCCGAACGCGTCGCGCATCGGGTCGCGCGCGTCGTGGTTTCCGGGGATCGCGATGATCCGCTGGCGCAGCGGCGCGAGGATCGACTTCAGGTGCGCGTACTCCTGGGGCGTGCCGAGGTCGACCAGGTCGCCGGTGAGCACGACGAGATCGGGCTGCTGCGCGAGCGCCTGCACGGCGGCGACGCAATCGCGCAGCATGGCCGCGGTGTCGACGCGCTTGTAGGCGAGCTTTCCCGGAAGCTTGATGTGGGTGTCGGTGATCTGGGCGATCAGCATCGTGGACTTCGCGTCTGGGGTTACTGGAGCACGAGCAGTCCGCGCGGGTCGATCGCGAGGCCGACGCCCTCGGCGTGATTGAACTTGCGCCGCGCGGCGGTTTCGACCACCAGCGGCTGCTCTTCACCGACGTCGATGAACAGTCGCGTGCGATCGCCCAGGAAGAACGCGGCGGCGATCGTGCCTTTGAGCGTCGTCGCCTCGTCGGCTTCGGCAACGCGGATGTCCTCGGGACGGAACAGCACCTCGGTCGCGCCGGCCGGCGCCTCGGGCCACGCGATCGTGCCGGCGCGGCAGTTGAACGCGCCCGCGGAGGCCGTTCCGGTGAGGCGATTCATCGTGCCGATGAACTCGGCCACGAAGCGCGTCGCGGGACGCTGGTAGATCTCGCGCGGCGAACCGACGTGCGCCACACGGCCGTGCTCCATCACCACGATGCGGTCTCCCAGCGCCATCGCCTCGGCCTGGTCGTGCGTGACGTAGACGGTGGTGATGCTCAGCGAACGCAGCAGCGTGTCGATCTCCAGGCGCAGGATGTCGCGCAGCTTGGCGTCGAGCGCGGTGAGCGGTTCGTCGAGCAGCAGCGCGCGCGGGCGCACCGCGAGCGCACGCGCGAGCGCGACGCGCTGGCGTTGTCCGCCCGAGAGCTGGTCGATGCGGCGATCCGCGAGCGCGCCGATGCGCATCATCTCGAGCATCTCCGAGACGCGTGCGCGCACCGCGCCGGAATTCAGCTTCTTGATGCGCAGCCCGTAGCCGATGTTCTCGGCCACGCTCATGTTGGGAAACAGCGCGTAGGACTGGAACACCATCCCGACGTTGCGCTGCTCGATCGGGACCGCGGTGACGTCGGCGCCATCGAACAGCACCTGCCCGCCCGCGTCGGGGTCCTCGAGCCCCGCGATGATGCGCAGCGTCGTGGTCTTGCCGCACCCCGAGGGGCCCAGGAACACGACGGTCTCGCCAGCCTCGATCGTCAGGTCCAGCGGCTCGAGCGCGCGGGTTCCATCGGGGAAGGTCTTGGCGCAGTGCTTGAGCGCGATCGAAAGCGGTCGGTCGACTTCAGGCATTGCCATCCTCGGGAACGAATCTCTGCACCTTCGGCGTGGCCAAGTACTGCAGGGCCAGCAGCAGCGGAATGATCATCAGGAAGAACACCAGCGTGTAGGCGCTGCCGACCTCCAATCGCAGCGACGCATAGGCGTCGGCCAGGCCCACCGGCAGCGTCTTGGTGAACGGCGTGTGCAGCAGCCAGGTCATGTTGAACTCGCCCATGGAAAGCGTGACCACCATCAGCGACCCGGCGAGGATGCCGTTGCGGCAGTTGGGAAGCACGATGTGGCGAAAGCGCTGCCAGAAACTCGCGCCCAGCGAGGCAGCGCCTTCTTCCAGCGTTTTCAGGTCGATCGCCATCAGCACCGCGAGCACCGAACGCACCATGAAGGGCAGCGTGAACAGGACGTGACCCACGAGGATGAAACCCCACGAGGTGCGAAACCCGCCCGAGGCGCCATAGGTCACGATCAGCGCCATCGCGGTGGCCAGGCCCGGTACGGCTACTGGCATGACAAGCAGCTCCTCGACGGCGCGGGTGAGGTTGTTCTGCCGCTTGGCCAGCGCGTAGGCAGTGGGTACGCCAAGCACCAGCGTCACCGCGAGGCAGGCGATCGAGAGCCCCACCGAGGCGAAGATCGTGTTGCGGTAGCCGTGCCACACCTCGATCACCCAGCGAAAGGTCAGGCCGCTCTCCAGGCCGATCAGGTAGTTCACGGTGAGACCGGCCAGCATCGAGAGCACGACTGGCACGATCAGGAACGCGCAAACACAAAGCGTGAACGCAAGCTGAAGGCCGAAGAGCACGCGTTTTCGGCGCATCGCTCAGCCCGCCGCTGCTACGGTCGATCCGGCCGCGGTGCGCGCCAGCGCCAGCACCGCCCAGGTGATCGCGCCCAGCACGAAGCTCAGCGCGGCGGCCATCGCGATGTTCGCCGAAAGGGTGAACTCGGTGTAGATCACCATCGGCAAGACGTTGATACGCGTGGCCAGCGTGAACGCGGTGCCGAAGGCGCCCACCGCGGTCGCGAAACAGATCGCACCCGACGAGATGAACGCGGGCTTGAGTCCCGGAAGGATCACGTCGCGCACCACGCGCCAGGGAGAGGCGCCAAGCGAGCGCGCCGCTTCCTCGATTCGCGGATCGAGTTTCTCCGCTGCCGCGATCACGGTCAGGATCGTTCGCGGAATCGAGAAGTACACGTAACCCATGAACAGGCCCGCCATCGAATACGCGAACACCAGTTTCT
>JAHDXY010000164.1 GCA_023384005.1 Burkholderiaceae bacterium | reverse complement strand
TCGTGCATCTTCTTGAAGTGGATCAGCCCCGGCGCCCACATGTGCTTGACCGGATCCACGTCCACGTGGACCACCGCGCACTTGCCCGAAGCGATCGCGCGCCCGAGCGCCGGTTTCAGTTCGCGCGGGTCGGACACGCGCTCGCCGTGCGCGCCCATGCTGCGGCCCATCTCGTCGAACGCGATCTCGCCCAGGTCGGCCTTGATCGTCTCGTCTGGATCGAGGTGCTTGAAGATCATCGTCTTGATCGGTCGCAGCATGAACTGCTGGTTCATCTTGACCATGCCCCACTGCTTGTCGCAAAGAACGATGTAGACCACCTGCGCGTTGTTGCGCACCGCGGTCTCGATCTCCTGCGGGTGAAAGCCCATCGCGCCGTCGCCCGTGATGCAGCACACCGGCTTTCCAGGCCGCGCGAGCGCCGCCGCCACCGCCTGCGAAGTCCCCGCCCCGAGCATGCCGAACTTGAAGGTCGAGATCACCGTGTTCGGCACGGTCACCTCGTGATAGAACATCGCCCAGATGGTGGCGTTGCCGCCGTCGGCCACGAGCACCGAATCGGGCGGGAACACCTCGCGGCACGCCGCGCCGATGTGCGCCGGATGCATCGGCACCGCCGTGTCGGAGAGCGCCTTGTCCCAGCCGGCGCGATCGTCGGCGATCGAACGCGCGTACCCTGCGACGCGCGCACGCCGCGCGTCGAGCCGCAGCCCGTCCTTGCCCCGCTCGAGTTCGTCGCCCAGCAGTTCGAGGAAACACCGCGCGTCGGCGAGGATCGCCAGATCCACCGGCTTGTTCAGCCCGATCATCTCCCCGTCGATGTCGACCTGGATCGCCTTCTGCTCGGACGGGTTGCGCCAATAGGGGGGCTTGCCCCACCAGTCGGTCTCGCCCACGCGCGTGCCGATTACCAGAACGACGTCGGCGTCGTTGCGCACCTTGTGGTTGAGCTTGACGTGCGGCATCGGCATCGCGAGCGGCGAGCGTTCGTCGAGCACCCCGCGCGCGGCCCAGCTCGTCGTGACCGGCGCGTGCAGCAGCTCGGCCACGCGACGCAACGCGTCGAAGGCCCCGGCGTGGATGATCCCGCTGCCCGCGTGGATCATCGGCGCGTCGGCGGCGATCAGCATCTGTGCCGCCCGCGAGACCTGCTCGGGGGTCGGCGTGAGCGGATCGATGCGACGATACCGGTGCGGCGCCCAGAACGCGACGTCGGCCTTCACCGCGGCGTTCATGATCGTTTCCGGGACATCCAGGTGGACGACACCGGGGCGGCCTTCGTAGCTCTTGCGCAGCGCCTTGCGCATCAGCTCCGCAACCCGCTCGAACGACGACGCCGCCGCGCTCCACTTGGCGATCTTGCCGATCACCCCGCTCTGGTCGAAGCACTGGTAGCTGCCGCCGCGATCCGGGTACATGATGCTCGGGCGGCGCGCGCTGGTGATCGCGAGCACGCGGTTGCCGTCGGCCTGCTCGACCACGAGCCCCGGAAGCAGGTTGGCCACGCCCGGCCCGTTGCTCGCCATGCACACGCCGAGCCGACCGGTGAGCCGCGCGTAGGTGCCCGCCATGTGCGCGGCGCAGGACTCGTGGCGCGGCGTGACGATCTCGATTCCGATCCGGTGAAGCGCCGAGTAGAAGCCGAAATAGGTGCCGTCGATGATGCCGAACACCTTTTCGACGCCCTCTTGCTGCAACATGCGTGCGATCACCTCGCCGCCGCTGATTCCCGCCATGTCTGTCGCTCCCCCGCAGATGTGGACACCGTAGCGGATTAACGCGGATTTCCGCGCGCGGCGAAAGCCCCTCGCCCTCCGGACCCCGCAAGCATGACGGTTTTCGGCACCGGCAAGCCTTGATCCGGGTCCAACGGCACGCTCGGCGCAAGACCGCGCAACGGGCGCACGGCGCCGGTTCCCTGCCGGCGTGCCGCCCGGGCCCGAAGGTACGATATCGGTCGCATGCCGATCCTGACCGCACCCAAACGCGCGCTGCTCGCGCTGTTGCGCCGCGCATTGCGCCTGTTCGTGCGTTACCGGGTCGCGCCCGAGGATCCCGCGGCCCTGGCGATCGACCGCTCGCGCCCGGTGTGTTACGCGCTGCACATCCGCCAGCTCTCGGCCTATCTCGTGCTCGACGAAGCGGCGCACGCGCTCGGACTGCCTTCGCCTTCGGCACCGCTGGTCGCGGATTCGCTCTCCGAGCGCAGCGCGTTCTTCTTCCTGACGCGCACCGGACAGCCCTCGCCGTTGCGCCGCAACCCGTACCGCTATTCGCGCCGGCTCGAGCGGCTCGTCGCGGCGCTGCGGCGCGACCCGGCGCTCGACGTGCAACTGGTGCCGGTGAGCGTGTTCTGGGGGCGTGCTCCGATGCGCCAGGACAGCGTGCTCGGCGCGCTTCTGGCCGACAGTTGGGAGCGGCCCGGCATGGTGCGCCAGTTCCTGCGGCTGCTGATGCACGGACGCGACACCCAGCTGAGCTTCGGCGAACCGATCTCGCTGCGCGGCCAGCTCGACGCCGCGACCCCGACCGAGCCGGGGCGCGACGCGACGACACGGCGGGTCGCGCGGCTGCTGCGCGCGCGATTCCGCCACGATCGCGAGCTCGCGGTCGGCCCCAACCTGTCGCACCGCGACACGCTGCTCAACGTCGTCGTCGAGAGCGACGCGGTACGGCGCGAGATCCGCGAACAGGTCGCGGCGCGCGCCGCTGGCGAGCGGCTCGACGCGGCGGCGATCGCCAAAGCCACCGAGACGGCCGAACTGCAGGCGCGGCGCTTCGCCTACGAGATCGCGTCGGACTACTCGTACCCGGTGATCCGCGCCTGCGAGCGCGCGCTCAATGTCTTCTGGAGTCGCGTCTACGACGGCATCGAAGTGCACCGCTTCGAGTGCATCGCGCAGGCCGGCGCAGGCGCGAGCATCGTCTACCTGCCCTGCCACCGCAGCCACGTCGACTACCTGGTGCTGTCGTACGTGATCCTGCAGCGCGGGATGTCGCCGCCGCACGTTGCCGCCGGCGCGAACCTGAACGTCGCGCTGCTCGGCCCGATCCTGCGTCGCGGCGGGGCCTTCTTCCTGCGGCGCAGCTTCAGGGGCGAGCCGCTCTTCGCCGCGGTCTTTCGCGAGTACCTGCACGCGATGATCCGCCGCGGCCATCCGATCGAGTACTTCGTCGAGGGTGGCCGCAGCCGCACCGGGCGCATGCTCACGCCGCGCACCGGAATGCTCGCGATGACGCTGGAGAGCCAGGTGCGCGACGCGAACCGTCCCCTGTTGTTCGTTCCGGTGTGGATCGGCTACGAGAAGCTGGTCGAGGGCGACAGCTACGTCGCCGAGCTCTCGGGCGCCGCGAAGAAGCGCGAGAGCGTGCTCGGCCTGCTGCGCGCGATTCGCGACCTGCGCACGGAGCGCTTCGGCACCCTGCACCTGAACATCGGCGAGCCGATCCGGCTCGACGAGTTCCTCGGCACGCGCTGGCCCGGATGGCGCGACTCGTCCGCGCCCGGCGGTGGAGCTGGCGACGACGATGCGATCGCGCGTGCGCGCGCGGTCGAGCTGCTGGCGCGCGAAGTCGCGGTCCGGATCAACGACGCGCTGGTGGTCAATCCGGTGAACCTTGTCGCGCTCGCGGTGCGCGGACTGCCGCGGCGCGCGACCGACGCGACCGGGCTGGCGCGGCGCATCGACCTGATGCGCGACCTGCTCGCGGCGCGGCCGCATTCGGCGCGCCAGACCCTGACCGAAGCCGACGGTCGCGCGTCGATCCGCCACGCCAGCGAGCTCGGGCTGGTCGAGATCGTTGCCGATCCGTACGGCGAGATCGTGCGTGTCTCGCAACGCCAGGAGCAACTGCTCTCCAACCAGGCCAACAATGTCCTGCACGCCTTCGCGCTACCGTCGCTCCTCGCCTGCGTGGTCCTGCGACGCGGGCGGATCGCCGGCACAGCGCTCGCCGCGATCATCGCGCGGTTCCAGCCGCTGATTCGAATCGAACTCTACATCGGCTGGAGCGACGATGAGACGGCTCGGCGCGTCGACGGAATGCTCGAGGCGATGCACGAACTCGCGCTTCTTCGTCGCGACGGCGAGCGCTGGCACCCCCCAGCGCCGGGCAGCGCCGAGTCCGGCCTGCTCGAGTCGCTGGCGCGACTGATGCGCCAGACCCTCGAGCGCCACCTTCTGGTGATCAAGATCCTGGTTCACTGCGGAACGGGAATCCTCGGCGCGGGCGAGCTCGAGCGGCGCGCGATCGGCATCGCTCGCCGGCTGTCGCTGGTGCACGAAGGCTCCGGCCCGGATTTCGCCGATCGCGCCTCGATCGCCTCGGTGGTCGCGACGCTGGTCGCGACCGGACTGGTGCAGCCGCGCGAAGGCCGGCTGCACTTCGGCGAGGCCATGCAGAGCGCGTCGCGCGAGGCCGACCTGCTGCTGCCCGAAGAGATCGCGCAGGCGATCGCCGCCGCGGCTCGGCTCGGCCCGCCCGGCTCGCCGCCCGGCTCGCCGCCTCAGTCGCCGCGCGATTCCTCCGCGCGCGATCCCGCGGCCTGAAGCGACAGGTACTTCGCGAACAGCGCTTCGCGCGTCTCCGGCCGTTCGGGGTCGGGCGGGATGCACGCCACCGGACAAACCTGCTGGCATTGCGGTTCGTCGAAGTGTCCGACGCACTCGGTGCACCGCGCCGGGTCGATCCGGTAGATCTCCGGGCCCATCGAGATCGCCTCGTTCGGGCATTCGGGTTCGCAGACGTCGCAGTTGATGCACTCGTCCGTGATGATCAGCGCCACGGCGCGTCCCCGGTCGCCGCTAGGGCCTGCGCCCCAGCTTGCGCAGTTTCGCGTCGAGCTTGCCTTCGACCAGCGGCGAGACGAACTTCCCGACGTCTCCGCCGAGCATCGCGATCTCGCGCACCAGCGTGGCGGAGATGAACTGGTACTGGTCGGTCGGCGTCATGAAGATCGTCTCGATCTCGGGCATCAGCTGGCGGTTCATGCCGGCCAGCTGGAACTCGTACTCGAAGTCGGACACCGCGCGCAGCCCGCGCAACACCACCGACGCCTCGCGAGATCGAACGAAGTTCACCAGCAGCCCCGAGAAACTCGTGACCTCGACGTTCGGATGAACCGACAGCACCTCGCGCGCGATGTCCACGCGCTCGTCGGGATCGAATAGCGGGCTCTTTCCCTGACTCGCTGCAACCGCGACGATCAGCTGGTCGAACAGTCCGACAGCCCGACGAACCAGATCCTCGTGGCCTCTGGTCAGCGGATCGAAGGTTCCCGGATATACCGCGAGCACCATGCCTATCCTTCCGTTGAAGTTGGGAATTCGACCAGATGGTAGAACACTTGCCCTGCGCGACCGCTGCGCCGCACCGCGCAGGGCCTCGCGAACAGCGCGCTCGCCGCCCCGGCGTCGAGCGCAGTGTCGGACTCGACGTACACCAGCGCACCGTCGGCGAGCAGCGCAGCGAGCGCCGGGCACACCTGGGCCAGAAGTCCCTGCCCGAAGGGCGGATCGAGAAACGCGAGGTCGAAGCTCCTCGCCTCGCGTGCGGCCGTGCGCAGCGCGCCGCGGGCGTCGCTGCGCAGCAGTCGCACCCCCTTGCGCGCGTCGTCGAGTCGCGCGAGCGTCGCGTCGATCGCGTCGGCGGCAGCCCGGTCGTTCTCGACCAGCCAGACCTCTGCGGCGCCGCGCGACGCCGCCTCCAGCCCCAAGGCCCCGGTGCCGGCGAACAGGTCGATGCAGACCTTGCCGGCGACCTCCGCGCCCAGCCAGTTGAATACCGTCTCGCGCACCCGGTCGGGCGTGGGTCGCAGGCCAGCGGCGCGCACCACCGCGAGCGGCGTGCGCTTCCAGCGCCCGCCGACGATGCGCACCCGGTGCGCGGACCTGCTACTTCGGCTGCCCGGCACCGGCGCCCACCACGACGGTCACCAGCGAATCCGGTTTCAGCCGGCGGGCGAAAGCGTCGCGCACCTGCGCGACGGTGACCGCTTCGACGCGTTCGGGATAGCGGTCGAGATAGTCCAGCGGCAAGCGATAGAAACCGATCGTCGCGAGGTTGTCGAGGATCTTCCGATTCGAGTCGATGCGCAGAGCGAATCCGCCGATCAGGTTGGCCTTCGCCGCGGCGAGTTCCTGCTCGGTCGGGCCCGAAGCGATGAAGCGCCCGAGCGTCTCGCGCGTCACGCCGAGCGCCACCTCTGTTTGCTCGCGCTGCGTCTGCAGGCCGACCGTGAACGGACCGGGCTGCAGCGACGGGGAGAAATACGAGTACACGCTGTAGGCCAGGCCGCGCTTCTCCCGCACCTCGTCGTAAAGACGGGAGACGAAACCGCCGCCGCCCAGTACGTAGTTGCCCACCACCAGCGCGAACTGGTCCGGATCGCCCCAGGCGATCCCGGGCGCGCCGATGAGGATGTGGCTCTGGCTTGCCGGGTGCGCGACGCGCCGCTCGCCGCCCTTGACCGCCGCCACCTCGGGCACGGCCGGCGGCGGCGCGCCTGCCGGAAGCCGTGCGGTGAGCCGCGTCGCAATCGCTTCGGCCTGCGCCCGGGAGACGTCTCCGATCATCGCCACCACCGCACGCGAGGCGGCGTAGTTCGCCCGGTAGAACGCGACCAGATCGTCGCGGGAGATCGCCGCGATCGTCTCGGGGGTCGCGTACCAGCCGTAGGGGTGTCCGGGATAGAGCGAAGCGCCGAAGGCGCGTCGCGCGATCACATCGGGCTTGGTCTGCGCTTCGCGCAGCGACTGCGACACGCGTTCCTTTTCGCGCGCGAACACCCGCTCGGGAAAGGTCGGCTCGGAAACGACGCGTTCGATCAGCGCGACCGCGGTCTCGAGTTCGTCCGCGCTGCTGAGCGTTCGCAGCGTGACGGCGGCACGATCGTCGCCGGCGCCGCCCGCGCGCGGCGCGCCCACGGCGGCGAATGCGGCGGCGATCGCGGCCTCGTCCATTCCCGGCAAGCCCTTGGCGAGCATCGAGTTGGTCAGCGACGCGAGCCCGACGCGCTGCGGCGGATCGAAGCGCCCGCCGGCATCGAAGGTCAGGCTCAGGTCGAGCATCGGGATCGACGGTGCGCGAACGAAATACACGCGCGCGCCGCTCGCGGTGCTCCAGTGCTCGATCGGCAGGCCCGCCGCCGCCGGCGCGGCCCAGGCGGCGAGCAGCACCGACAAGGTCAGCGCGAGGCGCGCGATCGGCCGTGCGGCGCCCAGGTTCGTCGTGCCCCGGTTCGTCGTGAGTCGCAGCTTCATCGCGTTCTCCTCAGTGCCGCAGCCCGGCCGGCGCGGGCGCGCGCGGCGTGCCTGCCGGAAGCGGGATCAGCGTGACCGAGGTAAGCGAGTCCTCGTCGAAGTACTTGCGCGCGACCGCCTGCACCTGCTGCGAACTGACCGCGCGAATCCGCTCGAGAATCCGGTCCGAATCCGCGTGCGAAAACCCGGTCACCTCGAGCGAGGCAGCCTCCATCGCCTGCGAGAACACCGAGTCACGCTTGTAGACACGGCTCGCGACGTACTGCGTCTTGACCCTGCGCAGTTCGTCGTCGCCGACGCCGCCCTCGGCGATGCGCCGGATCTCCTCGCGAATCGCGCGCTCGACGTCCTCGGTGCTGCGTCCGCGCGCCGGCGTCCCGCTCAGGATGAACAGCGCCGGACCGCGCGAGGTCATGTCGTAGCCGACGCCCGCCTGGTCGGCGATGCGCGCGCCGCGCACCACCGATCGCGTGATGCGTCCGTTCTCGTCGAGATCGAGCACCGCCGAGAGCATCTCGAGCGCGTACGGCTCGACGTCGCGTTCGACATCGAGCAGTTTCGGCACCTTGAAACCGGCCACGATCGTCGGGTTCTCCGCCGGCGCCTTGACGCGAATCCGGCGCACGCCCCGCTGCTCGGGCTCCTGTTGCGGCTTGCGTGCCGGCAGCGCGCGCGACGCGACCTGTCCGTAGCTGCCTTGAGCGAGCGCGAACACCGACTGCGCGTCGACGTCGCCCGCCACCACCAGAATCGCGTTGTTCGGCACATACCAGGTCGAGTACCAGTCGCGGGTGTCCTGGACCGTCATCGACCTGAGGTCGTCCATCCAGCCGATCACCGGCGTGCGCACCGGCGACGCGACGAACGCCGCCGCCATCAGCTGCTCGAACACCTGGCCCTGCGCGCGATCCTCGGTGCGCAGCCTCCTCTCCTCCATCACGACCTTTATCTCGCGCTCGAAGTCCTCGGCGGTGATCTGAAGGTTGCTCATCCGGTCGGCTTCGAGCGCCATCACTTCGGCGAGCCGCGACTTGTGGATCTGCTGGTAGTACCCAGTGTAGTCGCGCGAGGTGAAGGCATTCTCGCGCCCGCCCATCGCGGCGACCCGGCGCGAGAACTCCCCCGGGGCGAGGGTCCGCGTGCCCTTGAACATCAGGTGCTCGAGAACGTGGGCGACGCCGGTTCGGCCGTTCACCTCGTCGATCGAACCGGCGCGATACCAGACCATGTGCGCGACGGTGGGTGCGCGACGATCCTCGATCACGACGATCTTCATTCCGTTGGAGAGCGTTGTCTCGTGGGTCTGCGCGTGCGCAGCCGGGGCGAGCGACAGCATTACGATCGCGGCGGCGCCTGCGGCGGTTCGGGGAAGAGCTTTCAGTGATTGGTGCATCAGTGTCGGTTCCGCGCCGCTGCGAAGGGCAGAGGCTCAACGGATAGAATTGTGGACCAAGTCCGGTTCCCGCGCCCGGACCCGCGACGGTCGACGCTACGCGCCACGACCCTACACCCCATTCGCCGCTCGCCCAGGCGCAGCCCAGGACAACGATGTTCGGATTTCTCAGACGCAAAACCAAACCAGCGCCCGAGGCTGAGCGCGAGCTGCCGGCACCCGCCGGCACACCACCGCCCGACACGCCGGCGGCCGACGCGCCCGTAGCCGACGCGCCCGCAGCCGGCGCACCCGCGGGCGACGCGCCGCCCGATCGCGTGTCATGGACGGCGCGGCTGCGCCAGGGAATGAGCCGCACTCGCTCGAACCTCGCGGGCGTGTTCGGCGTGTCCAGTATCGACGAGTCGCTGTACGAGGAGCTCGAGACCGCGCTGATCACGAGCGACGCGGGAGTCGCGGCCAGCGCCTACCTGATCGACGGGCTGCGCGCACGGGTACGCACCGAGCGGCTGCGCGACCCGGCGCAACTTCCCGCCGCGCTGCGCGCCGAAGTGGCCGCCCTGCTCGCGCCGCTCGAGCGGCCGGTCGACATCGATCGCGCGACACCGCTCGTGATGATGATCGCAGGAGTGAACGGCGCGGGCAAGACGACCTCGATCGGCAAGCTCGCGCATCACCTTCAGCGCGAGGGGAAGTCGATCCTGCTCGCGGCGGGGGACACGTTTCGCGCCGCGGCGCGCGAGCAGCTCGCCGAGTGGGGCGCGCGCAACCGCGTGCAGGTGATCTCGCAGCAAGGGGGTGACCCGGCGGCGGTCGCGTTCGACGCGGTCGCCGCGGGCCGCGCGCGCGGGCTCGGCGTCGTCATGGTCGACACGGCGGGTCGACTGCCCACGCAGGCGCACCTGATGGAGGAACTCAGGAAGATCGGTCGCGTGATCGCCAAGGCGATGCCCGGCGCACCTCACGAGGTCCTGCTGGTGCTCGACGGCAACACCGGCCAGAACATGCTTTCACAAGTGCGCGCCTTCGACGACGCGGTCAAGCTCACCGGTCTGATCGTGACCAAGCTCGACGGAACGGCCAAGGGAGGCGCACTGGTCGCGCTCGCGCACTCGCGGCGCCGCGATCCGGTGCCGGTCTACTTCGTCGGAATCGGC
>JAHDXY010000163.1 GCA_023384005.1 Burkholderiaceae bacterium | reverse complement strand
GCGCCAGCAGGCGCTGGTGCGCGAGCGCGTCGGGCGCGAGTTCGACGACCTGTCCTCGGCGACCTCGGCGCTGCTCAACGCGCGCCGGCGCGCGGTGGTCGAGCAGTTGTTCGAGTTGAACGGGCTTCGCGGAAAGAACCGCAGCGTGGTTGATCACATGGCGGCTCGCGTCAAGGGCGAGCGCGGCGAATTCGAGAAGAGCCTGCGCCACCTGCAGGCGCTGCGCATCGTCGTCGCGCGCCACTCGCAGTCGATCTACACGACGATCGGGGTCGATTCGCTCAAGCGCCACGTACGCAACGCCCGCGAACAGATGCGGGCGAGCAACTTCTCGGTCGGACTGCGCGACGGGATGTCGACTCTGCTCGCCGCTTCGCGCGCCGACTTCGCCCAGGTGGGCAAGGCGGTCGACGAAGTCACGACGCTGATGTCGGCGATGTATCGGACCTTCAGCGCCGAGCACGGCCTGACGCTCGGCGCACCGATGGGTTTCTCGGTGCGCCGCTATCTCGAGGAGCTCGATCGCGTCGAGGAGCTCCAGAAGCGCCAGTTCGGCGCGCTGTCGCTGGTCACGACCGAGAAATGGGCGCTGATGCGCAGGTTCTTCGAGTCGGTGGCCGCGCGCATCCGCGAGATCTACGATCTGGCCAACCGCGAGATCGAGAGCTGGTTGCGCGCGGTGATCGCCCCGATCGAGGGGCAGGTGCGCGAGCACCAGTCGCAACTGAGGCGCCGGCTGGATTCCGTGCGGCGCGTGCTCGACGCCACGCAGAGCCTGGATTCGCGCATAGCAGAGATCGAAGACTCGCGCGCGCTGATCGAGCAGCAGATCGCGATCGTTTCCGAACTGGCCGACCAGGTGCGAACCTTGCTCGCGTACAGCGTCGAAGCGATCGACGAGACCGCGTTCGAACCCGCCTGAGTCGCGCGCGGCCCGCGGGCGAACGCGCCAGGCGAGCAGGGGCGGCGGCGCCCGGCGCGTTTGCGGCCGATCCGGCGGGTTATCCTGTCGCCGCAATGGGCTGGCTATCCGATCGCATCGTGCGCTGGCAGCGCGAGCAGGGCCGCAGCAACCTGCCGTGGCAGGGGACGCGCGACCCGTACCGGATCTGGGTGTCCGAGATCATGCTGCAGCAGACGCAGGTCGCGGCCGTGACCCGGTACTTCGAGCGTTTCATCGCGCGGTTCCCCGATCTGCGGGCGCTCGCGGGCGCGGACCTCGACGAGGTCATGCGCCTTTGGAGCGGATTGGGCTACTACAGCCGGGCGCGCAACCTGCACATGTGCGCGCGGCGCCTGGTCGACGGACACGGCGGAGAGTTCCCGAAGAGCGGCGTCGAACTGGCGAAGTTGCCTGGAATCGGTCGCTCGAGCGGCGCGGCGATCGCGGCCTTCGCTTTCGGCGCGCGCGCGCCGATCCTCGACGGCAACGTGCGCAGGGTGCTGTGCCGGGTGTTCGCGGTCGAGGGCTACCCGGGCCGCGGCCCGGTCGAACGCCACCTGTGGGAGATCGCCGGGCGCGAACTTCCCGAGCGCGCGATCGAAACCTACACGCAAGGCCTGATGGATCTCGGCGCGACGCTTTGCACGCGCTCGCGTCCGGCCTGCCATCGTTGCCCGCTTCGCACCCGCTGCCTGGCGCGCGAGCAGGGCCGCGCCGGCGAGTTGCCGAGCCCCCGACCGCGTCGCGCGATCGCGTCGCGCGCGACGACGATGCTCGTGCTGCGACGCGGCGACGACGTGCTGCTCGAGCGGCGCCCGCCCAGCGGAATCTGGGGTGGGCTCTGGAGCCTGCCGCAGTTCGACGGCGATCGTCGAGCACGAGGCGATCCCGGCACTCGGTCGGCGCTGGAATCGGCCGTTGCGCGAAGCGGCTACCGCCTGATCTCGCGCCGCGCGCTGCCCGCATTCGAGCACCTGTTCACCCATCTGCGCCTGCGCGTCGAGCCGGTTCTGGCGGTCGTCGCGACGCCGCGCGCGACGCGTGTTCGCGAGGCCCCCGGCGAGATCTGGCTTGCGCTGGACGAAGTCGAGTCGGCAGCGCTCCCGGCCCCGGTGAAGTCGCTGCTGCTGCGGCTTCGCGACGGATGACGCCCGGCCCGCTCAGACCACCCGGTGTCCTTCCAGGTACTGGTGCACCAGCGACAGGCGCACCATCGGGTCGGGAAGCGCCATCAGCTGTTGCCGTGCCTTGGGCGTGATCGGCAGGAATTCGCACAGGCGGTTGGCGACCCAGCCAGCGGACTCGAGACGGTACGGAGCGTTCACCAGGCGGCGCGCGGCACCGGGCTCGCGGCTCTCCAGGTCGCCCAGGATGCGTTGCAGCAGCATCGGGCAGGCCTCATAGCGTTCGGGCACGGCGAGCTCGGAGTCGGCTTCGATCAGCCGCGCATGCGCGCGAATCAGCCCGTCGTCCTGCACGCGGCGCGAAAGCACCTGGAACCGCTGCCCGCCGAGCGCGCGCAACTGCAGCACGCCGAGCTGCTCCATGTCGAAGTCGGTGATGCTCGCCAGGCACCCGATCTCCTCGTGTTCGGCCGCGGGCCCGACTTCGTCTCCGCGCGTGATCCTGCACACGCCGAACGGCTGCTCGGCGTGCATGCACTCGCGGACCATGTCCACGTAACGGGTCTCGAACACCCGAAGCGCCAGCGCGCCATCGGGAAAGAGCACCGATCGCAGCGGGAAGATCGGGAGTTCGGTGAGATCGTCCATCGTTCGCGTGGTCGCGCAGAGCGCTGCCGCCCGCCCGCGATGCTATGCCGCGGCCAGGCGCTGGGTGAGCGCGCGATGGCGAACGAGCACTTGCTCGGTTCGCCGCAAGCGAAGCGCGAGCTGCTCGACGCAGTACACCGAGCGGTGCTGCCCCCCGGTGCAGCCGATCGCCACGGTCAGGTAGCTGCGGTTTTCCTGGATGTAGAACGGCATCCACGCGTGCAGGAAGCCCTCGATGTGCTCGATCAGCCGCCCGACAGACGGAATCGCCCCGAGGAACGCGATCACCGCTTCGTCGCGCCCGGTGAGCGGGCGCAGTTCGCTGGTGTAGTAGGGGTTGGGAAGGCAGCGTGCGTCGAACACGAGGTCCGCGTCGACCGGGACGCCGTGCTTGTAGGCGAAGGACTCGAACAGAAGCGTGATCGGCGCGCGTTCGGTGCCGACCACGTCGCGCACCCATTGACGCAGCACGTTCGGGTGCAGATCGCTGGTGTCGAGCGCGGCGCCGAGGTCTTCGAGCACCGACATCATCTCGCGCTCGCGCTCGATCGCCTCCTCGAGCGTCGCGATCGGATCGCGCGACGGTGCGCGGGTCGACAGCGGGTGGCGGCGCCGGGTCTCGGAGTAACGCTGCACCAGCGTGTCGGTGCGCGCGTTCAGGAAGATCACCTTGGTGTCGTGTCCGCTGCCGGCGAGCTCGGCGACCACCTCGCGCAAGTCGCCGAGCGAGGCGCCGCTGCGCGCGTCGATCGAGACAGCGACGCGTTCGTGCCCGGCGTCGCGCAACGACGCGATCACGTCGTGCAGGAATCGTACCGGGAGGTTGTCGATGCAGTAGTAGCCGTCGTCTTCGAGCACGTTGATCGCGATCGACTTGCCCGAGCCCGAGATGCCGGTGATCAGTACGACGCGCATGCCCTTCGGCGGGGATTCACCCGCACTCACCCATTGGAGTGAAGAGCTTAACCCGCACCGTGACGCGAGTCGACCACCCGGGCGCGGTCGATTGCCGGCGCGTGGCATGGAGCCCACGCCCGAAAGGGCGCCCGGGCCGGACTCGCAAGCGCGCCTACTGCGCGGAGTTCCCGATCAGCTCGTGCTGGCGCGCGATGAACTCGCCCATCGTGTCGAAGCCGCGCAGCGAGAGCACGGCGCTTCGCACCGCCGCTTCGGTGAGCACCGCCATGTTGCGACCCGCAGCCACCGGGATCACGACCTTGCGGATCGGAAGCCCGAGCACTTCCTCGGTGAGCGCTTCCAGCGGAAGGCGCTGGTACTCGTTTTCGAGGGTGCTGCGCCGGACCAGGTGCACGATCAGCTTGAGCTTCATCTTCGGGCGAATCGCCGTTTCGCCGAAGATCGCGCGGATGTCGAGCAGGCCCAGCCCGCGCACCTCGAGCATGTTGCGCAACAGCGCCGGGCAGCGACCCTCGATCGCGTGAGGGGCGATGCGCTTGAAGTCGACGACGTCGTCGGCGACGAGGCCGTGGCCGCGGCTGATCAGTTCCAGCGCCAGCTCGCTCTTGCCCAGGCCGGACTCTCCCGAGATCAGGACGCCCATACCGAGCACGTCCATGAACACGCCGTGCATCGACGAGCTCTCGGCGACCGCCTTCGCGAGCCAGTACCGAAGCGCGTCGATCACCTCCGCCGGCGGGAGCGGCGAGCGCAGCACCGGCAGGCGATCGTTCTCGCAACAGTCGATCAGCAGCGGATCCGGCACCGCCCCTTCGGCGACGATCAGCGCCGGCGGTCGGCCCGCGACCAGGTCGGCGAGGATCGTCTGGTGTTTGGCGTCGTCGAGACGGTCGTAGTAGGCGGTTTCGGCGTTGCCCAGGACGTGGAGCCTGGTCGGGTGGATCAGGTTCAGGTATCCGACCATGTCCGAGGAGGCGCGACCGCTGGTGTCGATCAGGCGGTCCGCACCCTGTTGGCCGGCGAGCCAGCTCAGGCCGAGCGAGTCGCGGTTGGCGTCGTACAGGTGCTGGACGGTGACTGCCATGGTCGAGTCCCGAAGCGCGCTGACTGTACGGGCGAGCGGGCTCGTCCGTGCGCGCTCAGGCGGCCGGCCGATACGGAGACCAGTTCGAAACGATCTTCAGAACCTGCGCCGGGTCGCTCGAGTTCAGCAGCCGGTCCCGGATCGACCTGTCGGAGAGCAGTTCGGCGAGTTCGGACAGCAACTCGAGATGCTCGTCGGTCGCGTTTTCCGGAACGAGCAGGAACACCAGAACGCGCACCGGTTGCCCGTCGCGCGCGTCGAACGCGATCGGTTCTGCCAGCCGTATGAAGGCGGCGAGCGCCTCCTTCAGTCCCTTGATCCGGCCGTGCGGGATCGCGACGCCCTCGCCGAGCCCGGTGGACCCGAGCCGCTCGCGGGCGAACAGCGAGTCGAACACCTTGCCGCGCTCGATTCCGTGATTGTTCTCGAACATCAGCCCGGCCTGCTCGAACAGCCGTTTCTTGCTGGTCACCTGCAGGTCGGTGACGACGTTCGTCGGGGGGAGAAGGCGCGCGAGTCGATTCATCGTTGCGAGGCGCTGAGCGGCATCGGCGGGCACGCAAACGTGCCCCCGCCAGCGCGGGGTCGGTTCAACATGGCGCGAATATTACGCCTGTCGGCAGCCGCCGGTGAGAAAAAATCTTGCGGTGCACAAAATACCGCACGGATTCGCCCGGTTCCCCGCTTCCCGACCCGGGGTCCGGGGCACCGGTAGCGTAGGCGCCACCAGCACGCCGGCTCGGCGGGCGCGACTCAACTCGGCGTTTGCTGCTTGATCGCTTCGTGCCCATGGTCGCGCTGCTTGGACTTGTACTTGATCACCTGCCGATCGACCTTGTCGACCAGGCTGTCGATCGCCGCGTAGAGGTCTTCGTCGCTGGACTCGGCGAAGATCTCCTTCCCTGGCACGTGAATGCTGATCTCGGCCTTCTGGATCAGCTTGTCCACCGACATGAACACCTTGACGTCGATCATCCGGTCGAAGTGCCGGGCGATTCTTTCGAGCTTGAGCGTCACGTATTCGCGCAACGCCGGGGTGATGTCCAGATGATGCCCGCTGATCGTCAGGTTCATGAAACCTCCACTCGTGATGCCTGTTTCGAGCTTACAGCACTTTCCTTTGCGAGACCGGCGGGATCAGCAGCGATTCGCGGTACTTCGCGACTGTCCTGCGCGCCACGACGATGCCCTGGTCGCCGAGGATCTCGGCGATGCGCCCGTCCGACAGCGGCTTGCGCGCGTCCTCGGCATCGACGATCTGTCGCATCACCTCGCGAATCGCGGTGCTCGACGCTGCGCCGCCAGCCTCGGTCGCGACGTGACTGCTGAAGAAGTACTTGAGCTCGACGGTACCGAAGGGAGTGAGCATGAACTTCTGGGTGGTGACGCGTGAAATCGTCGATTCGTGCATCTCCAGGACTTCGGCGATCTCGCGCAGTACCAGCGGGCGCATCGCCACCGCGCCGTGCGAGAAGTACGACTTCTGGCGTTCTACGATCGCTTGCGACACCCTCAGGATCGTGTCGTAGCGCTGCTGGACGTTCTTGATCAGCCAGCGCGCTTCCTGCAACTGGCCGGCGAGTTCGCCCGCTCCGCTCTTGTTGTGGCGCAGGATGCGGGCGTAGACGTCGTTGATCCTGAGCCTGGGAAGGACATCCGGGTTGAGCACCGCCTCCCAGCCGTTGCGCCCCCGGCGCACGAACACGTCGGGAACGACATAGGTCGGCTCGTCGATGGAAAACGCGGCGCCGGGGCGCGGGTTGAGCGACCGGATCAGTTCCTGCGCGTCGCGCAGCGCCTCGTCGTCGCAGTGGTGGGTGCGCCTGAGCCGGGCAAAGTCGTGCGCTCCCAGCAGCGCGAGGCTCTCGTCGACGATCGATCGCGCGAGCGCGAAAGTCTCCGGCGCCGATCGCTCCCGACGGGCGTCGGGCATCGCGTCGAGCTGCAGCAGCAGCCCTTCGCGCAGGTCGCGCCCGCCGACCCCCGGAGGGTCGAAGCTCTGCAGAAGGCTCAGCGCGGTCCGTAGCGACTCGGCTTCGATCCCGGCTTCCTCGGGAAGCATCGCGAACAGGCTCTCGAGGTCGGCGTCGAGGTATCCGTCGTCGTTCAGGTTGTCGATCAGCAGCGCGACAAGCGCGCAATCCTGCGCGGTGGCCTGCGTCGCGGCGAGTTGCGCGAGCAGGTGATCGCGCAGCGTTCGGCCGTTCGCCGCCAGCTGCGGCATCGCCTGGTCGTCGTCGGCATCGCCCGTGCGCCCCGCCGGATCGGCGTTCCAGTCGCCCGGGCCACCGTACTCGGCAGTCTCGCCGTCGTCGCCGGCGCGCTCGCCGGGTTCGAACCGGTCCGGACCCTGCGCGTCCACGTCACCGTCGCCGCCGGCGCCGTCGTCGCCCGCCTCGGGGCCGGATAGGTCCCGAGCGCCTCCCGCGGGTTCGATCGTGCCGCTCGCCGAGATGCGCAGGCACTCGTCGAGCGGGTCGTCGAGCCGCTCGAGCAGCGGGTTGTCGGAGAGGATCTGTTCGAGCTCCTGGTTGAGCTCGAGCGTCGAGAGCTGCAGCAGCCGGATCGACTGCTGCAACTGCGGCGTGAGCGCGAGGTGCTGGGTGAGCTTGAGCTGGAGCGAGGGTTTCATCGGTTCGTGGTCGCGCGTCGTCCGTGCGCGACCCGTCGTCGAGGCCGCCGCGGGGCTACATCCGGAAGTGCTCTCCGAGGTAGACGCGGCGGACGTTTTCGTTGTCGACGATCTCGTCGGGGCGCCCGAAAGCAAGAACAGTACCAGCGTTGATGATATACGCGCGATCGCAGATTCCAAGCGTTTCCCGGACGTTGTGGTCGGTGATCAACACCCCGATTCCGCGATCCTTGAGAAATCGCACGATCCGCTGGATCTCGATCACCGCGATCGGGTCCACGCCGGCAAAGGGCTCGTCGAGAAGGATGAAGCGCGGCGAGGTCGCCAGCGCGCGCGCGATCTCCACCCGGCGACGCTCGCCGCCCGAGAGCGAAAGGGCCGGATTCGAGCGGATGTTCTCGATCTGCAACTCGGCCAGCAGCGCCTCGAGCCTGCGGCCGATCTCGGCGGCGTCGAGCGGGCGGCCGCGTTCGTCGACCTGAAGCTCCAGCACCGCGACGATGTTCTCCTGCACGGTGAGCTTGCGAAACACCGAAGCCTCCTGCGGCAGGTACGACAACCCGAGGCGGGCCCTGCGGTGGATCGGCAGGCGGCTGATCGGGCGCCCGTCGAGCAGGATGCGCCCGTCGTCGCAGGGCACCAGCCCGACGATCATGTAGAAACAGGTCGTTTTTCCGGCCCCGTTCGGGCCGAGCAGGCCGACGACCTCGCCGCTGCGCACCTCGAGCGAGACGTCCTTGACCACCTGTCGCCCGTGATAGGACTTCATCAGGTGTTCGACCGAGAGCACGCTGCGCCGGGCGGGGGCGAGGGCCTCGCCGCTCGCCGGACCCGGCTGGCTCGCGCTGGAGAGGTTTCGCATCGGCGGTGTCGACACGCTCGCCGGCCGCCCGCTAGCGACGCGGCGCTTGCAGGACCTGCGCCGGAGCGAGCGGGGTGGGGTCCGGAGCCGGCGCCGGTTCGGCGTTCTTGGGCTGGATCACGACCCTGACCCGCCCGCCGGGGTTCTCGGCGGTGCCCGCCGACGGACCGCCGCCCTGGACGTCGATCGATTCGGTGCGCGCGTCGTAGACGATCAGGTTGCCGTGGAGCTCGTCGGTGACACGGTCCTTTTCCAGCCGCTTGAGGTTGGCCCGGTGGCGTATCTTCAAGGTCTCGAGTTTTCCGTCGTACTCGAGTTGCTGTCCGACGCCCACGATGAACTGGTCGACGCCTTCGCGCTTCTGGCGAAAACTCGCCGGACTGCCGTAGGCGGTCGCGTACTGCTGCCCGTCCGGATCCTGGCGCAGCACCAGCCGATCGGCGCGGATCACGAGCGTGCCCTTGGTGAGCGTGACCTTGCCGGTGAACACGTTGGTCTGCTTGAGGTCGTCGTAGCGCATCGCGTCGGCTTCGACGTTCACCGGCTTGTTGCGATCGGCGCGCTCGGCGAGCGCCTGCGAGGCGGGGCCGGCGAGCGCGAGGCAGGCGAGCGCCAGGCGCAGCGCCACCGCGCCCCGGCGCGTGCCGGCCGCGCTCCTTGCGAAACGGCCGCGGCTGGGGATGTGATTGCGATCGATGGCGGGCATGGCGGTGGCGCGTCGCGTCATCGCGCAGATGGCGGCGGCCAGTGGCCGCGAACCTTCGAGTTCAGGGTCAGAACGCGCGTCGCATTATTGAGTTCCATCCCGACCCCAGTCAAGGAAGACGCCCCGGAGGTGATCGTTACCGCACGATCGGTGCGCGCGATGTCCTCGTCGACCAGCAGCGCGATGTATTCGGTTTCGACGCGCAACGCCGCGCTGCGATCGAAAGCGTCCCGCGCGAGCACGACCTCGCCGTAGAGCCAGGTCTCCCTGGCGCGCGACCCCGCCTTGCCGTGCAGCGCGCTGAGCGTCACCTTCGGGCGCAGCGGGTCCAGGCTCACCAGCACCGGCGCGTCGAACTCGCTCGAATCGTCGTCGGCGAAATGGGTCAGTCGTTCGGCCGACATCCGGTAGAGCGGCTCGCCCTGCTGGTTCAGCCGAGTGACCGCGAATTGCTCGACGAAGTAGTCGGGTTCGTGGGCGAGCGCCCGCGGCAGGCGCGCGTCGCGGAACTGGTCCGCGAGCTCGGCCAGGTAGTAGGTGAACGCCGCGAGCACCGCCAGCAGTCCGATCGAGACCGCCGCCGCGAGGCGGTCGTACAGGCGCTGGCGCATCAGCTGCCGGGCACTGCCGTGGTCGCGCCGTGTCGCGCGAGCAGCCCCTCGAACTCCCCGCGCGCGCGCAACAACCATTGCGCGAACTCGCGCACCGCGCCGCGTCCGCCGGGCTGGGTCGAAACCCAGTGCGCCGCCGCGATGACTTCCGGCGCCGCGTCGGCAGGCGCCGCCGCCAGCCCGGCGGCGGCCATCGCGCCCCGGTCGGGCCAGTCGTCGCCCAGGACCGCGGCCTGCCCCGGCTCCAGCCCGATGCGCGCGGCGCGCTCGCGCAGCGCCGCCACCTTGTCCCCGACCCCCTGTTCGACGGCGT
>JAHDXY010000162.1 GCA_023384005.1 Burkholderiaceae bacterium | reverse complement strand
ATCGGCCTGGCGCTGCTGATCTTCGGAATCGGCTCGGTGATCTCGGTGATTGCTTCCGCGAGATACATCGACGCCTATCTGCGCCCCCTGATCGTAGTCTCACTCGGCGTCGGCGCCATTTCCATGGCCATGTTTCTTGCATTCAAGGGGACGAACGTCGCCTCGCATGTCGCGTTCTTCCTTTGGGGTTTGGCATTTGGTCCACTCGTGACGATGTATCAGACTGCCGTGAGCAAGCAGGTTGAAAAAGCCAAGGACATCGCGACGTCGGTGCAATCCAGCGTCTTCAACTTGTCCATCATGACCGCCACATGGGTCGGCGGAATGCTGTTGAGCGATTCCCCGACAACTGGCGTCAAGCGTACCGTCTACATGTCGCTGGTCTGCTTTGTCCTGGCAATCCTCGTGGCGTTCCTCGCCAAGCGCACCCTGCGGTCGTCCTCGGATTCGTCCAATGTTCAGGAGAGTTGATGTGGCCAGTTACGATCGTTTGGGTGGACCAAGAGCTTGGTTGGTGTGGATATTGGCCACGCTTTTCGTGATCGCGGGCTTTTCCTTTCAAACCGCCTATGGCGTTACCAGCACAAAAATAGCAGACGATTTATCGCTCACCTTGGCGCAGGTCGGAATTCTAGGAACCACCTACACTTGGGCAGTTGCGATGCTACAACTATTCTCCGGGTCGGTTCTGGACAGAGTAGGTATTCGAATCTTGGCGTGGGTTAGCCTGTTTTCCGTCGTGGGTGGGTTCGCATATGCCAACGCTGGTTCGTTTGAGGTACTGATTCTATCCAATATATGCATCGCAGTTGGCCACGCTTTCGCATTTGTCGGCGCGGGTATGGTCGGTGGCAAGTGGTTTGGCTGGGGACGCTTTGGTTTCATGTTCAGTTTGGTACAAGGCGTAGGGGCATTTGGTTCGTTCTTCAATCAGAACGTAACGCGCTACATCGTGGAAGATTACGGCTGGTCATTCAGCCTGAACGCGATTGCCTTCATCATCCTTGCGATCTCCATATTGATGTTGTTCTTCGTGCGCGAGCCGCGCCTTCCTGACATGGAAAAACCGCAATGGACAGGCACAAAACTCCTCTTGCGCGGCGTGTTGAAATCCCTGAAGCACATTGTGGTGCGCCCTCACCTGTGGCTCAACTCGGTTCATGGTGGTATGACTTTCGGCGTGCACCTCAGCGTCAGCCTTGTGTGGGGCCCCATCTTTCTCGCCAAGACCGGTATGACCGTTTTTGAAGCCGTCGCCATTTCCAGCTTTGCCTTTCTGGGGATGTTATTTGGCGCCCCGTTGTGGGTATGGCTTTCTGAGCGAGTAAAGAGAAATAGGCCCTTGGCAGCGATTCCCGCTGTTTTCCATGCGGCGTTGCTTGCCTACGTCGTTCTTGATCCGTCCATAGCCAGCAAGACGACATTTTTCTTTATTGGTTTGTTCTCGGCCAGTACCGCGATGAACTACCCGATCGCTGGCAGCCTGGTTCCTGAATCGCTGGTCGGTACGTCCAGCGCATTTGTGAATACCATGCAGTTTTTCTGGACAGGTGTTCTGATGGCGGCACCTGGGCTGGCGCTTTCCGGAACCGGGATCTGGGCCATCCTCGCCGGCACAACGCGTATCGACCCCCTTGCACCCACTATCGCCGATTTCCAATCAGCCATGATGTTGCTCGTTTATGCCGTTGGTATCGGGGTTGTCGCTGCCTTGCTGACCAAAGAGTCTTTCCCTTCGGAAAGAAATGCCGAAGATAGAAAGGAAGTCACTATTTAGGATAAAAGGAAAACTCCCATGATAGCTAGTGTCGACCTGCTGTTCACCGGTGCAGATCTGTATACCTTGAATGAAGATCAACCGGTAATCCGTAACGGCGCGATTGCCGTTGTTGGCAACAGCATCGCCGCCATGGGGCCTGCCGCTGAGGTAGCCGCCAACTGTCAACATACTAAACGCAGCATTGACTGTTCCGGCACCGTGATCATGCCCGGACTCATAGATGCTCACAGTCATCAGTTTCAACTTCTGGGAAGAACGCTGGGCGACGGCATGTCCTTACTGCCATGGCTGGCGAAGTTCATGCTGCCGCTAGCGGCAGCACTGGATCCAAGAAATGCTTTGGCAGCTGTTGAATTATTGGCGCTGAACTCGGCGCTATCCGGAACCACGGCGGTTGTTGACAATCACTATGGACCAGTGGATGAATCAACCACCATCGCGGTAGCACAAACCATGGAGCGCGTTGGCATTCGCGGCGCGGTTGCGCGCGGTGTATTCGGTCCGATGGTTGAGGGAGGAGTGCGCATGAATTGTGATGAGCGGCTCTTCAAATACAGTGCGCGAGAAGAGCTTGAAATCATCGAAGCATGTTTGAAGCAGCAACCGGCCAGCAGTTTGGTGCAAATTTGGCCTACGCCTGAGAATGTCGTCTACGTCGACAAGGAATTGATGCAGGCCTGCCTGGAACTAGCGGAACGCTATGACGTCAGCTGGCATTCTCATCTGAGTGAATCGAAATTCGAGGTTGAGATCCACGAATCGATTCACGGCCAACGACCGGTCAAGTGGCTGCACGACAACGGCATCCTCAGCGACAGAACAACTTTTGCGCATGGCATCTGGCTGGACGAAGAGGAAATCGAACTACTGGGGAATGCGAAGTCCACGATTATTCATAACCCCGTCTCGAATCAGTTCCTGGCATCCGGAATTGTAAAGCTGGGCCCGTTACTGCGCGCTGGAGCGAATGTTGCACTTGGCACCGATGGCGTTGCCGTGGCGGGTCAAGACATGTTTGAGTCGATGAAATCGGCGCAGATGCTGCAACATTTGCGCGAGTATGACGCAGAGTCGACAAGCGCCGAACTCATGCTGGACCTCGCTTGCAGAAACGGCGGACAGATGTTGAGAAAGAACGTCGGGATACTGAAAGTTGGTGCCTTGGCCGATTTTATTTCTGTCGATTTGCGCGGCCCCCATAACCAGCCCGCTACCAGAGCGGTCTGCTGCTTGACCAGCTCGGCACGCGGCTCTGACGTACGCCACGTTGTGGTCGATGGTCAGCATATCGTCTCTGACGGACGCTCGACCAAGATCGACGAGGACAAGGTAATTGCCGATGCCTTGCAAGCCACAGGGCAGATTATCAGGAAGGCTGGCATTTCCGAGTTGGTCCAGGCGTGGAAGAATCCCGAACATCACTACTCCAGCAAGAGCCGCGCGCACTAGCTTGAGGAGCATCAGGACATTGGGCCGCGGCAACGGTCGATTTCCATCGATGGCAGCGCACGGATCAGTCGGCGAAATTCCCCGTAGTCTTTCGTAAAAGGTCGATCGGACCAAGCTTCGCTGTCCAACGGCACGTAGCCTGATCCAGATGGGCAACGGTGAATGGGCAGAACCGCGCACTGTGCAAATGCGGGAACAACGCTTGCGGTTGGCCGGATGGCTTGCCGGAGAAGCTCGCTCGATCACGCGATTCGCTGATCGAGATGCAGGCCACCTTGCTCGCCAAACGCACCCTGGGGTCCTCAGGTTCGCCCACCAACCCATGCGAGAGGGAACCATGAAAAAGTTCGTCAATGCTCTGATCTACCGACAGCACGACGAAGCCAGCGAGATCCTGGTCGACAAAGGCGTCATCAAACAGATCGGCAAGAATTTGCCAAAGGCGGACGAGGAAATCGACCTGCGAGGTCGTCTGGTGGTCCCGCCCTATGTCGATCCCCACCTGCACCTGGATTACGTCTACACCGCCGGCAGCGAGGGCGCTACGAACACGAGCGGCACGCTGTTCGAAGGTATCGCGCGCTGGCACGACGTCAAGAAGACACAGACGCTCGAAGACGCCAGGGAGCGTGCGCTGAAGGGCATTCAGGAAGAGGTGTCCAAAGGCGTCCAGTTCATCCGCACCCACATCGACGTGGATGATCCCAGACTGACGGGACTGAAGGCGATGCTGGAGATCCGCGAACAACTCCGGGGCTGCGTCACCATCCAGATCGTCGCATTCCCGCAGGAGGGCATGTACGCCTACAGGGGTGGCGACGAGATGGTCGAGGAGGCGTTGAAGATGGGCGCGGACTGTGTCGGCGCGATCCCGCACTTCGAGTGGGCACGCGAGATCGGCGAGAAGTCCGTCCACCGCACCGTTGAACTGGCACTCAAGTACGACAAACTGATCGACGTGCATTGTGACGAAACCGACGACGTGATGAGTCGCTTCGTCGAACTGCTCAACGCCCTGGTGATGGCCGAAGGTATCGGCACGCGCACGGCCGCAAGCCACACCTGTTCTTTTGGCTCGGCGGACAACGCCTACGCTTTTCGCATGATGAGTCTGTTCCAGCAATCAGGGCTGAACTTCATCTCGCTGCCAACCGAGAATGCCTATCTGCAGGGCCGGCAAGACACCTATCCCAAGCGTCGTGGCCTGACCCGGGTGAAGGAGCTGTGGGAAAGCGGCATCAATGTCTGTTTCGGTCAGGACTCCATCAACGACCCGTGGTATCCGGTCGGCAACGGCAACCTGATGAACATCCTGGACAACGGCATTCACCTGGCGCAGACCATGTCGTTCGAGGAACTGGACAAGTGCCTGGACCTGATCACCTACAACGGCGCCAGGACCTTGAACGTGGAAGACCAGTACGGTATCGAGGAGGGCAAACCGGCCAATTTCCTGGTGCTCGACGCCAATACGCCCTTCGAGGCCGTGCGTCAGCGCGCCGACGTGCTGGCATCGATTCGCAATGGCGAGTACCTGTTCAAGCGCCCCGACCCGCGCTACGAGGTCGCGCTCGATCTCTTCAGGTAGACGATGCAAACAGGCTGAGCCGCTCAAGCGCTTGAAGGTTCAAATCGAGACTGCCCGTGGGCTACTGTTCGTCACAGCCGAGTCCGACCGTTCCATTCCGGGCGTGCTCAAGAACGCGATCGACCATGCCTCGCGCCCTTACGGCGAAAGCTTGGCTGCGCCGACCCGTTTCGCATCATGGCGTTCGCGCGGCGCCCGATCGGCTCGGTTTCCTCCGCGTGATGACGATCGTCGCCGTGAACCTGTTGCACGGCTGTGTCCAACTGCCTTCCCTCGACGGTCGAAGCCCCTCGATGATCCTCCAAGACACATCAGATACCCGGCTGGGAAAGGCGACGCTGCCGATGGTGCAGGCGCACCCCGGCAAGTCGGGCGTGTTCGCCTTGTCCGACGGACGCGACGCCTTTGCGGCACGCGTGCTGCTGGCCGATGCCAGCGAGCGTTCGCTCGACATCCAGTACTACATCTGGAATGGCGACAAGACGGGAACCCTGCTGTTCGAAGCGCTGCGGCGCGCCGCCGACCGTGGCGTGCGCGTGCGTCTGCTGCTCGACGACAACAACACCGCCGGTCTGGACACTGTGCTCGCCGCTCTGGATACACACCCGAACATCGAAGTGCGGCTTTTCAATCCGTTCATGCACCGGCGCTGGCGCGTCCTGAGCTTTCTCACCGATTTCTGGCGGCTGAACCGGCGCATGCACAACAAGTCGTTCACCGCGGACAACCAGGCCACCATCATCGGCGGCCGCAACGTCGGCGACGAATACTTCGGCGCCGGCCAGGGCGTTTCTTTCGTCGACCTGGACGTGCTGGCGATTGGCCCGGTGGTCAACGACGTGTCGGAAGACTTCGACCGCTACTGGACGAGCGATTCGTCCTACCCGGCCGAGCGGGTGTTGGCCCGCGTGAGCCAGGCAGCCATTGCCGAGGTGTCGGCAGCCGCTGCGCGGGTCGAGAAGGATCCTGCTGCCGTCGCCTACATGCAGGCCATCGCGCATTCCCAGTACGTCCAGCAGGTACTTTCACGTCAATTGCCCTTCGAATGGGCCACCGTGCACATGGTCAGCGACGACCCGGCCAAAGGGCTGGGTCGTGCCGGGGACGGCGAACTGCTGTGGACGCGGCTCAAAGAGATCCTTCGGGCGCCGAAACTCGAGCTGGAGCTGGTCTCTCCCTACTTCGTGCCCGGCAAGGAAGGGGTCGAGTACTTCAGCACTCTGGCACGGCAAGGCGTCAAGGTCACGATACTGACGAACTCTCTGGCAGCCACCGATGTTGCCGCCGTGCACGCCGGCTATGCCAAACGACGCAAACCGATGCTCGAGGCGGGCGTTGTGATCTTCGAGATGGAGCCCGAGTTTTCGCCTGCTCCTACCACGGCATATGGACCGCTGGGCAGCTCGAGCGCCAGCCTGCACGCGAAGACCTTTTCGGTCGATCGCTCACGCGCCTTTGTCGGGTCGTTCAACTTCGATCCGCGATCCGAACGGCTCAACACCGAACTCGGCTTCGTGATCGACAGCCCGACCATGGCGCAAGAGATTGCCGATGCGTTTGCCGAGGTGATCCCCGCGCGTGCCTACAGGGTTCGACTGAACGACGTCGGAGCGTTGCAGTGGGTGGAGCAGGGCCAAGGAAAGCAGCGTGTGCACGATCGGGAGCCCCGCACGGGCTTCTGGCTGCGCGCCTTCGTCGTCGTCTTGTCGTTGTTGCCGATCGAATGGCTGCTTTGATGAAGTCCCGGTGCCTGCGTATTTCGGCCAGGACTCCAGCAACGACCCGTGGTGTCCGGTCGGCAACGGCACCCTGATGACCATCCTGGACAACGGCATTCGCCTGTTCAAGCGCCCCGACCCGACATGCGCCCCGACCCGACATGCGCCCCGACCCGACATGCGCCCCGACCCGACATGCGGCCCGACCCGACAAGCGCCCCGACCCGAGCTACGAGGTCGGGCTCGATCTCTTCAGAAAGACCAGGTAGCGCTTATCGTTGGAGGCACTATTGCCATTTCTTCGCCGTTTTGAGTGCGCCGCGTGAACTCTTTGAAAAACTTCTCGGCGCTAGCCGAGGCTTTGCGCCCGTTGCGCCATCCGCCCTACGCGGTGCTGTGGACGGCAACGGTTGCCACCAACATCGGTTGGTGGATGTACACCGCTGCAGTGGCCTGGCTGATGACGGACCTCAGCACCGATCCGTTGATGGTGTCACTGATACAGATCTCGTCGAGTCTGCCGATGTTTCTGCTGGCGCTGCCGGCGGGCGCTCTGGCCGACATCGTTGACAAGCGGCGTCTGCTGATTTGGGTCGAGTGCGGCATTACCGTTACCTCCGCGACTTTCGCGGCGCTTGTCTGGCTCGACCGCTTCACACCGGTCACGTTGTTGCTCTTCACCTTCCTGCTCGGCGCAGGCGCTGCGATCATCGCGCCCCCATGGCAGTCAACAGTCCCGCTTCTGATCAAGCGCAAAGACGAACTACCCGTAGCTGTAGCACTCAACAGCGTTGGCGTAAACATCAGCCGCGCCATCGGTCCGGCGTTAGTGGGCGTGTTGACCGTCGGCGTCGGAGTCGCCGCGCCGTTCTGGATCAATGCGGTCGCCAACCTTGGCAGCATTGGAGGCTTGCTGTGGTGGCGCCCTCCGCAGAGGACGGGCAGTCAATTGCCTGCGGAACGTTTTTTTTCCGCGCTTCGAACAGGCGCCCGTTACGCGCGCAACAATCCGCCATTGCGCGCGACATTGTTCCGCGCGATCGGATTCTTTCTGTTCGCAAGCGCCTATTGGGCCTTGTTGCCGCTCGTTGCGCGCACGCAGATCGGCGGCGGCCCAACGCTCTACGGCATTTTGCTGGGTGCGATCGGCAGCGGCGCGGTCGGCGGCGCCATGGTATTGGCCAGGCTCAGAGCGAAGTTCAGTCCGAACGCGCTGGTCGCAGGCGCGACAATCGGCACCGCCTTGGCGCTCGGGATGTTCGGCTTTGCGCGCGAGCCGTGGACCGCGCTCGCCGCGAGTCTGCTGGCCGGCAGCTGCTGGATCGCCGCGTCCTCCAGTCTGAATGTCTCGGTGCAGTACGCGTTGCCCGATTGGGTGCGCGGGCGCGGGCTCGCTATCTATGTCGCCACCTTCTCCGGCGCAATGGCGCTCGGCAGCGCGCTTTGGGGAGGGTTGGCCAGCGTCATCGGGGTGTCGATGGCGCACTTCGTTGCAGCGGCGTGCGCCCTGCTTGCGATTCCGCTGGCGCGCCGCTGGAAGCTGCAGGGGTCCGGCGCACTCGACCTTGCGCCTTCGATGCATTGGCCGGCACCCATAGTCGCGGATCAAATCGAAGAGGATGCTGGCCCTGTGCTGGTCACCATCGAATACGCCGTGCTTGCGAACCAGCGCGAACCGTTTCTCGCTGCACTCCATCGCCTGTCGGCTCAGCGTCGGCGCAATGGGGCTTACGCGTGGGGCGTGTTCGAAGACACGGCGCAGCGCGGCAAATTCGTCGAAACCTTTCTGGTCGAATCATGGCTCGAGCTTCTGCGCAAACACGAGCGCGTGACCAGGGCCGATCATGCGGTGGAAGAGCACGTTCGCAGCTTCTTGATCAGCGAACCGAAGACCACGCATCTGGTCACGCCTGCATGATCCCGATTCGATGATCTGCAGACCGGAAATGATGCCGGGGACAATTCCAGCGCTCCGATGGGCGGCCAGGGACCGGCCCCGACGTCCTTCTTGCCGCTCTTTGACGCCGGTCGCATCGGAGTCCGCTGAATCGCCGCAAAATCAGCTTCTCAGCGAACGTTCACGCATAATGCGGGCCAAGGAGTTGTGTGGCCGCACCGTGTCGTACTGGCACCTTTTGTCGTACCGGCACCTTTGAGCATCGGTCTTCTCCTGCACATCGGAAACGCCCGCGAGCAGATGCTCGTTCAGGCACTCGTCAGATTTGCGGATCACGCCTGAGCAGCATTCCCATGGTTGAACCACGTTCGATTGCGACAAGAAACGGATTGCTGCTGGCGCTTGCCTTCGCCGCCGGCTATGTCGATGCCCTCAGCTACCTCGGGCTCAGTCGTGTGTTCACCGCGAACATGACGGGAAACACCGTGCTGCTTGGCATCGCGCTCGCACAGTTGGATGGCGACGCGATTGCGCGGTCGAGCCTTGCGCTGGCGGGGTTCCTGACCGGCGCTGCCGCGGGCGCCTGGATCGTCGAGCGCGATCACTCGGATAGCGTGTGGCCCTGGGCAGTCACGCTCGCGCTCACGCTCGAGTCGCTCCTCCTGCTCGCCTTTGCCGCTGGCTGGTACCTGGCGCACGATTCGTTGGCGAGCGCGACCACGACGGCCGTTCTGATCGTGCTGTCAGCGCTCGCCATGGGTGTGCAGAGCGCGGCAGTAAGCCGGCTGGAAATCACGGGCATCTCTACCACCTATCTCACCGGCACGCTCACGAACCTGGCCGCGCTCCTGATGGGGCGATCGCGCCGCAAGAGCAAACCGTTTCGATACAGCGCTCTGCTGGCTGCCGTTTGGACCGTCTACATCGGCGGCACGGTAGTCGCTGCCGTGGACCTGCCCCGAAACCTCGTGCTGGCACTGGCGTTACCCGTGGCGTTGATCATGATCGTAGTCACGATCGCGACTATCGTTTTCCGCCCGCGATAGTCCTCAGGATCTGCAACCGCGTGTTCAAGCTTCGCCAGGCGCTAGAATGCCGCCACAAGGGCTGGAGCGAGAGCATCATCATCGGCGTGGCCGGTGCCGGCAAGGAAATCAGCGCGCGCTCGTGCTCCAGCGGATCACTGGCCGCTCGACGGCATCAAGCATGCGTTCGACCGGATGCACTCGGGTGAAAGCATACGCAGCGTGGTGCTCTATCGAGCGCGGGAGCCGACATGAAACAGAAATCAAGCTGGGTGAGCTTCGGCGGAAAACTCACTGTGCACGAGCACGCGAGCGACGTGTGTCAGTGCCCGATGACCTTCGCGGTCTACGCACCACCGCAGGCATCGCAGGGGCCGGTGCCGGTGTTGTGGTATCTCTCCGGGCTGACCTGCAACTGGTCG
>JAHDXY010000161.1 GCA_023384005.1 Burkholderiaceae bacterium | reverse complement strand
GACGACCACGAAGTTGTGGTCGATGCGCACCACCTCGGCGGTGATGACTTCGCCCGCGCGCATTTCCTGGCGCGACAGTGACTCCTCGAACAGCTTCTCGAAGCTTTCCTCGACGACGGCCTCTTCAGTAGCAGTACTCAATTTGATGGTTCCGATTTGAATGACACGCCGAGCCTTCGACAGCGCCGCGGCGCCGCGAGAGTCCCAGCGGAGTGGCTGAACACCGCGCGAGAACCCGGCACCTGCCGCTGTTCACGCGCGCCCCGTGGTCCCCGGTTTCGTGCCCGCTCGTCGGGCGCCTGCACCGGGGTTCCGGCGATGGGCCTCGAGTACCGCCGCGACGGTCTGATCGATCGTCAGGTAGGTTGAATCGAGCACCAGCGCCCCTTCCGCGGGCCTGAGCGGCGCGCTCTCGCGGCGCATGTCGCGCGCGTCACGCTCCCGCAGGTCCCGTAAAAGGTCCGGCACAGTAGCAGAAAACCCCTTTTCTATCAACTGCTTATGTCGCCGCCTCGCGCGCGAATCGGCGCTCGCCGTGAGGAATACCTTCAGATCGGCGTCGGGAAAGATCACCGTGCCCATGTCGCGGCCGTCGGCCACCAGTCCGGGCGCGCGGCGCTGCGCGCGCTGCAGCCCGGCGAGCGCGGCGCGCAACGCCGGGATCACGGCGATCTGCGAGGCGAGCGCGCCCACCCCCTCGGCGCGGATCGCGTCGCTCACGTCCTCGCCCTCGAGCACGATCCTGCCGCCGGAGAAGGTCGGGGCGATCGAGCCCGCCACCGCGACCACCGCGTCGGCGTCGTGCGGATCGACCCCGCTGCGCAGCGTGCGCAACGCCGCCAGCCGGTACAGCGAACCGGAGTCGAGGTAGTTCCAGCCAAGGGCGGCGGCGACGCGCTCGGCGACGGTGCCCTTGCCCGAGGCGGTCGGGCCGTCGATCGCAATCACCCCGACGGCGCCGGCGCGAGCGCCGTCTTCGGGTGCGCAGCCCGCTTCGCTCACGCCGGGACCTGCCCGATCCCGAGCCCGGCTGCGCGCGCGAGCGCGACGAAGCCGGGAAACGAGGTCGCCACGTTGTCGACCTCGCGGATCACGATCGGACCCGATGCGCGCAGCGCCGCGACCGCGAACGCCATCGCGATGCGGTGATCGCCGTGCGACTCGATCGTCGCGGCGCCGAACGCCGGCTGCGCGCCGCCCACGCCCTCGATCACCATCCCGTCGGCCGTCGCGCGCGCGTCGACGCCGAGAGCGAGCAGGCCGTCGGCCATCGTCGCGATCCGGTCGGACTCCTTCACCCGCAGTTCCCCGGCACCGGTGACCACGGTGCGTCCTGCCGCGCAAGCGGCGGCGACGAAGAGCACCGGGAACTCGTCGATCGCCAGCGCGACGAGTTCGGCCGGGACGTCGATTCCGTGCAGCGCGGCGGCGCGCACGCGCAGATCCGCGACCGGCTCGCCGCCGACCTCGCGCGGCTCGAGCACCTCGATGTCGGCGCCCATCAGGCGCAGGATGTCGATGACGCCGGTGCGCGTCGGGTTCATCCCCACATGCTCGAGCACCAGGTCCGATCCCGGCGCGATCGACGCCGCGACCAGAAAGAACGCCGCCGACGAGATGTCTGCCGGCACGTCGATGCGCGCCGCGCGCAGCCGCTGGCCGCCGCGCAGCGTCACGCGCGCGCCTTCGCGATGCAGCTCCACGCCGAAGCCGCCCAGCATCCGCTCGGTGTGGTCGCGCGTCGGCGCCGGTTCGGTGACCGAGGTCTCGCCCTGCGCGTAAAGGCCAGCGAGCAGCACGGCCGACTTCACCTGCGCGCTCGCCACCGGCATCAGGAAATCGATCCCGCGCAGCGACTCGGCCGGTGCGATGTGCACCGGAGGCGTTGCGCCGGTGGTCTCGATCTTCGCGCCCATCGCGATCAGCGGTTCGGACACGCGGCGCATCGGCCTGCGCGACAGGCTCTCGTCGCCGCTCAGCGTGGACCCGAAGCGCTGGCCGGCGAGCAAGCCCATCAGCAGGCGCATCGCGGTTCCCGCGTTGCCGCAATCGAGCACGCCAGCGGGCGGCGCGAGGCCGTGCATCCCGACGCCGTGCACGAGGACTCGCCCCGCGTCGGGGCCGTTGATCCGCACCCCAAGCGCGCGAAAGACGTTCATCGTCGAGATCGCGTCGGCGCCTTCCAGGAAGCCGCTCACTTCGGTGAGCCCCTGGGCGATCGCGCCGAGCATGATCGATCGATGCGAGATCGACTTGTCGCCCGGAACACGAAGCCTGCCCTCGAGCCTGCCGCCCGGGCCGACCTGAAATGAGTTTGTCATGAACTAGTTCCTGTCCGAGCGGAGGCCTGGCCCCGACACTTGGCGCACAAGCGGAATCGAACCCGCACTACCATCAGATTCTACCGGGCAGGCCATGGGACACTGGGATTCGAAGACTCGTCATGTCGAGGAAACGGTGGCAGAACTGATCAAGCGTGTGACCAGATCGTCGAGGGAAACGCCGCAGTCCGTCCCTTCGAGCTTGCGCGCCGCGCGCGCTCCGAAGATCGACGATGTCGCGGTCGAACTGCTCGAGTCCTTGCCGCCGGCGCTTCGCCTGGTCGGCCTGCGCGGACAGTTCCCGCGCATCCTCAACCGGATCGCGCAGGCCTGGCCCGAACCACGAAGCTTCGCCAAGCTGATCGATTCGCTGCTGATCGACGATCGCGGCAACCGCGAGGGATTCCCTTTCGAGGTCATCAAGGAAATCACCGAACTGCGGCGCTACTACTTCGCGATGGTGCACCCGCAGTGGCGCGACCCGCGCGCGCACGACACCCGGCCGGGCATTCGCTGAGGCGCGCCCCTCAGGGCATCCTGCGTCGCCAGTTCCCCGCGAGTTCGAAGCACTCGAGCAGCGCCGCGCGGTCGCCTTCGCGAATCGCGTCGGTGACCGCACGTGCGTGGTGCTCGAACGCGCGCGCGCACTCGAGCACCGCCTCGCGATTGTCGAGAACGATGTCGGCCCACAGCGCGGCGGGCGAAGCGGCGATTCGAGTCGTGTCGCGCAGTCCGGCCCCGGCGAGGCGAAGCGCCGTCTCGGCGCGTTCGCCCGAGGCGATCGCCGCGCACAAGGCGAAACCCAGGGCGTGCGGCCAGTGCGAGACCTCGGCGTAGAGCGCGTCGTGCTCGTGCGCTTCGAGCCTGACCACGGTCGAGCCGAGCGCGCGCCATGTGCGGGTGATCGTGTCGCAGGCCTGCGGGCTGGTCTGCGGTTGCGGGCAGAGAATGACGGTACCGCCTTCGAACAGGTCCGCGCGCGACGCGTCGGGCCCGCGCCGTTCGCCGCCCGCGATCGGGTGACCGGCGACGAAGCGCGGATACGCGGCGCCGAGCGCCGAACGCGCGGCGGCGATCGTGCTCTTCTTCGTGCTGGCGCAGTCGGTGACCAGCGTCTCGCTGCCCAGGTCCGGTGCGATCTCGCCGAACAATCCGGGAAGCGCCGGAATCGGCGCGGCGAGCACGACGAGGTCGGCGCCGTCCACTGCCCGCGCCGGACTGGTCGCGACCGCGTCGATCAGGCCCAGCGAACGGGCGCGCTCGGCGTCGCCGCCGGGCGAAAAGCCGACGATGCGCGCGGCCATTTCGCGCGCGCGCAGCGCCGCCGCGAACGATCCCCCCACGAGCCCGATGCCGAGCACCGCGACACGCGCGAACGCCGGCGCGTCGTCGCTCACGCGAGCGCCTTTTCCAGCGCCGCGAGAAAGGCCTCGTTCTCCTGCGGCACGCCGACCGAGATCCGCAGCCACTCGGGCAGGCCGTAGTTGCCGACCGGCCGGACGATCACGCCGGCGCGGAGCAGTTTCTCATAGACCGCGGCAGCCGCGCCCACTTTCACCAGCACGAAGTTCCCGTGCGAGGGCACGTAAGGCAGCCCCATCCGCTCGAAGGCGCGCTGCAGCAGTTCGAGGCCCTGGAGGTTCACCTCGTAGCTGCGGCGCAGGAACGCAGTGTCGCCGAGCGCCGCCACCGCGGCCGCCTGAGCGAGCGAGTTCACGTTGAACGGCTGGCGCACGCGGTTCACCAGGTCGGTGAGCTCGGCCTGCGCGAGCCCGAAGCCGATCCGCAACCCCGCCAGCCCGTAGGCTTTCGAGAAGGTACGCGCGACGATCAGGTTCGGATGCTGCCTGACCCACTTCGCGGACTCGAAACGCAGCTCGGGGCGAAGGTACTCGTTGTAGGCCTCGTCGAGCACGACCACCACATCCGGGGGCACGGCCGCGATGAATCGCGCGACCGCCTCGGCGCCGACGAAAGTCCCGGTCGGGTTGTTCGGGTTGGCGAAGAACACGAGGCGCGTATCGGGCGTGATCGCGGCGAGCATCGCGTCCGGATCGTGCCCGAGCTCGCGCGCCGGCACCACGATGGCACGCGCGCCGACGGCCTGCGTGGCGAGCGCGTACACGGCGAACGAGTGCTGCGCGTAGACCACCGCCTGGCCCGGCTGCACCAGCGCGTGCGCGGCGAGTTCGAGGATGTCGTTCGAACCGTTGCCCAGCGTGATCCATTCGGCCGGCACTTCGTAGCGACGCGCGAGCGCGGCCTTGAGTTCGAATCCGTTCGAGTCCGGATACCGCGCGAGATCGTCGGCCGCGGCCAGCATCGCCTCGCGCGCCGAGTCCGGCATTCCCAGCGGGTTCTCGTTCGACGCGAGCTTGACGATGCGGCTCTCGACCAGTGCGTACTCGCGCGCGAGTTCGGAGATCGGCTTGCCGGCCTGGTAGGGAGCGATTCGGCGGACGTAGTCTGGGGCGTTGATCGTCATGGTGTTTTCGTCGCGTAGTGTCGGATCGTGTATGGCGACCCGCCGGCACTGCTGCCGGCGGCGGGTCGACCGCTCAGGTGGCGCGCGGGTAGGAGCCGACCACCTTGAAGAAGGCGGCGTTGGCCCGGAGCTCGGACAGCGCCGCCGATACCTTTTCGTCGCGCTGGTGTCCGATCACGTCGATGTAGAAGTAGTACTCCCAGGTGCCGTGGCGGGCCGGGCGCGATTCGAAGCGTTTCATCGACACGCCGTGCCGCGCGAGCGGCTCGATCAGCGCGTGAACGGCGCCGGCGCGATCGGGCACCGAGAGGATCAGCGAAGTCTGGTCGTCTCCCGAAGGATCGCAGTCGTAGCGCCCGACGATCGCGAAGCGGGTGCGGTTGTTCGGGTCGTCCTGGATCCCGCCCGAGACGATCTGCAGGGCGTAGCGGGTCGCCGCGGAGTCGCCCGCCACCGCCGCGACGCCATCGTTCGCCGCGGCCATTCGCGCGCCCTCGGCGTTGCTCGCGACCGGTGAGCGCTCGACGCCTGGGCAGTTGCGATCTAGCCAGCCGACGCACTGCGCCAGCGCCTGGGGATGCGCGCAGATCCGGCGCGCGTCCGCGAGCAGGCCGCTGCGGTTCATCAGGTTGTGGCGCACCGCGATCGAGGTCTCGCCGCAAATCCGCAAAGGCGTCTGCAACAGCAGGTCGAGCGAGCGGTTCACCGCCCCCTCGGACGAATTCTCCACCGCAACGACACCGAAATCGGCTCCGCCGCCCTCGGTGCTTCGGAACACCTCGTCGATCGTCGGGCAGGCGATCGCTTCGACCCCGCTGCCGAAGAACATGACGAGCGCCTGCTCGGAAAAGGTACCGGCCGGCCCGAGATAGGCGACCCGCTGCCGGCGCTCGAGTTCGCGGCAGGCCGAGATCACCTCTCGATAGATCGCGACGATGCCCTCGCCCCCCAGCGGACCTGTGTTGTTCTGGCGCACCCGCGCGAGCACCTGCGCCTCGCGTTCGGGGCGAAACACCGGGGCGCCGGTCTCGCGCTTGAGTTCGCCCACCTCGCGCGCGATCCGGGCACGCTCGTTGAGCAGCTCGAGCAGGCGCGCGTCGACCGCGTCGATCCGCTGGCGCAGCGCGCCAAGGCGCTCGTCTCCCTCCGAGCCGGGCTCGACCCGCGCCGGCACCGGTTCTTCCCCCCGATCGCTGCTCATGGGGCGTGATGGTAGCAAAGCGCAGCCGCACCCGGCCGATCGCACGGGCGCCTGCGGCCCGCGCAGCTCGCGTGCGGTTTGTCACCGCACGCAGCGCCGCGCGTTGCGTGCGCCCGGCCTGGTGCAGCGCCCTTGTGCACCCCGTCACAGACCGTTCGTCGGAAAACGGTCACGATCACGTTCTTGCAAAGCGGCCGGAAACAAGCGAACAGGCGCGAACGAACGGCGAATGAACGCAGCAACCGATGGGCCGGCGAAGAAGCCGGCCACCGCGACCGAAACCGAAACCCCGCGACCCAGACATGAACCAGAACAACACCACCGGCGGCGAGCGCTCAACACTGTCCTTCGCCGGACGGCGACTCCTTCCGACGACGACCGCATCGCGCGACGGGTCCGGCCGGCACTGCGTGGCAGGTGCGCACCGGGGCGATTCACCGCACCAGGCGCACTCGACGCGGTCGCGCGTCGCCGCGATCGCCACCTACGCGCTGCTCGCCGCGGCGAGCGCCACCGCGAACGCGGACGTGATCCCGATCGATTCGGTCGGTTTTCTCGGCTGGAACGTCGCGGGCAGCCACCCCAGCGTGACCTTCACCAACCCGGGAAACGCAAGCGCACCGGCGGGCGAGTTCCGCATCGTGTTGACCGAGGGGTCGTCGACCCGCAACGACACGGCATTCTGCATCGAACCGAACCAGACGATCTCGTTCGGGACCCACTACGGCAACTACACGCTCCTCACCGGGGCCAGCACCGGGCTTTCCACGCTGACGCTCGAGCGGCTTTCCTCGCTCTACGAGGGCTTCCTCGATCCGGTTCCCTCCGGTCCGGTCGCGGGCCGCACGAACGCCCTCGGCAGCGCGGCCTTCCAGATCGCGGTGTGGGAGATCACCTTCGATGGCGCCGGCGCACTCGATCTCACGCAGGGCCAGTTCTCGATCAGCGCGGGCTCGGCGAGCAGCGCCGCCGGCCAGCTCGCGTCGAGCTGGCTCGCGACGATGCCGGCCGCGCCAGGCCAGCAGACCCCGAGCCAATCGGCAGGCGTCGCCTGGGAGTTCTCGATCCTCAGGCACGCAAGTCGCCAGGACCAGCTGCTCGCGCTGCGCGAGGAAGTCCCGGTCGAATCGCGCGTCCCCGTGCCGGCGACCGGCGCGCTGCTCGGCATCGGCGCGATCGCGCTCGCCGGCATGCGCGCGTTCAGAGCGCCAGGAACTCGAGCAGCGCCAGCAGCGGACCGATCGTGATCGCGGTCGCGAGCGTCGAGAGCGCGACCGCGGCGCTCACCACCGCCTCCGCCGACCGGTAACGCTGCGCGAGCAGGAACACGTTCGCGCCGATCGGCAGCGACGCGACCACCGTGAGCACCGCCAGCGCGAGCGGCTCGAGCGCGAACACCCAGCGCCCCACCGCGTACACGGCGAGCGGGTGCGCTAGGCTCTTGAACGCGGCCAGTCGCAACGCGAGTTCCAGGTCGGCGCCACGGTCGAAGCGCGTCAGTGTCGCGCCGAGCAGGATCAGGCACAGCACTGGCGCGGCCGACCCGAGCAGCGCGAGCGTCGTGTCGATCGGCCCGGGCAACCGCAGACCGGCGAAGGACCAGGCGAATCCGGCGATGATCGGCAGGATCACCGGGTGCATGACCGACGTGCGCACGACGCCGAAGATCGTGCCCGCGCTGTCGCGGACGTCCCGGCCCGGCGCCGCCGCGGCGCCGTCGCGCTCGCTCAGCTCGACCGCGAGTGTCGCCAGCGTGAGCAGAACCATCGAGTGCAGCGCGATCACGGTGAGCAGCACCGCGAGCCCGCTCTCGCCGTATGCGAGGCGCACCAGCGGAATGCCCAGCATCACGCTGTTGGCGAACACTCCCGAAATCGCGTAGACCATCGATCGGCGTACCGTCACGCCACGGTGGCGCAACCAGAGGAACCCGGCCACGAACAGCGTCGCGCCGGTGCCGAAGTACGCGACCGGCGCGGCGAACGAGAACGCCGCGAAGTCGGTGCGCGCCATCGCGCGAAACAGAAGCGCCGGCAGGAACAGCAGGAACGCCAGGTCGGAGAGCGCCTGCACAGCGGACTCGCTGATCACGCGCAGGCGCGCCGCGCCCCAGCCGATCGCGATCAGCAGGAACACCGGCAACAGGACGCCGCTCGTCTCGCCGGTCATTTCGCCGGCCTCGCCGCGATCAGGACGTCGGAGTGCCCGTTGCGGCGTCGCCCCCCGGACCAGTCGACCCCTCGGTCGATCCGCCGGTCGGGTCCGCGTCGGAATCCTCGGGCGACTCGTCGTCGCTGTCGGACTCGACCACGCGCTGCACGCCGCTGAGCAGCGTGCCCTCGTCGACCGAGATCAGCGTCACGCCCTGCGTAGCGCGACCCATTTCGCGAATCTCGGAGACGCGCGTGCGCACCAGCACCCCGCCGGTGGTGATCAGCATGATCTCGTCGCGCTCGTCGACCAGCACCGCGCTCACGACCTTGCCGTTGCGCTCGGTGGTCTGGATCGCGATCATCCCCTTGGTGCCGCGCCCGTGGCGGGTGTACTCGCCGATCGGAGTGCGCTTGCCGTATCCGTTCTCGGTGGCGGTGAGCACCGATTGCTGCTCGTTCTCGGCGACCAGCATCGCGATCACGCACTGCCCGTCGTCCAGGTTCATGCCGCGAACGCCGCGCGCGTTGCGACCCATCGGGCGCACGTCGTTCTCGTCGAAGCGCACCGCCTTTCCGGCGTCGGAAAACAGCATCACGTCGTGCGCGCCGTCGGTGAGCGCCGCGCCGATCAGGAAGTCGCCCTCGTCGAGCCCGACCGCGATGATCCCGGCCTTGCGCGGGTTGGAGAAATCGGTCAGCGGCGTCTTCTTGACGGTTCCGAGCGAGGTCGACATGAACACGTAGCGGTCTTCCTCGAAGGCCTTCACCGGCAGCACGACGGTGATCTTCTCGTCGGCGGCGAGCGGAAAGAGGTTGACGATCGGGCGCCCGCGCGAAGTGCGCGTGCCCTGCGGAACCTCCCAGACCTTGAGCCAGTAGACACGCCCGCGGTTGGAGAAACACAGGATGAAGTCGTGCGTGTTGGCGATGAAGAGCTGGTCGATCCAGTCGGCGTCCTTCATCGACGTCGCCTGCTTGCCGCGCCCGCCGCGCTTTTGCGCGCGGTACTCAGACACCGGCTGGCTCTTGAAATAGCCGGCGTGCGAGAGCGTGACCACCATGTCGGTGGGCTGGATCAGGTCTTCGGTGTCGAGCTCGGTCGCGTTCATCTCGATCACCGACCGGCGCGTGTCCTTGCGCGCGTCGGCGAACTCGGCGCGAATCGCCGCGAGCTCGTCGCGAATGATCGTCGTGATGCGTTCGGGGCGCGCGAGGATGTCGAGCAGGTCGGTGATCTGCTCGATCACCTCGCGGTACTCCTGCACGATCTTGTCCTGCTCCAGTCCGGTGAGGCGCTGCAGGCGCATCTGCAGGATCTCCTGCGCCTGCACGTCCGACAGCCGATAGGTGTCGCCCTGCAAGCCGCTCGCCGCGTCCAGCCCGTCGGGCTTGAAGGCGCGCGCATCCGACCCGGCGCGTGCGAGCATTTCGCCGGCGATTCCCGCGGCCCAGTCGCGCGCCATCAGGCGATCCTTGGCGATCGGCGGCGAGGGCGAGGCCTTGATCAGCTCGATCATCTCGTCGACGTTGGCGATCGCCACCGCGAGTCCCTCGAGCACGTGACCGCGCTCGCGCGCCTTTCGCAGCTCGAACACGGTGCGCCGCGTGACGACCTCGCGCCGGTGCGCGAGGAAGTATTCGATCATCTGCTTGAGGTTGAGCAGGCGCGGCTGGCCGTCGACCAGCGCCACCATGTTGATGCCGAAGGTGTCCTGCAGCTGC
>JAHDXY010000160.1 GCA_023384005.1 Burkholderiaceae bacterium | reverse complement strand
GTTCTTTTTCCTGTCGTGCAGCACCCCGCGCCATTCCCCGCCGCCGGAAATGGTCTGCCACATCCGCTTATATTCCTCAGGGTCCGTTTCGCCGGATTTGAGCAAACGCGGATTTTCGTCGGCGATTTCCTCGAGGACATAACCCGATACCTGCGTGAATTTCGGATTGATGTATTCGATCGCGCCGTGGCGATCGGTGATCAACACGAGGCTGGGGCTCTGCTCCACCGCGCGCGACAGCTTGCGCAGGCTTTCGTTGGTCTGCTGATGCTCGGCAATAACGTGTTCGAGCTCGCGATTGGCTTTCTCCACTTCCTGCGCGCGCACGTGCGCAACCTGAGCGAAGCGAACGACCGCCGCCAGCAGCAAGGCGAGCGATAGCCCGCCTGCCAGGACAGCCTGGGGCAAAGGCGAGCGGTGCCGCAGAACCTCCTCGCGGGGCCAGGCGCGTAACCGCCAGGAGATACCGCGCAGCCCGACTGCGGCCTCCTGGGCCCAATCGCCGGCCGGTTCCGCGGCGCCCCCCGCGCGGCGGTAGATCTCGTTCACGCCATCGGACACCGCGACCGCGTAACGGGGTGCGATGGACGGGGGCAGGATCGAGTCGAGCATCGACTGCACGTGAAACATGCCTACGACATACCCGCTGAAGGTCTCATCCCGGAACACCGGGACATTGATCAGCATGACCGCTTCGGCCGTGCTTGGGTCGCTCGCCTGGGTGAGCGTGATGCGACGCTCGAGGCGCGCGAGCTGCAGCGCCTGCTGTTGGCGCTCGCCAACGAGATCGGTGTCCAGCGCCTCCCCGGAGGCCTCATGCCGTACCAGCCAGCGCACGCGCAAGTCGGGATCGACCACGCCGATCGCCAGATAGCCGGTGTAATGGCTCAGATACGATCGGGCGTCGGACTCCCATTCCGATCGAGACGGCTCGCCGCCCGCGCCCAGGCGCCGCGCCATGCGCACGAGGGCCATGATCCGTCCGTCCACACCGGAGCCAACTTCGCTTCTGAGGCTCTCGAGTTCCAGCGCGACCTCGCGTCTGGTCTCGGTTCGTTCCTGCGCGATCAATGCGCGCCACATGCCCACGGTGGCCGCGACGACCGTCAGGCCGACGAGGAGGGCAAGCCAGCCCCTTGTCCGGATGCGTGGCGGCGCCATCAAGCCACGACGATTCCTAGCCCGCGCGGCGCGTGGCGATCGGCAGCGGGGAAGAATCGATGACCGAAGACTGCGGCGAGGGCCGCCGCGAACCTGCTAGTGCCTTGCCGATGCGCTGCGCGAGCGCGAAGCCCTCGACGATGCGATCGCGCACCGACACGCCGCCCCGGTAGTTTGCCGCGAGATGAAGTCCGGGCCAGCGTTCGAGACATCGATCGATTTCCTGCAGGCGGCCGTGGTAGGCGCCGTGATAGAGGGGCAGGGCGCGCTCGTGCCGGGTGATCCACACCCGCTGCGGCGCGGCGTCGATCTGCATCAAAGACCCGAGACATCTCAGCACCACCTCGATGCATCGATCATCGTGCCAATCCTTCGTTTCCGGCGCTCGCGCACCACCCAAATAGGATGTCAGAAGCACCTTGTCGCGCGGCGCTCGCGACGGGAACACGCTACTGTTCCATTGGCAGCCCGTCAATTGCAGGCCCGCGGCGCGCGGCACCAGAAAACCCGGACCATCCAGCGCATGGCGCACGGCAGACCGGTCGAAGCCGAGATGCACCACCGCGAGCGAGGCATAGCCGATGCCGCACATCAGGCGTTCCAAAGCGCCATCCAAAGGATGCAGCAGTGCCGCCGCTGCCGGCGCGGGCGCGCTCAGCACGAGGTGCCGGCTGCTCACCGTGCGCTCGCCGTCGCAAGTGCGACCAGTGATGTGCCAACCCGATTTCCCTGGCTCGAGCTGCGTCGCGGCGATTCCCGTGCGCAAACGAATGCCGGGCGTTGCGGCAAGCGTCTCGACCAGGGTCGACATCCCGCCTTCAAACGAGAACAACTCGCGGATCGGGGCTGCGCGCCGCAGCAGGAGATGATGCAGGCCTGCACCGAGCGCGAGGCTTCCGTAGCGTCTCTCGAGTGCCACCAGACGCGGCAACACGGTGTACGCGTTCGCCTGGTCGGCGTCCGACGCCAGCGGACCGGCGACGAACGGTTCGATCGCTCTTTCCAGCGCTTCAGCGCCCAGTCGCCTGGCGACGAACTCACTCACGGTTTCGGTCGGATCGCCGCCGCGGGGCACGAAAGGCTCGGCGAGCAGGCGCAGCCTGCCGCGCCGGCTCCACAGAGGCGAGCGCATCAGACTCATCAGGCGCGACGGAAACGGCTCGAGCCGGCCGTCGTGGACCAGGTAACGCTGGTTGCGCGGCGCCTGCGGACACATCAGCTTCGCGGCGTCGAGCCCGGCCAGAGCGAGCATTCGCCTCACTTCCGGGCGGAAATTCAGCATCATCGAAGCGGCGCGCTCGATCAGGTAGCCGTCGATCTCGCAGCTCGCGATCTTCCCTCCCGGTCGGGCGTTGCGCTCCCAGACTTCGACGCCGATGCCGGCCCGCGCGAGCCACCACGCGACCGACAACCCGGAGATGCCTCCCCCGACGACGACGACGTCCGGGTTACTCATCGGCCAGTTCCGTGCACGGACCCTCGCCGCCGCCGGCCGGCCTCGCCGGCGGGCGAACGTGGCCGGGGCAAAGGCTCGCGGTAGCCTCGTCGACGATTTGCTCCGTGATCACGGTGTGGCCACGTTGCTGGGCGTAGAGCAGGATCGCCATCCGCGCCATCCCGCGCGCGAACTCCGGCACGCGGTCCATGCGCCGCTGAGCTTCGGTCGTCCAGCTGGTAGTCGCCTCGGCCACCGTTTCCGTTCGCGGCTGGTGCAAACGCCGGCTCAGCAACACGGCGCAGTCGACATCGCGCAGCAGGCGCTCGGCGTTGCCGCCGATATCGAGTCCGGCGTCGGCGTGTATCCCCAGTTTGCCGACTACCAGCAGCGAGGGCTGCACGCTGCGCAGATGCTTCTCGATTGCGTCGTGGGGTTTTCCGGCGAGGAGCAGAGTCTCGATCGCTACACCGTGTTCGCCGGCGATCGATCGCGCGACGCTCAGGTGGCTTTCGTAGATCCGGGCTAGTCCGGCATCGATCACCTCTTCGTGCAGGCGTTCCTGGTCCTTGAACCGAAAGCTGCGACTCGCCTCTTCGGACAACACCCGGCTGATCCGGTTGAATGCCACGTAGTGAAAGTATGGATCGTAGGCTGCCACCGCCTGCACCTCGACGCCCCAATGCCGGGCCAGCGTCAGCGCCGTGATCAAGCCGCCGTACGCGGCTTGCGAGCCGTCCAGAGCAACCACGATCGGTCCGTCGGCCAGACGGCGGGCCGGATCCTTGATGACCAGCGTATCGATCGCAGCGCGGCGCGCAACGCGCTCGCACACCGAGCCAAGTGCGCTTCCCGGAACCGCGCCCAGCCCCTGAGCGCCGATCACCAGCAGGTCGTGTTGTCCGCTGTTGCTCGCGTTGACCAGTTCGCGGTAGTTCTTGCCTTCCGCGGTTCGGGCAATGAACTGGATCGACGCCTGTGCGCACGCACGCGCCGCTTCGTCCAGGTACGAGTCGGCAATCAGAGTCAGACCGCGGGCGATGAGTTCGTTGTGAACATCGCGTTGCTTCTCGAGCATCTCCTGTTGACGGTAGCGTTCGGGCAGCCCGCCCTCCATCTGGCGAAAGCGCCTGTCGTGCAGGCGGGCCGCATACACGTGTACGCCGGTGATGGTTGCGGTTGCCCCTGCGAGTCGTGCAAACGCCATCGCTTCGGCCACCGCCCGGTTGGAGTGATCGGAGCAATCCACCGCCACCAGAATGGACTGATAGGGCGATCGCAGCGCGCAGTCTCCACTGGCCTCGCCGTCGCCGGCGCGCGGCGGCGCTTCGTGCTGGCTCACGCTCGGGTGCAACAGTGCGCCTGGTTCCATGTCGGGTTTCCCGGTTCGGCTTGCGATGATGGCTGTTCACTGCCGTGCTCCAGGCAGGAAAGACGCTTGGCAATAGAGCTTGGCCATAGAGAAAGCACAAAGCGTGCAAATCAGCGAAGCTCCGCGGATTGAGCCCGAGATCATTGAATCGACAATGGGTCGTCGATCGCCGCGGTTCGGGAAGTCCTACCCGGTTGAACGATTCGTTCAATTGCCCTGCGGTTGAAAGATCCGGATGAAACGAATCGTTCACATCCGGGAGCCCTTGCGGACCGCAGCTATTCCTCCTTCGGATGCGCTCGCTGCTAGTCCTTTGTTGCTAGTCCTTGTTTCTCGTGGGCAATTTCGCAAGCCGGCGAATGAGCCCGGGATTGGTGCGATTGTTGCTTGTCTTTTCGCCATCAAACCCGCCGAACACGAAGACACGAATGAGTACGCGTTCGAAAAGCATGTCAAAGGGGGCGGTCCTCGCCCTGGTCGCGGTGTTCTTGTTGCTCGTCGCCGCTCAGAGCGATGGCGCGCAGGGGCCCGGCGCTGCCCCGGAATACCGGACGGTGCTCGGAATCGACAGCCGTCTGGCGGTGTGGATCGCGGCTCAGCTGCATCTGATGTTTGCCGCGTTCGTGCTCGCGGTGCCGATGTTCGCGCTGTTCATCGAGTTCGTTGGCTGGCGCGCCGCCAAGCGCGATGCTGCCGAGGCGCGCCGCAACGACTGGCTCGCCCATGAAATGGCGCGCCTGCTTCCCGCGGCTTACTCGCTCACCGCGATCACCGGCGCGTTGCTCGGCTTCCTGCTGTTTACCGCCTACCCCAGATTCATGGCCTACATGACCGGTATCTTCGGTCCGACCTTTGTCGTCTATCCGCTGTTTTTCGTCGCCGAAACCCTTTGCCTGTACTTCTGGTACTACGGCTGGGACCGGATGCAGGGTGAGCGCAAGTGGCTGCACCTGCTGCTTGGGCTGCTGCTCAACATCTTCGGCACGATCGTGATGTTCATCGCGGACGCGTGGGCGACGTTCATGATGACACCAGGGGGCGTCGATCAGCAGGGGGCGCTCGTGAGCCTGTACGACGCGGTCTGGAACCCCGGCTGGATGCCGCTCAACATTCATCGCCTGGTCGCCAACATCACCTTCGGCGCGCTGCTGTGTTCCGCCTATGCCGCGTACCGCTTCCTGATGGCGACGAGTGCGCAGGAGCGGGCGCTCTACGACTGGATGGGTTACACCGGCAACCTCATCGCGCTGTTCACGATGCTGTTTCTCCCCTTCGCCGGGTACTACTTCGGTTTCGAGCTGTTCGCCTACTCCGCCACCTACGGCGTGACGCTGATGGGCGGTGTGCTGTCGTGGCTGTTCATCATCCAGGCCATCGTGATCGCGGTGCTGTTCATCGGCGCCGCCTACTATTCCTGGCTCGGCCTGCTGCGTATCCCGGGCTCCGAAGCGCAGCAGCGCTGGAGCCCGGTATTCAATGTTGCGCTGATCTGCGGTTTCATCGTCTGGGCGACGCCTCACACCATGGCGGCATCGATGGAGGAATCCACCGGAGGGTTCCATCCGATACTCGGCGCGCTCGGGGTGATGGCGCCGAAGATGATCGCCGTCACGCTGGTCCTGGTCGTGCTCTATTCGAGCTATCTGCTCTACCGTCGCGCCGGGCGCGAGCCCACGGTGCTCTGGCACCGCAAGGGCACGATGATCCAGTGGAGCCTGGTCGGTGTGACCGCGCTGGTGATCACCGCACTGGGCGTGTACGGATACTTCGCGCCGGCGGAAGTGCGGATCAAGACATCGATCTGGCAGATCATCGTCCTCATGATCGGCATCGTCGCGACATTTGTTCTCGACCTGTTCCTGATGCGTGGGGCGAAGACGCTGGCGCAGGTTCGCTGGGGCACTTTGCCGCGGCGCGGACACTACGTCCTGATCATGCTCGCCTTCGTCATTGTCTGGCTGATGGCGCTGATGGGTTACGCGCGCAGCGGCGTACGCCTGAACTGGCACGTTTTCGGCATCATGCAGGACACCTCCGCAGGCGCCGGTCTGCCCAGCCTGGGAGAGGTCGCAGTGATCATCACCGTGATCACCTTCATCTTCTTCGCGCTGCTCGCGCTGGCTTTCGCCATTGCCGGACTCGCGAAAGCGCCTAATAGCCAGCACGACGGCGGGCATTTACCGGACGCGGTGACGCAAGGGGGGCAGCCGTGAACCGGGTCGCGCCCTACGTGACGCCGCTGATTCCGGCGTTCGCGGTCATCGGCTTCTTCGTCTGGTTTTCCAACTGGATACCGCAGACCCGCTGGCAGGCGCCGCAGGCACAGACAATCAATGCGTCGCTCACGCCCGCCGAGCTGGCGAAGGTTGGCCAGACCATCGTCCGCGAGCGCGGGTGCCTGGCGTGCCATACGATCGAACCCGGCGCGGGTGTGAAAGGCGCCGGGCGCGGTCCGAATCTGGCGGGGGTCGCAACGCGGCGCGCCCAGGGAGTGGAGGGCGGTCTCGGCAATCTGGTGGAGTATCTGGCGCAGTCGCTCTACGAACCGGGCGCGTACCTCGTCGAGGGCTTCGCCAACATCATGCCGCCTTCGACCAGTGCGCCTGCCAGCCTGAGCTACGAAGAGGTGGTCGCCGTGGTCGCCTACCTGCAGTCCCTCGGGAAAACGCCTACCGTCAAAGTCGGTGACATCCCGAACCCGCGCGGTGCGCGTGCCACCGGCGAAGCCGCGGCACCCGCGACGGGTGCGACCGCGGACCCGGCGGCGATGTTTGTTTCGCTCGGCTGCGAGGCCTGTCATAGCCTGAAACCGGGCGAGGTGAAACTCGGTCCCGCGCTCGACGTGCCCAGCATGAAAGAGGCTGCCAGCCAGCGCCGGATGAGCATCGAGGCCTATTTCGTCGAGTCGATCGTCGATCCGAAAGCCTACGAAAGGAAGGGATTCCCGAGCGGAGTCATGCCGCTCGACTATGGCACGCGGTTGACCGCGGCACAGCTCGATTCCTTGATGCGATACCTGATCACTTCAAGACTGGAGCGGCAATGAATATCCGCAACATGCCCGTGCCGCTCGCGACGCGGGCTTTTCTCGTGCTGGGCGGGATATTCCTGCTGCTGAAGCTGGTGCGTCCCGTGATTCCCCATAGCGTGATTCTGGTCTACATGGGTTTCGTGATTGCCGGGATCGTGATTCACGTCACACTCAAGGACGAGCGCATCGAATCGTTCCTGAATTTCTTTCTCATCGAACCCGAGAACGAGCGCATCGCGTTGCGGGCGCAGCGCTGGATTCTGCTGGCGGTGATACCGCTTTGGATGGGGTGGTCGGTGTACGACACGCTACGCCCGACCTACGCTCCGCCGGTGGAGATCTTCCAGCGCCACCCCACCGTCGGAGATGAAACCCTCGCGGCCATCAAAGTGCCGGATTGGGTGGCAGATCCCGCGAAATGGAGCCCGGAAATCATCGCGCAGGGCAAGCTGCTCTACGAAGCGAATTGCGCCGTCTGCCATGGCGAGAAGCTCGACGGCCAGGGACCCGCGGCCTCGGGGTTTCGCTATCCGATCCGCCCGGCCAATTTCAAGGATGCCGGAACGATCGCCCAACTCACCCTGCCCTACGTGTACTGGCGACTCACCATTGGCGGTATCCAGAACCAGTTCAACAGCGCGATGCCGCGCTGGACTGCGCCGCCGGGCGAGCCCGGGGCGTCCACGTTGCACGACCATGATTTCTCGGCCGATGAGGTCTGGAAGACGATCACATACCTATACCGCGCGACGGGTTACGAACCACGCAAGTGAGCTTGGGCAAGCGCAATCTTAGAGGGCGCCACGAGGCATGGACAAGACGAAATCATCGCGCAGGCAGTTTCTTGGACGCGCCGCAACCGCGGCGCTGGGCGTCGCCGCAGCGAGCAAGGTGCCGCCTGTGTTCGCTGCGCGCAACCTCGCGCCAGCTGCGGGCGTTGGCAATCCGCTGGAGCACTATCCCGATCGGGACTGGGAGAAGGTCTATCACGATCAGTACCGCTACGATCGCAGCTTCACCTACATCTGCGCGCCGAACGACACCCATATGTGCCGCGTGCGCGCCTTCGTGCGAAACGGCGTGGTGACGCGCCTCGAGCAGAACTACGACCACCACAAGTATCGCGACCTGTATGGCAACCAGGCCACCTATGCCTGGAATCCGCGCATGTGCCTGAAGGGATTCACCATGCACCGGCGCGTCTACGGACCGTATCGCGCCAAGGGGCCGATGATCCGCGAAGGCTGGAAACGCTGGGCCGATGCGGGTTTCCCGCCGTTGTCCGACACCCCTTCGCTGCGCACCGAGTACAAGTTCGATTCCAGGGGCACCGACACCTTCGTCCGGATGTCGTGGGACGACGCGGCGACCTACGTGGCCAAGGCGCTGATCGCGATCGCGCGCACCTATAGCGGCAATGACGGTCGCCGGCGCCTGATCGAAAAGGATCGCTACGAGGAGGAAATGCTCGAGCACTGGGAAGGCGCCGGGACGCGCACCATGAAGCTCGGCAGTTCGCTGCCGCCGCACGGCGTCATCGGCAAGTTCGGGACCTTCCGCATGGCGAACCTGCTCGGGCTGCTCGACGCGCACGTGCGCAAGGTCGGTCCGGACAAGGCCAAGGGCGGGCGCGAGTGGTCGGAGTACACCTGGCGCGGCGATCAGGCGCCGGGGCAGCCCTTCGTGCACGGGTTGCAGACCTCGGACATCGACCTGAACGACCTGCGCTTCACCAAGTTCACGGTGCAGGTGGGCAAGAACCTTATCGAAAACAAGATGCCCGAGGCCCACTGGCTCACCGAGATCATCGAGCGCGGCGGGCGCATAGCTGTCATCGCACCGGAGTACAACCCCACCGCGACCAAGGCCGACTACTGGATCTCGGTTCGTCCCGGCCTTTCCGACACCGCGATCTTCCTCGCTGTCACCAAGTACCTGATGGACAAGGGTTGGGTCGACGATGCCTTTGTCAGGCAGTTCACCGATTTCCCGCTCCTCGTGCGCACCGACACGCTCAAGCGCCTGAAGCCGGAGCAGCTCTTCGCGGGCTATCGCGTCAAGGACATCTCGCGCGGCCCGAGCTTCGCGATTCAGGGTATGACCGTCGAACAGCGCGAACGCTTGGGGGACTACGTGGTTCGCGACGCGAAGACGCAGGGTTTCACGGCGATCTCGCGCGACGACGTGGGCGGCAAGCTCAGCGCGCTCGGAGTCGAACCCGAGCTCGCGTGGCAAGGAAAGCTCAGGCTCGCCAACGGCGACGAAATCGAAGCGATGACCGTTTGGCAGATGTACCGGTTGCACCTGCGTGACTACGACCTCGATACGGCGAGCGACATCAGCGGCGCTTCGAAGGAGCTGATCGAGCGGCTCGCGAAGGATTTCGGGCGGCGCTTCTGGGATCCGGATTTCAAAGGCAAGCCGCGTGAGGCCTACCCGATTGCGATCCACTTCGGTGAAGGCATCAACCACTACTTCCACGCAACGCTGCACAACCGTGCGGTCTACCTCCCGCTGATGCTGGTCGGAAGCATCGGTATCCCCGGCTCGGGCGCGCACACCTGGGCCGGCAACTACAAAGGTGCGCTGTTCCAGGGTTCCGCCTGGTCCGGCCCCGGTGTCGGCGGAGCCTACGTGCAGGAGGATCCGTTCAACCAGGTGCTCGATCCGCGAGGCAAGATCCGCCCGGAGAACGTCCGCGAACTCGAGCACGGCGAAGAGATGAGCTATTGGGGCTTCGGCGAGCGCCCGCTCATCGTGGACACTCCGGGGGCAGGGCGAAAGGTATTCACCGGAAAGACCCACATGCCCAGCCCCACCAAGATGATGTGGTACCACAACGCGAACCTGCTGAACCAGGCGACGTGGAGCTACCACCTGCTGGTGACCGTCAATCCGAAGAGCGACCTGATCATCGATCAGCAGGTG
>JAHDXY010000159.1 GCA_023384005.1 Burkholderiaceae bacterium | reverse complement strand
ATCGCGGTCTGGAAGCACCGCTTCCTCGAAGAGCGCCTGGCCGGGCTGTACGCGCGCCACCCGGGGCGTGCGCCGACGCGCCCGCCCGAGAAACTCGAAGCCCGGGTGCTCAACGCCACGCTCAAGCGCAAGCCGCGCGACGGAGCCACCCACTGGAGCAGCCGCAAGCTGGCCGCGGCACTGGGCGACGTCTCGTTCATGACCGTGCAGCGCATCTGGCGCAAGCACGGCGTGCGTCCGCATCAATTGCGCCGGCACATGATCTCCAACGACCCCGAGTTCGAGGCGAAAGCCGCCGATGTGATCGGGCTTTACCTGAATCCTCCGGCGCATGCGGTGGTGTTCAGCGTCGATGAGAAGACCGCCATCCAGGCGCTCGATCGCAAGGACCGAATGCTGCCGCTGTCGCCGGGGCGCGCCGAAAGCCACGGCTTTGAGTACAAGCGCAATGGCACGCTGAGCCTGTTTGCGGCACTGAACACCGTCACCGGAGAGGTACTCGGCAAGACCGCCCCGCGCCACACCAGCGCGCAGTTCGTTGCTTTCCTCAGCGACGTCCTCACCTCGCAACCCAAGGGCCGCGAGATCCACGTCATCTGCGACAACGTGAGCTCGCACAAGACCGCGCTCGTGGCTCAGTTCCTCGAGACCAATCCGCACGTACAACTGCACTTCACCCCGACCTATTCGTCGTGGCTCAACCAAGTCGAGAACTGGTTCTCGCGCATCCAGCGCGACGTCATCGCTCGCGGCATCTTCACTTCGGTCAAGGACCTCGACCGCAAGATCATGCGCTACATCAAACACCACAACCTCGACCCGAAACCGTTGAAGTGGAAGTACGCTGACCCATCTCGCCGCATCCGGTGCAATTCATCGGTTTCAGTGAACTAGGGAGTTCTATCGAACCCGAAGAGGTATCTATGTCGATGACGAGCCGCGAGCGCCTGATGGCCGCCCTAAACCACAAGCAACCGGACCGCGTCCCGATTGACTTGGGAGGGTATCCGGGCGCAACTTCCATGAATGTCTTGGCGTATGACAAGTTGAAGAAGTATCTGCGTCTGGCTGTTGACAAGGAACTTCGACTGGCCAACGTATGGATGTTTACTGCCGAGTTCGACAAGGAGATCCTTGACAAATTCGGTGTCGACACATGCTGCGCTACCCCAACGATCTCACTGAACGACTTTGGGACGCCACAGCAGTTCCAAGACGTCTGGAAGGTCAACTGGGCGTTTTCAGAATCAGATACCTATGCCCCTCTCGACGGTCCGTTCTTCAAGGAGAACGGTACGCTGACGGCATTGCGCGCGTTCGACTGGTACACACCCGGGGAATTGAGCAACGCTCAGGAGTGGAGAGAAAAGGCTACGGAATTGCGGCAATCGTCGGACCGGGCGTTGATCGCGAAGCTGCCGTTAGGGATCGTCACGCTCACCCAGCTTCTACGGGGATTTGACGATTGGCTTGCTGATCTCTACACAAATAGAGAGTTCTTCGACGAACTCATGGACCGATGTGCTGAAACCTGGATACGCTCGGCGACAGCAATGATAGATGCGGTTGGAGACCAGATCGACGTTTTTGTATGGGGAGACGATTACGGCTTTCAAAACGGGCCGATGATTAGTCCGGAAATGTTCAGCGAGGTCGTCACACCTCGGTACAAGCGAATGCTCAGAACTATCAAGGAAAAGACCAACGCCAAGATACTATTGCATTCCTGTGGATCGGTTCATGCCTATCTCGATGAATTCATTGACATGGGAATTGACGCTTTGAATCCGATTCAGGTGAGTGCCAAGGATATGGATCCGGCGCGGATCAAGGACAAATATGGCGACCGGATAGCGCTTTGGGGGGCAGTCGGGATTGATGACTTGATCAGCGACACTCCGTCGAACGTCAAGAAATTGGTACGTAGGAGGATAAGTGAGTTGGGCAAGGATGGCGGGTATGTTCTATCTGCAACGCATAACCTGCTCGGCGATGTTCCACTGGCGAACGTCGTCGCTATGTTTGAGGCTGCTGCGGAGTCCTGATGCCTGTGTGTCTGCGCTTGAATCTATTGAACTTTACGTAAATACATGACGTTAGATCGGCAATTCAGCCTGCTTCCAGAACGCTGTGATCAGTGGGTGCGGCAGAAATCTTGAACTACCTGGAGGGGTAGTTCATCTATTCATACGAGGATCGGCTTCGACAAGGAAGCGCGCAGTCGGTGGCTCAAGAGCTGGGCGTGTCTCGGCCATCGCTGTATGAGTGGAAGAATCAGCTACTCGGCCACGACGCATCTGCAGCCATGAAGAGCAGCACGATTCCCCGCCAAGCTTTGAACGAACCAAGCTGGAGCAGCAGGTCGAGGCGCTTCGACATGACATCCGGCGCCCGCGGCTTGAGCAAGACCTGCTGAAGAAGGCGAATGAACTCACAAGAAAAGGGTTCATCTCGTTTTCCCAGGAAACGCGGCCTTGATTTTCAGGAAGAAGTATGAGGTATCCCTGAAACCGTAGGCCATGCGCTTGATGACCTCGATGCGGTTATTCATGCCCTCGAGCACGCTGGTGTGCATGGGGTGGAGAGCACTGGCCAGGATGCCGCGCACGTACAGTTAGAACACGACTCCTTGACAGATAACGGCCGCCCACGTATCGTCGTGGGCAGATGAGCAAACGATTGCGCATCCAGCTGCGGGGAACTCAGCCCACGCATGCCGAGCAACCCACCCCGCCGCCTTTACACGTAACTGAACGAATTGCACGCGAACCCAAGATGACGCACGAAACCCGTGATCGTATGACCTTCGCAGAGGCTCAGCAGGAGCCCGTGCGTCACGACGAGTTGCTCAAAGCGTTTCGCTCCATCCTCGGTACGACTCACGTGCATACCGACTTCGCGAATCGCCTGTGCTATGCGCGCGATCGTCTGCCTTGGGCCGCGTTCCAGATACGCCGAGGCAGGGTGCCGATCGCACTGCCGGCGGCTGTCGTCGCTCCGGGCAATCATGATGAAGTTCGCGCGGTGCTGAGGCTCGCCAATGAACGGGGCGTTGCAGTGATACCGTTTGGCGCAGGCTCGGGCGTGCTCGGCGCGACCTTGCCGCTTGGCGGCGAGATCATGCTGGACCTGAAGCGCCTGAACCGAATACTGGCCTGGCACGATGCCGACGGAATGGTTGAGGTCCAGGCCGGCATGAACGGCGGCGAGTTCGAGCGCTTGCTCAACATGCGTGGATTCATGTGCGGGCACTATCCGCAGTCGATGAAGATGTCGACGGTTGGCGGTTGGGCAGCTTGTCGTGGCGCGGGCCAGGAGTCCACCCGGTACGGCAAGATCGAGCATCTCGTCCGCGGCATGCGGGCAGTGCTTGCGGGGGGCGGTGACGTGGAGATCCGTCCGGGGCCGCCCAGGGCGGTGGGGCCGAGCCTCCAGGAACTGCTTGTCGGCTCCGAGGGAACGTTGGCAGTAATCACCGCTCTGACGCTGCGGATGTTTCCTCTACCGGCGCAGAAGTTGCCCCTCACGCTGAGCTACGCTGATCTCGGCAGCGCAATCGAGGCCAGCCGCACAATGATGCAGGCTGAGTTGCGCCCGGCGATCTTTCGACTTCACGACGATCTCGAAGGGCGCGTCAAGTTTTCCGGGTTGGCTGACTTCGCAACGCACCCCTTCGTTTGCCTGCTCGAGTTCCATGGCGATCCGCGCCTGGTGGCCGTCGAATCATCCATGGCACGGGACATCGCCATCGCCCATGGTGGCAAGACTGGTTCGACGCAGCCGTTCGACGAATGGAAGGCGCATCGTTTCGAGTCGCACTCCGTCAAAGCGCAGTCCGAGGACAACTACCAAGACACGATCGAGGTCTCAGCGCCTTGGTCGCGCTTGGAGGCAATGTACCAGGCGATGCGCACCGCGGTCGCGACCCTGCACCCGGCGATCTACTTCGGCACGCACTGGTCGCACGCCTATGCCGAGGGTGCGTGCCAGTACATGACCTTTCGTCTGCCACCGATGCCGGACGACGAGGCACTCGCAATTCACGCCGAGCTGTGGGCAACGATCCAGCATCTGTGCCTAGAGCACTGCGGGGTCATCAGTCACCACCATGGCGTCGGCTACTTTCGTTCGCCATGGATCGCAAGGGACCTTGGCGAGGGTGCCCACGAGGCCTTGCGCGCCGTCAAGCGCGCACTAGATCCGAATGCCATTCTGAACCCTCGAAAGCTGGGTTTTTGAGTCCTTCGCGCCCATGAATAAGACCATGAACTCCAGGCAAGACGTGCAATCGGACACGGGATTCACGCTGAGGATGTGTGCGCTGTGCCCGAGTCCTTGCAGGGCCGCTTGGCCGGCCGACTTGCCGGCGCCACTGGAGTCCGAGCTTCCCTCAGGGCTAGCACTGCTCGCCATGGCGGTGCTCGACGGACAGGTCGTGTTCGACGATGGCCTGAAGAACGCGCTGCATGTGAAGCCGGGGGCAAGGGTCTGCGTCGAGCAGTGTGTCTACGGTCTTGACATCGTCGGAGCCATCGTGCGCGTTCGCGGGGCTTCGGTGGAGGACGGCCTGAGTTGAGCGCCAAGCGCGAAGTCATGCTTGGAATCGACCTCGGCGCGGGGTCGCTCAAGGCGCTGCTTATTACCCCGCGGGGCGACGTCCTCGGGTCTGCATCCGAGCCAGTCGCGACGTATACGCCGCATCCGGGCTGGAGCGAGCAGGATCCTGCCGACTGGTGGCATGCGCTGTGCAAGTCGGTTGCCGGCGCGCTTGCGCGCTCCAAGGTTGACCCGAGGAGAATCGCCGCCGTCTCGCTGACGGCCGGTGCGCACATTCAGGTACTTGAGGATGCGCAGGGAAAGGTACTGCGTCCGGCGATCATGTGGAACGATCAGCGCAGCCGGCTCGAGGTCGAGCGCCTGCGACGCGAGGCAGACGACCGGATCCTGCAGCTCGGTTTCAATCGTTGCAGCACAACCTGGACCCTGCCCCAGCTCGATTGGGTACGCAACCACCAACCCGAGATAGCGCGTAACACGCGGCGCGTCTATCTGGCCAAAGACTGGCTGCGTTCGCGACTGACCGGCTCTTGGGAGACCGACCCCATCGATGCGCAGGGTACGCTGATGTTTGACAGTCGCCGCCACGAATGGTCGGATGAACTGTGTCGCCTTATCGGCTGGAATCCAGACACACTTGCCCCCGTTGTCGCCTCGACCGCCGTGGTCGGCGAAGTCAACGACGCGGCGGCGCGCGCCACCGGCCTTGCTGCCGGCACGCCGGTCGTCTGCGGGACTTCCGACACCGCAGCCGAGACCTACGCGGCAGGAATGACGCGGCGCGGCCGCGTCGTGATCAAGCTCGCGACCGCGGGAACAGTCAGTGCACTTACGCGCGACCCGTCACCGGATGCCAGCGTCATCAACTATTTCCATATCGTCCCCGACCATTGGTACACGATCACGGCGACCAATGCTTGCGCCTCCTCGCATCGATGGCTGCGCGACCGGGTCGTCGGCGGAATGCTCGCAAGTACGGATCCGGCTGAGACGGTGACATACGCGACGATGGATGCCCAAGCAGCGGAGGTCGCCGCGGGCAGCGCGGGTCTGTTCTTCCACCCCTACCTGAACGGCGAGCGCACGCCCTACTGGGATCCGTTGCTGCGCGGCAGCTACGTGGGTCTGAGCTTCGAACACGGACCCGGGCACTTGGTGCGCGCACTGTACGAAGGCGTAGCCTACTCGCTCAAGGACTGCCTTGAAACGCTGCGACCCAAGGTCGAAGCCATCGATTCAGCCCGCTTGACTGGAGGCGGAGTTCAAAGCGCTGTCTGGCGTCAGATCCTCGCCGATGTGTTGGCGCTGGAGTTCGAACTGCCCTCGTCTGCCGATGCATCGTTCGGTGCGGCGCTGATCGCCGGCATCGGGGTCGGCATCTTTGCCGACCCTGTCAGCGCGGTCGAACAGACTGTCAGGACGGTGGGCAAGACCACGCCTCGCCCCGAGGCAGTTGACTTCCACGCCGAGGGATTTCGCATCTACAAGGACATCCAGCTTGAACTTGCGCCGATTCATCATCGCATTCACGCATGGCGCGAGAAGACGGCGGCGGTCGCATCAACCGCAAGATGAAGGGAAATAGATGCAACTCGGACTCGAAGGCAGGATCGCATTGGTCACCGGCGCGGGACGCGGGCTCGGCTTGGCCGAGGCCAGAACACTGGCCGAAGAAGGCGCGCGTGTGGTCATCAACGACATCGATGCCGCTCGCGCAGAGCAGGCGGCGACGGGACTCGTCGAACAGGGGTTGCACGCGAGCAGCCACGCCTGCGACTCGAGCGACGAGGTCGCCGTGCGAGCGATGATTGAACAGATCGTCACTAGATACGGTCGACTCGATATCCTCGTCAACAATGCCGGCGTACCGGCGGCACAATGCAATCTCGATGAAATGGATCTTGCCATCTTCGACCGCGCGGTGCGAGTTCACTTGCGCAGCACCGTCGTGTGCAGCAAGCATGCGATCGCGCCGATGAAGGCGGCGCGCTGGGGTCGGATCGTCAACTTATCGTCCAGCCACTTCCTTTCCGGCGGGCGGGTGGGGATCTGCGACTACACTGCCTCCAAGGCAGCCATCTCTGGCCTGACGCAGAACCTCGCAAAGGAGGTGGCGCCGCACGGCATCACGGTCAACGCACTCGCTCCCGGGTTCATCCTGACCGAATTGCTGGCCTCGTCACCGAAATCGATCCAGGAGACCATCGTCACGCAAAACCCGAGCGGGCGCTTCTGCAAGGCCGAGGAAGTCGGTGCGCTGGTGGCCTACCTGTGCTCGGAGCAGGCGGCGTATGTCAACGGCGCAACGATTCCATTGGATGGTGGTCGGCGCGAGTTCTATTGGGGTTGAAACAGACCCGAACCAGAGGAGCAACAATATGAGCGTCCAGGAAGATGGGGGGTGGGTCCGCATCGCGGCGGCGAGCGAGGTTCCGGACGGCGACGTCAAGGGCGTTACCGTGGAAGGCAAGGCCCTCGCGGTCTATCGCATCAATGGCGAAGTTTTCGTTACAACCGACGTGTGCACGCACGCGAAGGCCTGCCTGTCGGACGGCTATCTCGACGGGGAAACGATCGAGTGTCCGCTCCACCAGGGCCTGTTCCACGTGCCTAGCGGCAAGGCACTCGGGGCACCGGCCACGGAACCCCTTGAGACGTACGAAGTCAAGCTGCAGGGCGAGAGCATCTGCGTGAGGCTCGACCAGGTTCGGAGTTGAGGTACTGGCCGGGCCAGGCAAGCAATCATGATCTGGTAGTGCCATGTGAAGAAAGGATGTTGATGAACGACCTCAAGCTAAACAGGGGGCCAGCCGGAACGGGACCCGCCGGCGCCTGGGGCAGCGATGATTGGCCGCTGCGGGGCCACGAGGTCATCCCGAGCGCGCTGCTGAAGACGCTGCGCCAGCGCAAGGATCTGCCCGGCATCACCCGGATCATCGTTCACGGAGCGGCAATAATCAGCTCGGGCATATTGCTGTGGGAAATGCACCGCACGGTCTGGGTTGTGCCGCTGATGATCCTCTTCGGCTGCCTGCTCGCACTGCTGTTCGGGCCCCTGCACGAGAGCTGCCACGGAACAACGTTCAGGACACGCTGGCTGAATATCGTTGTCGGCCGCGTCACCGGTTTCCTGATCAACCGCCCTTATCTCTACTTTCGCTATCGCCACACCTCGCACCACACCTACACTCAGCACCCCAAGCTCGATCCCGATAGGGTCGAACTGCCTCCTTCCGTCGGGGTATACATCATCGAGATGTTTGCGCGCGGGTTCTGGAAGGCGAGCCTCGGTTACCACTGTCGCGGCGTGACTGGCCGCTTCGACGCTGCCGACCGCGTCTTCTTGCCGGCGAGCGAATTAGGGCGGGTCACTCTTGAGTTCCGGCTGTGCGTTGTCGGCTACGTGGCGCTCATCGGCGCGGCATTTGCGCTCGACCCCTGGGCGCCGCTCTTGTTGATCGCCGGCCCACGCTTCTTCGGCGAAATACTTCTTCGCTTCCTAAGGATGGCGGAACATACAGCCACCGACGACAGCCCCGACTTGCTTCGCAACACGCGCACGACCCTGGTAAACCCGGTGCTGCACTACTTCTACTGGGAGATGCCGTACCACGCAGAGCATCACCTCGCGCCGTCGGTGCCGTTTCACGCGCTTTCGCGCCTGCACGAGCAAGTGAGCGGCAAGATCTCGTTCGTCGCAAGGCGCGGTCTGATCGGCGCTCACACTGATATCCTGCGCGCGATCCAGTCAGCGCACCGACCAGCCCCAGCCGGATGATGGACGAGCCTCAGAAAGGCGGCGCTATGCGCATCTACGGCGGCCCTCGACGATACATTCAGGGGCCAGATGCTCTTCAGCAACTGGAAGTGGAGCTGCGACGCTTCGGCAGCAACGCGCTGCTCCTGGCAGACGAGGTTGTCGAGGAAAGGCTGGCGCTGGCGGTCGATACGCGTTTGGTCGCGGGTGCTTGCGTACGCTTCGGCGGCGAGTGCACCGAGGAAGAGATCGCCCGCGTCGCGCAGGTGGGAACGGATAGGCGATGCGATGTCGTGGTCGGCGCGGGCGGGGGCAAGGCGCTCGACGTTGCCAAGGCGGTGGCGCACGAACTCGGCACCGAGGTCGTGATCGTTCCGACGATTGCGTCCAATGACGCGGCGACAAGCCGGTTGAGCGTGCTGTACGACAAGACACATCGTGTGCGGGGTGTCAGAAGGCTCGATCTGAATCCGGCGCTCGTGCTGGTCGATACGAAGGTCATCATCGCCGCGCCTCGGCGTTTCTTCGTGGCAGGCATCGGCGATGCTTTGAGCAAAGTCTTCGAATCGGACGCATGTCGTACGGCCCGTGGGCGCAGCTTTTTCGACGCCGAGCCGCCCCTGGCAGCGCAGGCGTTGGCCGACGCCTGCTATCGCACGCTGCGTAGCAGTGCCGCGCGTGCACTCGACGCACTTGCGAGAGGCACACCCGATCAAGCATTCGAAGATACGACCGAAGCCGCAGTCTTGCTGTCGGGCCTGGCATTCGAGAACGGCGGCCTCTCGGTCGCACATGCATTGACGCGTGGATTCACTGCGGTACCGCAACTGGCCACGTCGTTGCACGGCGAGCAGGTCAGCGTCGGGCTGGTCGTGCAATTGATACTTGCCGACACGAGCGCAAGCGATCTCGGAGAGCTGATTGCCTTCATGCGTTCGATCGGTTTACCCACGTCGATGCGCGACCTGGCGATCGAACCCATCGACGAAAGCGAGATCGCGAAGACCGTTGCGGCGGTCACGCTGTCGAGCGCACAGCATCTTCTGCGCCACTTCCACAGGCCCCTGAGCGAAACGAATCTGCGACAGGCTATCGTGGAGTGCGCGAGGCTCTGAAAGCGCCGGATGCGAAGTCAAACTGAGTGCGAGTGGTTGCATGAGCTCCCTTCGATCTGACTTCGGTGAGCGTAGACAAATGCGAAGCCCACACTGCGCGTAGAGGGCCAGACCCTACCGCGTTGCGGCAACACCTCAGTGCGCCGGCTTGATCGCCCTCACGAACGCGCTCATGAACTTGCCGTCGACGTCGGCGCTGACTTTCGCCTCGTCCAGGCCGTTCGCCCGGAGAAACTCCCTCGCGTCCTCGGCCTTGTAAAGGCGCGTCGGTTCGACCTCGATGCCTTCGAATCCCGCCGCCGCGAGCTTGTTCCTGTAGTCCTGCTCGTCGAGCGCACCGGCGACGCATCCGACCCAGGCGAGCACGCTCTGGCGAATCTCGGGCCTGATTTCTCCACGGGTGACCACGTCCGACACCGCGAAGCGGCCACCCGGCTTGAGCACCCTGAACGCCTCGCGCAGCACCTGGTCCTTGTCGGCCGACAGGTTGATCACGCAGTTCGAGATGATCACGTCGACCGACG
>JAHDXY010000158.1 GCA_023384005.1 Burkholderiaceae bacterium | reverse complement strand
GGCGACAAGGTAGTCGGTCCTCTTCGAGACCGACCCCGCGACCGACGCGCCGTGCTCGCGAATCAGTTGCGCGGCCTGCTCACGGCTCATCGTGGGAAGCGTACCAGTGAGCACGAAGCTCAGACCCGCCAGCGTGGCGCGTCGCGGCGTCGGCTCGCGTTCCCAGCTCACGCCCGCCGCCCGCAGCGCGTCGATCACCTGGCGATTGTGCGGCTCGGCGAAGAAACGCTGGACGCTGTCGGTGATCTCGGGGCCGATTCCCTCCATCTCGACCGCCACCGGCTCCTCGCCCTTGCCACGGCGCCGCGCGTTCTCCTTTTGCGCCTCGTTCTTGCGCGTCTGCCATTGCGACCAGTCCTCGGCGATCAGCGCGTCGAGATCGCCGCGATAGGCCTCGGCTAGCTGGCGCGCCACCTCCTCGCCCACGTGCCGTATGCCTAGCGCGAACAGGAATCGCGCGAGCGTCGTGCGGCGCGCGCGTGCGATCGCCGCCACCAGCTTTCCCGCCGAGCGCTCGCCCATCCGCTCCAGACCTTCGAGCGTCGCGACGTCCAGGCTGAACAGATCGGCCGGGGTGTGCACGAGATCCGCGTCGACCAGCTGCTCGACCAGGCGCTCGCCCAGCCCCTCGATATCCATCGCGCGGCGTTGCGCGAAGTGCAGCAATGCCTGCTTGCGTTGCGCGGAGCAGTAAAGGCCCGCGACGCATCGCCAGGCGGCTTCGCCGTGCTCGCGCACGGCGGCCGATCCGCACACCGGACACTGGCTGGGCATCTCGAAGCGGCGATAGCGCGCGCGGAACTCGTCGCTCGCCGCGTCCGGGCGACGCTCGACGAGCGCGCGCACCACTTCGGGGATCACGTCGCCCGCCCGGCGCACGACCACCGTGTCGCCAATCAGCAGATCCTTGCGCCGGATCTCGTCCTCATTGTGTAGGGTCGCGCTGGACACGGTCGTCCCGCCGACGAACACCGGGCTGAGCCTTGCCACCGGGGTGAGCGAACCGGTGCGACCGACCTGCACCTCGATGTCGAGCAACTCGGTGAGCGCCTCCTCGGGCGGGAACTTGTGCGCGATGGCAAAACGCGGCGCACGCGCGAGGTACCCGATCCGCGTCTGCCAGTCGCGGCGATCGACCTTGTAGACCACGCCGTCGATGTCGAACGCGAGCCGGGCACGCGTCGCGAGGACCTCGCGGTAAAACGCGAGCAAGCCATCGACGCCGCCCACGACACGGCGCAACGGCCCAACCGGCAGGCCGAATGCGACCAGGCCATCGAGAAGCGCCGACTGGGTGGCAGGCGGCGTCAAGCCGTCGATCGCGCCGATCCCGTAGGCGAAAAAACGCAGCGGACGCGCCGCAGTCAGCTTCGGATCGAGCTGTCGCAACGCGCCCGCGGCGGCATTGCGCGGGTTGACGAACTCGCGCTCGCCCGCTTCGCGCTGGCGCTGGTTCATTCGTTCGAAATCGCCCCGGTAGATCAGCACTTCTCCGCGAACCTCGAGCAACGCCGGCGGCGGCGTCTCGCCGGCCGACCTCAGCCTGAGCGGTACCGCACCGATCGTGCGCACGTTCGCCGTCACGTTTTCTCCGGTCGCGCCGTCGCCGCGCGTTGCCGCGAGCGCGAGCAAGCCGTCTTCGTAACGCAGGCTGATCGCGACCCCGTCGTACTTCAACTCGGCACAATAGTCGATCCCATCGGGCGCGAGCTGCGCGGCGGCGAGCGCCTCGCGCGCGCGGCGATCGAAGGCGAGGACGTCGTCGTCGTCGAAGGCGTTGGCGAGCGAGAGCATCGGTGTCGAGTGCCTGACTTCGGCAAAGCCTGCCGCGGCGCAGCCACCGACCCGCTGGGTCGGCGAATCCGGGGTGACCAGCTCCGGGTACGCGGCTTCGAGCGAGACGAGCTCGCGGAACAGCCGATCGTACTCGGCGTCGCTGACCGTGGGCGCATCGAGTACGTAGTAGGCATGGTCGTGGCGTGCGATCTGCGCGCGCAAATCGGCGCTTCGCCGTGCCGGGAAGCTACCGTCGGACTCGCCCATCGTCGTGCGTTACGGCGTCAGTTGAACAGCCGCAGCGCGAGCGCCGAGCCGGCCGCGAAACCCGCCGCGTCGAGCGACTCCTGCCGTTGCGCGATCTGCTGCCCTATGCGCTCGATCTGCGCCTGCGGCAACGGCTTGCCCGAGTCGTCGACGAGCACGCCGCCGAGCTCGCGCGCGCAAGCCGTCGCGCACTCGGACATCTCGCGCCAGGGATCGCATTCGGCTGGCGCCCGTGGAACGTCGAGCAGCAGCTGAAGCCGGTTGGGCGCATCGGCCAACGCGAGTGAGAACAGCACCTCGCCCGCGGGTCCGAGCCGCGCGTAACGGTTGTTGCCGCGCTCGACGCAATGCGTGAGCGCGGCGAGTCGCGCAAGATCGGCAATCCCCAGCGGTTCCGGAGCCTCGACGCCCAGCCCGAGCTGCGCGTCCAGGCTCGCGCAACGGTCGTCGAGGTCGCGGGCGCGATCGAGCACCGCCATCATGTCGGGGGTGTCGGCAAGCACCGAGAGCTGCTCGGCCAGGTACTGCAGTCCGTTGACGAACTCGGTGTACTCCATCGCATTGAGCGGTCCGTGCCGGTTCGCCAGCAACACCCCCACGCGAACGACGTCGCAGGATTCGTCCGGGGCCGGAGCCGACCAGCGGTGCGGATCGCCGCCGCGCCGCCGCGTCTCGACCATGACCGGTTTGCTGCCGGCACGCCGCAGATCCCTGGTGAGGTGCAACAAGCGTGCGCCGGCAACCGCAACCGGCAAGTCGAACTCGACGATGCAGTCGCTGCGCGGGTCCAGGACCGGCGCCGCGCGCACGCCCGCCGAAGGAACGCCGCCGCTCGGGGCCGCAAACTCCGGTTCGCCGGGCTCGACGTTCGACGGCCCGCCGCTCGAGTCCGGCGCGCTATCGGGTTGAAGATCGAGCGAGGGTTCTGTTCGCAGGTCGGCGTTGTCTGCGCCGGAGCGATTGCGCGACGGGCGCGGCTGCTTCGTGCGCGTGCGCCCGATCCAGAGGTTGTAGCCGAATACCGTCGCCACGGCGAGGCCGGCGAGCAGAACGACGCTCAGCTCCAGCGAACTCATCAGGCGGCCTGCGCGATTCGTGCGGCCGAATCGAGGTCAACCGCGACGATCCGCGACACTCCCCGTTCCTGCATCGTCACGCCGACGAGCTGCTGCGCGAGCTCCATCGCGATCTTGTTGTGCGTGATGAAGACGAACTGCGTCTGCTCGGACATCCGCCGGACCATGTCGCAGTAGCGCTCGGTGTTCGCGTCGTCGAGCGGCGCGTCGACCTCGTCGAGCAGGCAAAACGGCGCCGGATTGAGCTGGAACATCGCAAATACCAGCGCGATCGCGGTGAGCGCCTTTTCGCCGCCCGAGAGCAGGTGAATCGACGTGTTGCGTTTGCCCGGCGGTTGCGCGATCACCTGCACGCCGGCGTCGAGGATCTCGCCGCCGGTGAGCACGAGTCGCGCCTCGCCGCCACCGAACAGTTCCGGGAACAGTCGCCCGAACTGCGCGTTGACCGATTCGTAAGTGCTGCTCAGAAGCTCGCGCGTCTCGCGATCGATCCGTCGGATCGCGTCTTCGAGCGTCGCGATCGCCTCGTCGAGGTCGGCGGTCTGCGCGTCGAGGAAACCCTTGCGCTCGAGCGAGGAATCGAGCTCGTCGAGCGCTGCCAGGTTGACCGCGCCCAGAGCGGCGATCGCATTGCCCAGCCTCGTGACCTCACCCTGCAACCACGACGGCTTGGGCGGTTCCGGGAAAGCCTGGCGCAGCTGCGCTTCGTGCGCGCCGGCCTGCGCGAGCTGCTCGGAGAACTGCGTCGCGTTCAGCTCGGCGGCCTGCTCCCCGAGCTGCAGCTGCATGAGCTGTTCGCGCAACGGAGCGTGCTCGCGCTCGATGCGCTGTCGCGACTCGTCGAGCGAGCGCAGCGAATGGCTCAGTTCGTCCAGCCGCTGGCGCGCCGCGCCGAGCGAGTGCTCGGCCGACACACGCGCCTGAAGCGCGAGTTCGAGCGCGGCGCGCGCCGTCGCGTCGGACAGCTCGGCAAGTCGCAGTTCGCACTGTTCGCGCTCGGCCCGGCACTGCCGCTCGATCCGGCTGGCCTGGTCGATCTGAGCCTCGAATCGTTCGATCCGCCCCTGGATCTCGCGGGCCGCGAACGACGCTTCCTGGGCGACCCTTTCGGCGCTGCGCAGGGCCTCGCGCCGCTCGCCCAGCTCGCTCTCGACGCGCTCGTGCTCGAACGCGAGTTCTTCCGCGCGTTGCTGGCGCCGCGCGAGTTCGGCGTCGAGCCGCTCGAACTCCGTGCTCTCATGCTCGATCGTCGAGCGTGCCTCGCCCAGCGTTTGCGACACCTCGTGCAGCTCGCTGCCGATACGGCCACGAACCTGCTGGGCGCGTTCGACTTGCTGCTCGACGCGATGGGTCTCGAGCCGCCTGGTCGCGAGTTCGCGCACCGCCCGGCTGTGCTCGTCTCGCGCCAGGCTCAGTGCAGTGGCGGCCTGCGCCGCCGCTGTTTCCACCTGCATCGCGCGCGCGCGCGCCTGCTCTGAAGCCAGCTGCCGCGCGCGCAGCTCGCTCGAGAGCTGATCGAGTTCGTGCTGGCGCGCCAGCAGCCCTTCCTGTTCGGAGTCGACGGCGTAAAGCCGGATCGATCGACGCCCGACCTGATGGCCTTGCGGCGTCACGAACGATGCGCCCGGACCAAGCTCGTCGATTCGCGCCATGGCCTGCTCGATCGCTTCGGCCGCGAAAAGGTCGTGCAACCAGTCTGCGAGCAGCGATTGCACCGCCGGATCGTTGTCCCGAACCACGCTCACGAGCGGGCGCAGCGTGTCCTCTCGCGGCTGCGGCGAATCGGGCGCGCGGGCCGGCGACGCGCCGCGCGTGGTGTGAAACGACACTTTCGCCGGCGGTGCGTCGCTCGCGAGCGCCGCCACGTGCTCCAGGCGCCCGACCTCGCGCGATTCGACGCGTTCGCGCAATACCGACTCGATCGCAGTTTCCCACCCGTCGTCGATGTGCAGTCGCTGCCAGAGCCGGCCCAGTGAGGACAGCCCGTGGCGCTCGAGCCAGGGCACGATCCGTGCCTGGCTCTCGGCGCGTTCCTGTATCTGGCGCAAGGCGACGATGCGCGCGTCGATCTTCGCCAGGCGCGCGTCCGCTTCGCGCAATTCGACCTGTGCGGGCGCACGCTGCTCATCGGCCTGTTTCCAGCGAAGCTCGCCTTCCTCCAGCACTCGGGCACGCGACAGCTCGGTCTGCGCGGCGCCACTCTCGGCGGCGCGAACGGCAGCGATCTCATCATCCGAGGGCATCTGCAACTCGCCGCTCTCGGTTTCGAGCCGCTCGCGCCGGCGCTCGGCGGCGCCCAGCGCCTGCTCGGCGCCGCGCCGCCGGGTCGCCGAGAGTTCGATCGACTGGCGCGTTTCAAGCGCCGCGGCACGAGCCTGCTCGAGCCTCGTTCGAGCGTCCTTCACCCGGGCCTCGACGGCCGGGAACGCCTCGCCGAGCGCGATCACTTCCTGTGCGAGGCGCTCCGCGTCGCCCTGCGTGGCGTCGAGCAGCTTGCGCGCCTCCTCGTACGCGGCGTGCGCGCGCGTCGCGTCTTCCCTCGCCTCGCGGGCCTGGGCGTCGAGCGTCGTGATGCGCTCGCCCATCTGACCCTGCGACTCGACGACGTAGCGAATCTGCGACTCGATGCGTCCGACTTCGACGTTCGCGTCGTAGTAGCTCCCCTGCGCCGCGTGCACAGCGTCACCCGCGTCGTAGTGCGCGCTGCGCACTGTCTCGAGCTCGGTTTCGACCGCGCGCACCTGCGCGATCCGCTCTTCCAGGGCGCTGGCCGCCGCCTGCCTTTGCGCCGAAACCCGGTTCTTCTCGGCGAGCGCTTCGTCGCGGCGAACCAGCCACAGCATCTGCTGTTTCGTGTTGCGATCGGCTTCGAAACTCCGGTACTGGGACGCGACCTCGGCCTGGCGCTCGAGGCGCTCGACCTGTCCGCCCAACTCGCGCGCGATGTCGTTCACCCGCACCAGGTTCTCGCGCGTTCCCGCGAGCCGCTGTTCGGTCTCCCGGCGGCGCTCCTTGTAGCGCGACACTCCGGCCGCCTCTTCCAGGAACACCCGCAGGTCTTCGGGACGCGCTTCGATGATCCGCGAGATCATCCCCTGCCCGATCATCGCGTAAGCGCGCGGCCCCAGGCCAGTGCCCAGGAAGATGTCGTGGACGTCCTTGCGCCGCACGACCTGGTTGTTGATCAGATAGGTCGATTGACCGTCGCGCGTGAGCACGCGCTTGACCGACAATTCGGTGAATCCACCCCAGGCCCCGCCGATTCGGCCCGAACTGTTGTCGAACACCAGTTCCACCGAAGCGCGCCCGGAGGGTTTGCGCTCGGACGAGCCGCTGAAGATCACGTCCTGCATCGACTCGCCGCGCAACTCCGAAGCCCTCGATTCGCCCAGAACCCAGCGAACCGCGTCCATGATGTTGGATTTCCCACAGCCGTTCGGCCCGACCACGCCCACGAGCTGCCCCGGCATCTCGAGAACCGTGGGGTCGACGAATGACTTGAAACCGGAGAGCCTGATCAGTTTGAGACGCACGCAAACTACCTCAACGCCTGGCCTGCGCGCAGGCAGAAAAGCGAAAAGCCGTGACCGCGGGCCGCGATGCGCGCCGCAGTCATGGCTTCGTCATCCCTATAATAGCGCACCCGACCCAACCCGCCGCCCTGGTTCGGTGCGCACCGTCGCATCCGAGCCGCGCAATCCGAAGCGCCGTCCGTAGCGAACCCACCGATGCCCTCCAGCCCGAATCACACCCCCGAGACCTACGACAACCCGCACCCGGGGCGCGACTACCGGGTGCACCTCGACATCCCGGAAATCACCTGCCTTTGCCCGCTTACCGGCCAGCCCGATTTCGCGCGTTTTCGGATCGACTACGTCCCGGACCGGCGCAACGTCGAGCTCAAGAGCCTCAAGCAGTACATGTGGTCGTTCCGCGACCAGGGCGCGTTTCACGAGGACGTCACGAACCGGATACTGGACGCGCTGGTCGCGGCACTGGCGCCGCGATTCATCCGGGTCAGCGCGCACTGGTACGTCCGTGGCGGGATCTTCACCACGGTGATCGCCGAGCATCGCAAGCGCGGCTGGAAACCCGCGGCTGCGGTGGCGCTGGACCCGATCGATGACCATTCAAGCATCTCGACTTCGTAGAGTAGACGTGTATTCTACCTTTTAATACAATATCTTACAGAGGTTTCTTGAACCCACTTCTCAGAAGGCTCCAGCCGTTCTCCTTCGCCCGCCTGCGCACGCTTCTAGCGGGTGTAGCGGCGAACCCGGAACTGGGCGCGATCAATCTGTCGATCGGCGAACCGAAGCATCCGACCCCCGCGGTCGTCACCGATGCGATCGTCGGCGCGCTCGGCGGATTGTCGGTGTATCCCCCGCCGCTGGGCAGCGAGAGGCTGCGCGATGCGGTCTCGCGCTGGATCGCGAACCGATACGGGCTCGAAGGCGTCGACCCCGCGACCCAGATCCTTCCGGTCAACGGCACCAAGGAGGCGCTGTTCTCGTTCGCACAGGTCGCGATCGATCCGCGTGCGGACGCGGTCGTAGTGTTTCCCAACCCTTGCTATCAGGTCTACGAGGGCGCCGCGCTGCTGGCCGGGGCGACGCCACACTATGTCGAGCAATCGCACGACACCGGGTTTCGCTGCGACTGGTCGGCCGTGCCCCGGGACGTCTGGTCGCGCACCCAGCTCGCCTTCGCGTGTTCGCCCGGCAACCCGAGCGGCTCGGTCATGGACCTGGATCAGTGGGGCGAGTTGTTCGCGTTGTCCGATCGGTACGGATTCGCGATCGCATCGGACGAGTGCTATTCGGAGATCTATCCGGACGAGTCGACCCCGCCACTTGGTGCGCTGCAGGCCGCACGATCGCTCGGAAGGCCCGATTTCCCGCGCCTGATGATGTTCTCGAGCCTGTCAAAGCGCTCCAACGCTCCGGGCCTGCGCTCGGGTTTCGTCTCCGGCGACGCCTCGTTGATCAAGCCCTTTCTGCACTATCGGACCTACCATGGCTGCGCGATGAGCGAGACCGTGCAGGCGGCGTCGCTCGCAGCCTGGGGCGACGAAGCGCATGTGCGCGAGAACCGCGCACGCTACCGCGCCAAGTTCGATGCGCTCGAGCCGATGCTCGGCGACGTGCTCGGCATCACCCGGCCCCAAGGGGGGTTCTACTTCTGGGCCCGAGTGCCCGGTGGCGACGACGAGGCCTTCGTGAAAGGCCTGTACGCTCAATATAATGTGCTCGTCCTTCCCGGAAGCTACCTCGCGCGCGACGTCGGCGGGCGAAACCCGGGGCGCGGTTACGTACGCCTCGCGCTGGTCGACACCGAAACGCAGTGCATCGAAGCGGCCCGGCGCATCCGGGAGTACTGTCAAACTACCCCGCGGACACAATGACTAGCTTGCAGCAGACCATCGAGCAGGCCTGGGAGGGCCGTGCCGAGCTCAATCCCAAGAGTGCGCCCGTCCCGGTTCGGGAGGCGGTTTCCCATGTGCTCGACGAGCTCGACTGCGGACGGCTGCGCGTCGCCGACAAGGCTGGCGGCGCCTGGCAGGTCCATCAATGGGTCAAAAAGGCCGTACTGCTGTCGTTTCGCCTCGACGACAACGTGCCGGTCGAGGCCGGCGGCCTGCAGTTCTTCGACAAGGTCCCGACCAAGTTCGGCGCCTACAGCGCGGAGGACTTCGCGCGCGGCGGCTATCGGGTCGTACCGCCGGCCGTGGCCCGACGTGGCGCGTTCATCGGGCGCAACGTCGTGCTGATGCCCTCGTATGTGAACATCGGTGCGTACGTCGACGAGGGCACGATGGTCGATACCTGGGCGACCGTGGGTTCGTGCGCGCAGATCGGGCGCAACGTCCACCTCTCGGGAGGCGTCGGGATCGGTGGCGTGCTCGAACCACTGCAGGCCAACCCGACGATCATCGAGGACAACTGTTTCATCGGAGCGCGCTCGGAGGTGGTCGAGGGAGTGATCGTCGAGCAGAATTCGGTGCTCTCGATGGGGGTGTTCATCGGCCAGAGCACCAAGATCTACGATCGCACGACCGGCGAGACGATCTACGGCCGGGTGCCCGAGGGTTCGGTCGTCGTTGCCGGTTCGCTGCCCTCGTCCGACGGCAAGGTGAACCTGTATTGCGCGGTGATCGTCAAGCGGGTCGACGCGAAGACCCGCGCGAAGACCGGCATCAATGAACTTCTTCGCGGCGATTGACGCCGCCCGCGACCGGCTCGGAGACTAGCGATGGCGATGGATCGACTGTTCAGCCTGATGGCCGAAAAGAAGGCGTCCGACGTCTATCTCGCCCCGGGTTCCGCGGTGCACATCCGCATCAACGGCGTGTCGATTCCGGTCAACCAGCAGCCGCTGGATTCCGCCGGCGTCGAGGCGCTGTTGCGCGAGGTTCTCACCGACCGGCAGTGGCAGGACTTCCTCGAACGTCGTGAACTCAACGTGGGCTACGGGATTCGCGGCGTCGGCAGTTACCGGATCAACGTGTTCCAGCAGCGTGGCACGCCCGCCGCGGTGGTCCGCTACATACCGGGCGACATCCCCACGCTCGATTCGCTCAACTTGCCGCCGCTTCTGGCCGAGCTGGTCATGGAACGCCGCGGCCTGGTGCTCGTCGTCGGAGCCACCGGATCGGGGAAATCGACCACGCTCGCGTCGATGATCGATCACCGCAACGGACAGCGCTCGGGCCACATCCTCACCTTCGAGGATCCGATCGAGTTCGTGTTCCGCAACAAACGCTCGATCGTCAACCAGCGCCAGATCGGAAGCGACACCGACTCGCTCGCGATCGGGCTGAAGAACGCGATGCGCCAGGCGCCCGACTGCATCCTGATCGGCGAGATCCGC
>JAHDXY010000157.1 GCA_023384005.1 Burkholderiaceae bacterium | reverse complement strand
GCCCGCGTAGACGGAGCCCATCGCGCCCGCCCCGACGACCGCGATCTTCATCGCCCGCGATCCGTGCCCCGGCGCGCTCCGCCGGGCGCGAGCGCGCCGGCACGATCGGAATGGATCCAGCGCATCGCCGTCTTTCAGTGGTTGGGTGACCAGGCGAGGAGCGCGTTGCGCGCGCCGCGTTGCCCAACGGATGTTAGCATCCGGCCTCGCGTGGCACGGTCGTGCCGGGCGCAATCGGGCCGCGCGCGAACCGTCCATGGAACTCACCTCGATCGCATCGCTGCTGCTGCTGGGCGCGCTCACCGGTTTCCTCGCCGGGTTGCTCGGGATCGGCGGCGGAATGGTGATGATCCCGTTCGTCACGGTGCTGCTCGAGCGGCAGGGGGTCTCGCCGCAGTACCAGATCCAGATCGCGATCGCGACCTCGCTCGCGACGATCCTGTTCACGTCGATCTCGAGCGTTCGCGCGCACCACCGCAGGCACGCCGTGCTCTGGTCGGTGGCCGCCGTGCTCGCGCCCGGAATCGCGGTCGGTTCGGTCGCGGGGGCGCAGATCGCGGGCGCGGTGCGCGGCGCCGTGCTCGCGGCATTCTTCGGCGTGTTCATCGCGTGGGCGGCCACGCGGATGCTGCGCCCGGTCGCGCCGACCGGCGGCGCCGCGCACACGCTGCCGGGTCGCGCCGGCATGTTCGCGATGGGCAGCGTGATCGGCGTATTCTCGGCGCTGCTCGGCGCAGGCGGCGCGTTTCTCACCGTCCCCTTCCTGGTGGGGCGCGGCGTGCGCCCGCACAGCGCGGTCGGAACGAGCGCGGCCTGCGGTTTTCCGATCGCCTTCGCGGGCACGGCCGGTTACGTGGCGGCCGGGTGGAACCTTCCGCTGCCCGCAGGCACGGTCGGCTTCGTCTACCTTCCGGCGCTGTTCGCGATCGCGGCGGCGAGCGTGCTCACCGCCCCGCTCGGTGCGCGGGCGGCACACGCGCTTCCGATCGACAAGCTCAAGCGCGTGTTCGGCGTCACGCTGTACGCGCTCGCCGCCTACATGATGTACAAGGCCTGGACGCTACACGCGGGCTGATCGCGCCCTAGCCGCCGAAACGCTCGCGCAACAGGTTCTTCTGCACCTTGCCCATCTGGTTGCGCGGCAGTTCGTCGACCACGTGCACGCGCTTTGGCACCTTGAAGCCGGCGATCTTCGCCTTGAGCGCCGCGATCAGTTCGGCCTCGCGCAGCACGCACCCGGGCTTGGCGACAACGACCGCGCACACCGCTTCGCCGAAATCGCGATGCGCGACGCCGATCACCGCCGATTCGAACACGCCCTCGAGCTCGTCGAGATAGGACTCGATCTCCTTCGGGTACACGTTGTAGCCGCCGGTGATGATCAGGTCCTTGTCGCGGCCGACGATCGACAGGTATCCGTTCGCGTCGGTCTTGCCCATGTCCCCGGTGCGAAAGAAGCCGTCGTCGGTGAACTCCTCGCGGGTCTTTTGCGGCATTCGCCAGTACCCGCCGAACACGCTCGGCCCGCGCACCTCGATCGCGCCGATCTGGCCGCAGCCACAGGCGCGCCCGTCGCGGTCGACGACGCGCAGGCGCACGCCCGGAAGCGGCAGGCCGACGGTTGCGCCGACGCGGTTTCCATCGTAGGGATTCGAGCTGAGCATCACCGTTTCGCTCATCCCGTAGCGCTCGAGGATGCGCTGGCCGGTGCGCGCCTCGAACTGCCTGAAGGTGTCGGGCAGCAGCGGCGCCGATCCCGAGATGAAAAGGCGCATGTTCGCGCAGGCGGCGGCGTCGAAGGCCGCGTCGTCGAGCAGGCGCACGTACATCGTCGGCACGCCCATGAAGACGGTCGCGCGCGCGAGATGGCGGATCACCTGCGCGGCGTCGAACTTCGCCAGCCAGATCATCTTCGAACCACTCGAGAGAGCGCCGTGGATCGCGACGAACAGGCCGTGGACGTGGAAGATCGGCAGCGCGTGCAGCAGGACGTCGCCCGCGCGCCATCGCCAGTAGTGCCTTAGCGTGAGCGCGTTGGACCACAGGTTGCCGTGCGAGAGCATCGCGCCCTTGCTGCGTCCGGTCGTTCCCGAGGTGTAGACGATCGCCGCGAGGTCGTCGGGCTTACGCGCAACCGTCTCGAAGCGATCGCTCTGTCGCGCTGCCCCCGCGAGCAGCGTCCCGCTGCGATCGTCGCCCAGCGTGAGAACGTGTCGCACCCCCAGCCGTCGCGCGATCGGCGCGATCCAAGCCTCGTTGGCCGGAGTGCACACGATCAGCTCAGGTTCGGCGTTCGCGACGAAGTACTCGATCTCGGCGCTCTGGTAGGCGGTGTTCAGCGGCAGGTACACCAGCCCCGCGCGCAGCGTGGCCAGGTAGAGCAGCAGGGCCTCGGGAGACTTGTCGACCTGCACCGCCACGCGCGCGCCGGGCGCCAGGCCGAGCCGCGCGAGAGCGTTGGCGAGCATCGCGCTGGCGCGCCCGACGTCGGACCAGCTGTAGCGAAGCCCGTCGCCGGTCTCGACGCAGCACGACGAGGCGTCGGCGGGAAACGATCCCGCCAGAAGCGCGTAGAGATTGGCCTCGCGCGCGCGTTCGCGCGCTTTCGTGCCGCGGATGCCGCCACACGTGTCCTTGATCAACTCACTCCCTCCTATCGCCAATCCGCCATTCAGCCAGCACGCCAGCGCATCGGCTCGCGCGCCATCGACTACGCACACCAGGGACCATGCACCGGCAAGCGCGCGCCGGGCACGCCGCGCTACAGCAGGTTGCCCACCGCGCGCGCGGCCGTGACTTCGCCGCCTATGTATCGTTCGTGATTCGCCTCGACCTGGTCGAGGTCGTAGAGATAGTTGACCATCGTCGCGAAGGACTGGCGCAGCCCCTTGCGCGAGAGGTCCGCGACCGCGTTGACCCGCTCGAGTCGCGCGCCGTTGTTCAGGTGAAACCTCGCGACCGGATCGCTTGCCTCTGGGTCTTCGTGCGATCCGTGCATCAGGTAGAACGCGCACAGGCGGCGCAGCGCCTCGATCTCGGCCTCGAGCTCTCGCGCCCCGGCCTGCGCCTCGTCCCCGGAAAGCGAAGCGAGCGCCGACAGCTTCGGGCGCAGGCCGGCGAGATCGTCGCCGTTTCGCGCGCGCAGCCGCGCGAGCAGCGCGTCGAGCGCCGCGACTTTCGCCGGCTTGAGGTGCGCGCACGAAATCGACGGTACCCGCGCCAGCCAGTGCGCGAACGAAGGCACGGGCGAGAGCGTGCAGAAGGTCTTGAGCGAGGGGAACTCGGCGTGCAGCTGTTCGGCCACCTCCTTGATCAGGAAGTTCCCCAGGTTCACGCCGCGCAGACCCGGCTGGCAATTCGAGATCGAGTAAAACGCAGCCACCTTGAACTTGCGCCGGTCGCGCTCGGCCGCGTGGTTGCGATCGAGCAGCGGCGCGATCGCGCCGGGGATTTCGGACAGCAGCGCGACTTCGACGAAGATCAGCGGCTCGTCCGGAAGCACCGGGTGAAAGAACGCGAAACAGCGACGATCAGGCTCGAGGCGCCGGCGCAGGTCGTTCCAGCCGTCGATCTCGTGCACCGCTTCGTGCTGGATGATCTTCTCGAGCAGGCTCGCGGGCGAGGCCCAGTCGACGCGCTCGAGGCGCAGGAACCCGGGGTTGAACCACGAACCGAGCAGGTGCTCGAAATCGGCGTCGACCGCGCGCAGGCGCTTGTCGGTGCGCAAACGCGCGAGCAACTGCGCGCGCATCGCGACGATCGTCGCCGTGCCGAGCGGCGCGCGGTTCAGGCGGCGCAGCAGCTCCTGTCGCGGCGGCTCGGCCGCGCGCGCGAGCGCGATCAGGTTCTCCGGGGAACGCGACACCGCGTACTTCTCCGCCAGCATCAGCACCTCGCCCGGGTCGGGGTCGAACTCGTTCGCGAGCACCGCGAAGAACTCGCGCACCGCGTCGCTCGCGAGTTTGCGGTAGCACTCGAGCGCGCGCGACGCGATCGCCACGCTGTTGGCGTCGCCCCTGACCGTGAGCAGTTCACGGCAGGCTTCGATCAATCCGGCGAGGTGGTTGCGCTCCTTCGCGTCGCGGCGAGCTTTCTGAAGGCGCTCAAACACGGGCGAGCGATCCGCGCATCAGCCACACCCCGGCCACGATCATCGGCAGCGAGAGCCACTGGCCCATCGTCATCCCCAGCCCGAGCACGCCGAGGAAGGCGTCGGGCTCGCGCGCGAACTCCGCCGCGAATCGCAGCGCACCGTAGCCGACGAGGAATGCGCCCGAGACCACGCCGCGCGCCCTCTTGCGGGCCGAGAACCGCCACAACAGCACGAACAGCAAGACGCCCTCGCCGGCGAACTGGTAGAGCTGCGAGGGGTGGCGCGCGATCGCGTCGCCCGCCTGCGGGAACACCATCGCCCACGGCAGGTTCGACGCCCGGCCCCACAATTCACCGTTGATGAAATTGCCCATCCGCCCCGCGGCGAGCCCCAGCGGAACCAGCGGCGCGACGAAGTCGATCACCCTCCAGAAGTCCTTGCCGCGGCGCCTGCAGTAGAGCCAGGTCGCGGCGATCACGCCGAGCAGCCCGCCGTGAAACGCCATGCCGCCCTGCCAAACCGCGAGGATCTCGAGCGGGTTCGACAGGTAATCGCCCGGCTTGTAGAACAGCACGTAGCCCAGGCGCCCGCCGATGACCACGCCGAGCGCGCCGAAGAACAGAAGATCTTCGAGCTCGCGGACCGTGACCGCCGCTCCCTGCGCCGAGCGCAGGATCCGCATCCGCCCGAGCAGGAAGAACGCGAGGAACGCGACCAGGTACATCAGCCCGTACCAGCGAATCGCCAGCGGGCCGATTGCGAGCGCGATCGGATCGAATTGTGGATGGGTCAGCATAGTGAACTGCGGATTCTGTCATGAACCGGGTGCCGGGTCGCGCGCGACCGCCGCGTGGACCGCCGCACGAAACCGCCGCAGAAGGCTCGAGTCGCGCGACGCCAACCAGCCGAGCCCCATCTCGATTCGCGCCGAGCGCTCGCGGATGCGGCGGTAGCGCACGCCGTGGCGCGCCATGCGGCGCACGCTGCTGGGAACGATCGCGATCCCGATTCCCGCCGCAACCAGGCTCACGATCGTCTGCATCTCGATCGCCTGTTGTGCGATCGACGGCGTGTATCCGGCGCGCTGGCACAGCGCGATGATGCTGTCGTAAAGGAGCGGCGCGTGCCGGCGCGGGAAGATCACCAGCGGGCGATCGCGCATCGTGCGCAACGACACCGGCACGGCCTGTTCGAGATCGTCGCGTGCGCGGCCCTCGCCGGGCATGGCGAGGATCAGCGGTTCGCTGAGCAGCGGCTCGTAGGCGAGATCCGGGCGCTGCACCGGCGGCAGCACGAAGCCGATGTCGAGGCTCCCCTGCCCGAGTTCCTCGAGCTGCGCGTCGGTGGTCATCTCGCGCAGCACCAGTTCGACGTCCGGGCAGGCGTCGCGAAACAGCGCCAGCGCCTCGGGCATCGGACCGTAGGCGGCCGGCGTGACGAAACCGACGCGAAGCGACCCGGTCTGGCCGGCCGCCCGGGCGCGCACCCTGAGCAGCAGCTCGTTCACGCGATCGAACACGCCCTGGACTTCGTCGCGCAGCAAGGCCCCCGCGGCGGTGAGCTCGACGCCGCGGCTGGCGCGCACGAACAGCTGCACCCCGAGGTGCTCCTCGAGGCGGCGGATCTGCACCGAGAGCGGCGGCTGCGACATGTTCAGCAGCCGCGCCGCACGGCCGAAATGCAGCTCGCGCGCCACGGTCGCGAAGTAGCGCAGGTGCCTCAACTCGACGCGTCCGAGCGCGCTTCGCTTTTCCATCATTGATATCCGGTAAGTATCGACTACCAGGGAAAAATATACTTCAAGTATTCGTGCGGCGCACTTATCCTGTGCCCGGCAACCGAAACGAAATGGAGAAACAGCATGGCCTCGAACCGGCGCAGCAAGAACATCACCGAGGGCGTCGCGCGCGCGCCGAACCGCTCGATGTACTACGGCATGGGCTACAAGCCCTCGGACATGTCGCGGCCCTTCGTCGGGATCGCGAACGGACACTCGACGATCACGCCGTGCAATTCCGGCCTGCAGGCGCTCACCGATGCCGCGGAAGCCGCGATTCGCGCCAGCGGCGCCAATCCGGAGGTGTTCGGCGTGCCGACGATTTCCGACGGCATGTCGATGGGCACCGAGGGCATGAAGTACTCGCTGGTCTCGCGCGAGGTGATCGCCGACTGCGTCGAGACCTCGGTGCAGGGCCAGTGGATGGATGGCGTGCTGGTGATCGGCGGCTGCGACAAGAACATGCCGGGCGGCATGATGGGCATCCTGCGCTGCAACGTGCCGGCGATCTACGTCTACGGCGGCACGATCAAGCCCGGTGTCTGGAAGGGCAAGGACCTGACGCTCGTGTCGGTGTTCGAAGCGGTCGGCCAGTTCTCGTGCGGGCAGATGAGCCAGGAGGACTTCGACGGAATCGAACGCAACGCGGTTCCCGGGACGGGTTCGTGCGGGGGGATGTTCACCGCCAACACGATGTCCTCGTCGTTCGAGGCGCTCGGGATGAGCCTGCTCGGTTCTTCGACGATGGCCAATCCGGACGCCGAGAAGGCCGAGTCAGCCGCCGAGTCGGCGCGCGTGCTGATGCGCGCGGTCGACAACGACCTCAAGCCGCTGGACATCGTCACGCGCAAGTCGATCGAGAACGCGGTAGCGGTGATCATGGCCACCGGCGGGTCGACCAACGCGGTGCTGCACTACCTGGCGATCGCGCACACCGCCGGCATCGAGTGGACGATCGACGACTTCGAGCGCATGCGCAAGAAGGTCCCGGTGATTTGCAACCTCAAACCCTCGGGCGAGTATGTCGCGGTCGACCTGCATCGGGTGGGCGGGATCCCGCAGGTGATGAAGATCCTGCTCAACGCCGGCCTGATGCACGGCGATTGCATGACGATCACCGGAAAGACGCTGGCCGAGGAACTCGAGGGCGTGCCGGACCAGCCCCCTGCCGGTCAGGACGTGATCCTCCCGATCGACCGGCCGTTGTATGCGCAGGGCCACCTCGCGGTGCTCAAGGGCAACCTCTCGCCCGAAGGCTCGGTGGCGAAGATCACCGGGCTGAAGAACCCGGCGATCACCGGTCCGGCGCGCGTGTTCGACGACGAGCAGTCGGCGCTGGCGGCGATCATGGCGGGCAAGATCAAGGCCGGCGACGTGATCGTGCTGCGCTACCTCGGCCCCAGGGGAGCGCCGGGAATGCCCGAGATGCTCGCGCCGACCTCGGCGATCATCGGCGCCGGCCTCGGCGAATCGGTCGGACTGATCACCGACGGGCGCTTCTCCGGCGGCACCTGGGGCATGGTGGTCGGGCACGTCGCGCCGGAGGCGGCGGTGGGCGGGCCGATCGCCCTGGTCAACGAGGGAGACACGATCACGATCGACGCGCGCGAACTGGTGCTCAGGGTCGACGTCGACGACGCCGAACTGGCGAAACGACGCGCGGCGTGGAAAGCGCCCAAGCCACGCTATACGCGCGGAGTGCTGGCGAAGTTCCGGCGTCTGAGCAGCAGCGCGAGCCGCGGCGCGGTGCTCGACGCCTTCGAGGACTGAGCCCCGGGCGAACCGGCCCGGGCGAGACTCGGGTGCGGCGCTCGGGTGCGGTGCTCGGGTGCGGCGCTCGGGTGCGGTGCTCGGGTGCGGCGCTCAGGTGCGACGTTTGGCGCCCGGGCCGACGGGAAACTGCGCCGCAACGCGTTCCTTGCGCCGCTGCTCCCACTCCAGGTGGTCGGCGCGGCGCTTGTCGAAGCCGAGCAGCTTCTCGATCCACTCGAACCAGACGAAAGCGACTCCGAGCGGGGCGAGCACCCACCACCACGACAGTTCCGCGATCACACCGATCCCGGTGAGTTTCAGGCCGACGAGAAGGACAGCGAGCCAGACGAGGTACATGGGCTGCGGTTCCAGGGACGCCCGGAGGGACCATCGCACCGTAGCGATCGCCCCGGCGGGCGGCAACGCGCGCCGGCCGGACGGTTGGTTGCGCGGCGTCAACGGTATCGGGAGACGCACGTTAGATTGGTACGTCGACCGGACTGGTTCCGCCCCGTCGGGACGACCCTGCCAGGAGCGGCTCCGCCCCGTCGAGCCGACCCGGCCAGGATCGGCCCCGCCGCAGCGGGCCGCGCCCGTCGCAACGCCTGCCAGACCCCATGGAGATCGCCAGTGTCCATCCCATCGCATCTTGCTTCCGTCCTGATCGCCTCGACCGCGCTGCTGGGCGCGGCGAGCGCGTCCGCCAACGCCGACCTCGCCAAGGCGAAGAACTGCCTGGCCTGCCACTCCGTCGACAGAAAACTGGTGGGCCCCTCCTACAAGGACATCGCCGCCAAGTACCGGTCGGACAAGGGCGCCGCCGCGAAACTCGCCGCGAAGGTGCGCGCCGGCGGTTCGGGCGTGTGGGGCACGGTGCCGATGCCGCCGAACCCGCAGGTCTCCGAAGCCGAAGCGGCCACGCTGGTGAACTGGGTCCTGTCGGCGAAATAGCCGCCAGACCGAAGCGCCGGGGAGGCGGATCGTATCGGCGCTTCCCCGACTCAAGGGAGTTCTTCGCGGCGCCGTCGCCGTCCGTCCGGGCTTGAGGCCCACCAGGCGGCGGGCGCCCCGCGCGCAGGGCGACGAGCCGTTACATTGGCCATCAGTGCGATGAGCGCGTGCTCCGCTGGAATCGATCAGTCTCCTCCTCCAGCCTACAGATTTCTTCCTCCCTGGCTGGTTTGCCCCGGTGTTCCGGGGCTTTTTTTTGATTGTTCGCGGATTCCGGGGGTAGAATCCGCCGCCTGCACCCTTCGCGACTTCACCGACTCGCGAAACGCGCGCAGGACGAAAAAAACGACCAGGCGGGAGACGCGGTGATCAACCTCGATATCCTGCTGCAGCAGATCCTAAACGGCCTGGTGCTGGGCAGCGTCTATGCACTCGTCGCTCTGGGCTACACGATGGTCTACGGGATCCTGCAGCTGATCAACTTCGCCCACGGCGAAGTGCTGATGGTAGGCGCGATGGTCGGCGTGACCGTCGTGATGGGGCTCGCGGGAAGCGGCTTTCCGGGGCCGGTGCTGCTGCTGATCGCGGTGCTCGTCGCGGTTCCCACCTGCGTGCTGCTCTCGCTCACGATCGAACGCGTCGCCTACCGACCGCTTCGAAACGCGCCGCGGCTCTCGCCGCTGATCACCGCGATCGGGATGTCGATCTTCCTGCAGACGCTGGCGATGATCATCTGGCGCCCGAATCCGATCCTGTTCCCCGATCTTCTTTCGACGACGCCGATTCCGATCTTCGGCGCGATCCTCGCGCCCAAGCAGATCCTGATCCTCGTCGTGTCGGCCACGATGATGGCTGGCCTGGTGCTTCTGGTGAACCGCACCAAACTCGGGCGCGCGATGCGCGCCACCGCCGAGAACCCGCGAATCGCCGGCCTGATGGGCGTCAACGCGAACCAGGTGATCGCCGCGACCTTCGCGATCGGCGCGTCGCTCGCCGCCGTGGCCGGAGTACTGGTGGCGATGAACTACAACATCGCGCAGTTCTCGATGGGGTTCATCCCCGGGCTGAAGGCATTCACCGCCGCGGTGCTCGGCGGAATCGGCAACATCACCGGCGCGATGCTCGGCGGGCTCCTCCTGGGCGTGATCGAGAGCCTGGGCGCAGGGTACATCGGCGACCTCACCGGCGGGTTCCTCGGCAGCCACTACCAGGACATCTTCGCTTTCGTCGTGCTGATCGTGGTGCTGGTGTTCCGCCCCTCCGGAATCATGGGCGAGCGCGTCGCCGATCGGGCCTGAGGGAGAACGATGAAGACCTTCTTCCCTTCGCTCGCGGGCAACCCCAAGGCCGCCTACGCAGCCACGATCGCCATCGCGATCGTGCTCGCCGCGCTCCCGCTCGTGGTCGGCATGGCGGGAAACGCGTGGGTGCGCATGCTCGACTTCGCGCTGCTCTACGTGATGCTCGCGCTCGGGCTGAACATCGTCGTCGGC
>JAHDXY010000156.1 GCA_023384005.1 Burkholderiaceae bacterium | reverse complement strand
TTTCTCCCACGACCAGCGCTCGTCGTTCTCGACGTGGTCGATGCCCCACTCGGGAAGGAGGATGTGCCCGACCCAGATATGCTGGGAGTTCCCGCGCTCGTGATTCGGGCCGGCGGCCACCCCGGTGCAGTAGTTCAGCGCCGAGATGTACTGCGCGCGCCAGTTGTGCGCGGCGATCTCCTGGCCCTTCATCTGCACCGCCCAATCACCCGATCCGTTGCCCAGGGTTTGCGACGCGATCGCGCTTCCCTCGCCGAGCAGCCTTCCCAGCCCCTCGGCGCGCTCGCCGATCTTCTTCGTCAGCTCGATCATCGCGTCGGCGTTGCCCCATTCGAGCGCAAGGCCATAGCAGTCGTCCTTGCCGAGCAGGCCCTTCTCGTACGATTCGAAGGCCCACGCCAGGACTCCGCCCAGCGAGATCGTGTCCATGCAGTAGCGGTTCGCGAGTTCGCCCGCGTACGCCACGGCCTTCATGTCGTCGATCATCAGGTTGAAGCCCATCATCGCGAACGACTCGTACTCGGGGCCCTTGCCGTCGTAGCCGTACTTCTCGTGTTCGACCGTCACGTGGTTGTGGCACTGGATGACGCAGCCGCGACACGGCCAGGGTTCGGCATTCAGCTGCTCGACATAGGGCATGCCCCCGAGCTTCGCGACGCCTTCGGGGAAATCGGCCTCGCGATAGTTCTTCACCGGGAGGTTCCCCTGCGGCGCGAACAGCGCGGTCGCCATCGCGGTGCCGAGGCGCCTGATCCGGAACTCCTCGGGTTTGGCCATGTCGATCGCGGCCATCCGCCCGTTGACCTCGAGCGAGGTCTGGTCCGCCGCTTTCGGGTCGTGCAACGCGCAGTTCTGCGTTCCGAAGACCGCGACTCCCTTCAGGTTCTTCGAGCCCATCACCGCGCCCAGTCCGCAGCGACCGATGAACGACTTCTTCGCCGTCTGGATGCTCGCGTAACGAACCAGCTGCTCGCCGGCCTGCCCGATCGTCGAGACCTCGAACTTGTCGCCGTGCTCGGCGCGGATCGCGTCGTGCGCCTCGTACGCGTCCATGCCCCAGAGATTCGTCGCGTCCCTGATCTCGACGCGGTCGTCCTCGATGAGGATGTACACCGGGCTGCGCGCCCGCCCGTGCATCACGATCGCGTCGATCCCGGCTTGCTTGAGCACCATTCCGAACGCGGCGGTCGCACCCGAATCGGCGTTGAGGTTGATCGACGGCGAGATCGCGGCGGCACTCCACTTCGCCGCGCCGCTCTGGCGCAGCCCCTGCATCGGTCCGACGGCGAAGGTCAGGCGGTTCTCGGGATCGAAAGCGCCGGTTCCGGCCGGGCACTCCTTCCACAGGTAGTAGGCCGCCAGCCCGGCGCCGCCCAGGAAGTACTCGTAGACCCAGTCCGGAACGTCTTCGACCTTCGAGGTACCCGCTGTCAGATCGACCTTCAGGACCTTGTTCCAGACGCCTTTCATTCCTTGCCTCCGCGATGTCAGGGGGTGAGCCGGGGTCGAGTGTAGCCCAAGCCGTTGAGCGACCCAACCATCGGCGCGTGCCCGGTGTTGCATGTTCGCGGCGCGAGCGCGACGCGGCGCGATCAGACGCTCCGGCCACGATGCGCCGACGGCGTATCGCGCGTGCCACACCAGAATGGGTCAGTCGGTGCGCGCAGCGACCAGCGCTCACGCGATGGCTTTCGCGCCTCGAAGCGGCTTGCTGGTCGGCGAGTCGAGCGGTCACAATGTGCGCCGAACGACATGCGCGCATACCTCGATCACGATGCGAGTATCCAGCCAGGCAGCGGGCTGGTCGACGCAATGCCGCCCTGCCTGCGCGAGCGCACGGCGGCACCGCGCGCGCGGCGCGCGCTTCGAGCGAGGCGGGCGTGAACGAGCGTCTGCCCGAGCCGATGCAGGAGCGCTACTCACGCCATCTGCGCCTCGCAGAGCTGGGCAGCGAAGGACAGCGCAAGCTGCTCGCCGCGCGCGTGCTCGTCGTCGGTTGCGGCGCGCTCGGGGCGATGCTCGCATCGCTGCTCGCCCGCTCGGGGGTCGGTGCGTTGCGCATCGTCGATCGGGATTTCGTCGAATCGAGTAACCTCCAGCGCCAGGCGCTGTTCGACGAGGACGATGTCGCGCAGCGATTGCCGAAAGCGGAGGCGGCGCGCCGCAAGCTCGCCCGCGTCAACTCCGACGTTTCGATCGAAGCACTCGTCACCGACGCAGACGCGCGCAACATCGAGACGCTGATGCGCGACGTCGACCTGGTGCTCGACGGAACCGACAACGCCGAGACTCGATACGTCGTCAACGACGCGTGCGTGAAGCACCGCGTTCCGTGGGTCTATGGCGGGGTGGTCGGCACGCGCGGGCTGCTGATGAGCGTGCTGCCCGGATCGGGGCCTTGCCTGCGCTGCCTCTACCCGCAGCCTCCGGCGCCCGGCGAGCTGCCCACCTGCGACACGCTGGGAGTGCTCTCGACCGCACCGGCGACCATCGCCGCACTGCAGGCGACCGAAGCGCTGAAGATCCTCGCGGGAGCTGCGCCCGCTCGGGGCATCATCTCGATCGACTTCTGGCAGTCCGAGTTCCAGCGCATCGAGTTCGCCGCCGACCCGCACTGCCCCACCTGCGTGCGCCGGGAGTACCCGTTCCTGGACGCACGGCGAACGAGTACCGCGTTCCGGTTGTGCGGCCGCGACGCGATCCAGATCTCGCCAATGCGGGCGGGGAGCGTCGACCTCGACCGGCTCGCGCGCGCGCTGACCGGGGTCGGGCCGGTGTTGAACAACGGCTTCCTGCTCGAGTTCGCGATCGAAGGCTGCCAGCTGTTCGTCTTTCGCGATGGCAGGGTGCTCGTGAAGGGCACGAGCGCCCCGGCAGTCGCGAACGGGATCGTTTCACGCTACCTGGGAGGCTGAGCAACGAAATGAGGGTCCGGATCAATCTGCGCGGGCACGAGTTCGCGCACGACGCGCGGCTGATCGACGCGGTGCGCATCGTGCGCGCGGCAACGGCCGACGACCCGATGCTGCGAGCCGTTCGCGAGCGCACCGGAGGCGATCACATCAGCTACCTGGTCAACGGCAGGCTGGTGCCCGAGAGCGAGTACGAGAGCCTGGGCTTGCGCGAAGACGACGACATCCGCTGGATCCATCCAGCTTTCGGGGGATGACTCGCCATCGTCGTCGCCGTACTCGCCATGCACGGCACATGGCGTGCAGAAACCTCCCGGGAAATCAAGTACTCCGGTCAAGCCCGCGCAGAAAAAGCTTCGATCGATGTGGCGTTTCCGCTGTTAGGGTTCCCGTAGCGCCGCGGGAAAGCGCGCAAGTACGCGCAGCCTGCGGCAGGGGAAAGCTCACAACTCGACGGAGGGGCGAATGATGGCGGGACCAATTCGAACGGCGCATCTGGCCATTGCCGGTTTTTGCCTGGCCGCGCTTGCGGCGACGGCTGCGCAGGCGGAAACGGTGAAGATCGGAGTGCTCTACTCGATGAGCGGAGCGGGTTCGGTGCTCGGCCCGAAACAGGCCGAAGCCGCGCAGATGGCTTTCGACGAAGTCAACGCCGCGGGCGGAGTCAGCGTCGGCGGCAAGAAGATGAAGATCGAGGTCGTCCAGCGCGACGACGAAACCAAGCCTGCCGTCGCGATCTCGCGCGCGACCGAGATGGCGCGCACCGGCGGAGTGAAGATCATCCAGGGCGGGACCTTCGCGCACGTCTCGATGGCGCTCAACGAGGAAGCGAAGAAGCACAACCTCTTCCTGATGACGACCAATGGCGTGCCGGACAACTTCTTCGAGAAGGCGACCAAGGCGCCGTACGCTCTCGCGATTCTGGGCGACACCGGCATGGTCGGTCGCGGCACCGTCGATCACCTGATCGCCAAGCACAAGCCCAAGCGCATCGTCTTCCTGATGCCCGACTACGCCTACGGCAAGGGCGCGTGGGCCGGTGCGGAAGCGAACCTGAAGATGCATCCCGAGATCCAGGCCAAGGTCATCTGGACGCCGGTCGGCGCCGCCGACGTCACCGCGCAACTGATCCAGGCGATGGAATTCAAGCCGGACGTGATCGCCCTCGGCCAATGGGGCAAGGACCTGATCACCGCGCTCAAGCAGGCGGGCGAGATGGGCCTGAAGACGAAGACCAAGCTGTTCGTGAACTGGATCATCGACCTGGTCGCGGTGGGCATTCCGCCGGAGATCCTCGATGGCGTCGACAGCCAGACCTGGTGGTATCACGACAAGGGCGGCGTCACCGACCCGGAAGTGGCGAAACTCACCGAAGCCTTCGTCAAGAAGTACGAAGCGAAGTTCGGCGGCCCTCCCGATCCGTACATCATGACCGCCTACTACGGTTCGAAGGAGATCGTCCGCGCCATCGAACTCTCCGGGTCGACCGAGCCGGACAAGATGTACGGCGCGCTGATGAAGAACCCGGCGTTCACGACCGCCAAGGGCCCGGCGACCTGGCGCGTCGACGGAAGGCCGCGCTACAAGTACAACGCGTGGATCATCACCGGCCTTCCCGCCGACAAGCGCGCCAGCAAGAACCACTGGGGCAAGATCGTCGACGCGCATTCGGGAGACGCGTTTCTGCCCGACCTGAAGACGCTGGGCTGGTAGGCGAGCCATGCAGCGGGGCGAGGCGCGGCTTGCGCCGCTCCTGCCCTGCGCGGGCGCCGCGCGCGCGACGGCGGGAGCAGGAAGTTGATCGAGGCGCGCGAGCTGACACGACGCTTCGGTAGCCAGGTCGCGCTCGACCGGGTCAGCCTGAGCTTTCCCGAGGGCAAGGCCTGCGGAATCATCGGGCCGAACGGATCCGGGAAGTCGACGCTGTTCAACCTGCTCACGGGCCAGCTGCCCGCGTCGGGCGGGCGGATCGAGTTCAGGGGCGAGGACATCACCACGCTCGCGCCGCAGGATCGCGTCGCGCTGGGAATGGCCAGGACGTTTCAGCTCGTCTCGGTGTTCGACTCGTTGAGCGCGTGGGAAAACCTGGTGTTGTCGACGCTGCGCTTCGCGGGGCGAAGCGAGCGGCCGCTCTCTTTTTACTTCGCGGCTGCGCAAAGGAAGGAGATCCTCGAGGACTGCCGGCGGTGCATCGAGCGGGTCGGGCTCCAGGCGAAGGCCGGCGCCAGGACTTCCGAGCTGTCGTATGGCGACAAGCGGATGCTGGAGATCGGCATCGCGCTGTCGCTCAAGCCCAGGGTGCTGCTGCTCGACGAGCCCCTCGCGGGGCTGAGCGACCACGAGATCGGCGCGGTGGTCGAACTGCTGCAGCAGATGAAGCAGGTCTGCACTCTGATCATCATCGAACACAAGATCTCGAAGATCATGGACCTGGTCGAGCGCCTGAGCGTCCTCAACGATGGCTCGCTGATCTGCGAGGGCTCGCCACAGGCCGTCCTGGACGACCCCGAGGTGCGCGCCTGCTACTGGGGAAAGCAGGCGGCCTGATGCTCGAGTTGCGTGCCATCGACGTCGCCTACGGCCACGCGCAGGTCCTGCACGGGGTTTCGCTGTCGCTCGCTCGGGGCGAGATGGCCTTCGTCGTGGGGCGCAACGGCGCGGGCAAGACGACCCTGCTCAAGACCATCGCGGGCTTTCTCGCGCCCTCGCGCGGCACGATCGAGCTCGACGGCGTGCCGGTCCAGGGCGTTCGCGCCGAGGTGCTGGCACGCAAAGGCGTGCGCTTCGTCAACCAGGACAAGAGGGTCTTCGCCGATCTCAGCGTACGGGACAACATGGAGCTGGCCGCGCACGCTTGCGGCGAACCGCTCGAACGCGCGGTCGAGCGGCTGGTGGGCCTGTACCCGAAGTTCTCCGGCTTCCTCGACAAGAAGGCGGGAAACCTCTCCGGGGGACAGCGCGAGATCCTTCTGATCGGCCGGGCGCTGGTCGGCGAACCGAGGCTGCTGCTGATCGACGAGCCGACCGAGGGGCTCGCCGCGATCGTCATCGAGGACGTGTTCCGGATTCTCAACTCGATGAAGCACTCGATCTCGAGCATCATCGTCGAGCAGAACCTGTCGGTCGTGGCGCGGCTCGCGGATCGCGTCTTCACGATGAAGGAGGGAAGGATCGATCGCGAGATCGACGACCCGGCCAGGATCGCCGACTCGGCCGCGCTCGAGGCCTGCCTGTGACGCGCTTCGACGGCCAGGCGTTCCCGGCTGCCCGCCCGGCGCCGCTCGGAGGAACGAACGCCGGCGGGGTGGCGGTGCTGCGCGACATGGCCGCGATCGCCGCCGGATTCCTGGTCCTGGCGCTGTTCGTCCCGATGCACTGGCTGACCGATTTCGCGGTGTTCTGCATTCTCGTGCTGTCGTTCGACCTGCTCTACGGGCAGATGGGCCGCCTCTCGTTCGGCCACATCCTGTACTACGGCGTGGGTGCGTACGCGGCGTCGTTGACGGTGGTGCACCTGGCGCCTAATCCCTTCCTCGCGATCGCCGCCGCGTTACTCGCCTGCTTCGTCCTGTCGACGGTGCTCGGCGCGATCGTCGTGCGCACCGAAGGCGCTACTTTCGCGCTGCTCAACCTCGCGCTGAACCAGATCGGCTTCTGGCTGATCATGTCCGGCTTGCAGCACTACACCAAGGGTGAAGACGGGTTGTCCAGTTCGGTCAAGGCCATCGGCCTGCTCGATTTCAACAGGATCCCGGTGGCGTTCGCGTTCATGCTCGGCTGCCTGCTGCTGGTGTTCGGGTTGCTGCGGATCCTCACGCGTTCGCCCTACGGCGTGATGATCAGATCGATCAAGGAGAACGAGGAGCGGGTGAAATTCCTCGGCTACGGCACCTTTCGCTACAAGTGGCTCACCTTCGTCATTGCCGCCACGCTGGCCGGATTCGCGGGCGCGCTGCACGCGATCGTCAAAGGCTTCGTCGCGCCTGGCGATGTCGCTCCGCTGGAGAACACCCGCGTGATCTTCGCCGTTCTCATCGGCGGTGCCGGCAACCTCTACGGCGCCGTCGTGGGCGGAGTCGCGTACGAACTGCTGACCAACCTGCTCGCGACGAAGATCGCCCGATGGGAGATGTTCCTGGGCGTGATGCTGCTGGTGCTGGTGTTCTGGTTCAGGCGCGGCATCACCGGCTACGTCGAACAACTCGCGCACACGATCGGCCGGCGGCGGCGCGCCGGGCGCGAACCCGGGCGACAGCCATGATCGCGGGTGCCACCCTGTGGCTTCGTCGCCCCGAGCACGCGCCGTCGAGGACGAGATAGGCGATGGTCGACACGATCCTGTACGGACTGACGATCGGGGCGATCCTCTACCTGTTCTCGGTAGGGCTCGCGATCACTTTCGGCACCATGCACATCATCAATTTCGCGCACGGCATGGTCTATGCGGTCGGCGTGTACCTGTTCATCTCGATCCTGCCCTTCGCGTGGGGCTCGTTCACGCTGGCGCTGGTCCTCGCCGTCGCGGCGATGTTGCCGGTGGCCTACCTGGTCGAGCGATTCATCATCCGCCGGCTCTACGGCGACGGGCTCGACTACGCGATCATCGCAACCTACGCGGTGCTGCTGATCGGGGCGGACCTGATCAAGTTCGTCTGGGGGACTGGGCCGCAACCGGTGAGCGACCCGATCGGCGTTCCGATCGACATCTTCGGCACGGTGGTGCAGTCCTACCGCGTCGTGGTCTTCGTCTGCGCGGTGGTCGTGTTCGTCTGCCTGCGCCTGTTCTTCACGCGCCACGTGATCGGCAAGATCGTCAGCGCCGCGTTGAAGGACCGCGACGGCGTCCGCTCGCTCGGGCTCGACGTCGACAGGTACTTCTCGATCGTCTTCGTCATCGGCTCGGCGCTCGCGGTGCTCGGCGGCGTGCTCTACGCGCCGATCACCGTCGCGGAACCGTACATGGGATTTCACGTCCTGCTGCTCGCATTCGCCGTCGTGATTGTCGGGGGCATGGGCAACCTGACCGGGACATTCGTTTCGGCTCTCGCGCTGGGCCAGGTCATCGCGCTCACCGGGCGCTGGTATCCGGCCGGGGCCGACACGATGGTCTTCGTCGTCATGACGCTGGTGCTTCTCAAGGGGCCCTTCGTCGCGATGCTGCGCCACCTGAGCGCCAGACACGCGTAGCGCTCAGTCGGCGAAGAACTTCCTGATCTGCTCGGCCCGCGCGGCGGCATCCTTGCGCCCGAGGTCGATCAGCCTGCGCGTGTAGGCGCGTTCGAACAGCAGGTACGAAGCGAGCCCCGAGCCGCGCCGCCCGGTCCCGCCGAGCATGCGCAGGATCGTGCGCACGGTGCGCGGGAGCGTCTTCACGTACGGGATCGCGATGACGTCCAGGCGCCGGCTGGGCGCGATCGCGAGCAGGTCGACCTGGCGCAGCCCCGACTTGGCGCGTTCGGCCGGCGGAATCAGCCCGACCGTCTGGTTCACGCGTTCGACGCGCTCGATGTCGCTGGGCAGCGCGTCGAGGAAGATGCTCGCCATCGCGTGTCCGGCGATCTGCGCGAGCGACGGGTAGAGGTACTGCGAGCCGGTGTGGCCGGCGCGCAGCGTGCCGGCCTGCAACTGGGCCGCGCCGATCACCAGCACGCGGTCCGAACCGAGATGGATCGCGGGGCTCACCGGCGAGGTCTGGCGCATCGACCCGTCGCCGAAGAACTCGCGCCGGCCGTCGAGCTGCAGCGCGACCGCGGGAAAGATGAACGGGATCGCGCTCGAGGCGAGCAGGTGCTTGATGCCGATGCGCGCCGGAACGGCGACGCGCTGGTTGCGAAACCACGGGCTCTGACCGTTGCGCGCCTGGAAGTAGGTGACGTGCTGGCCGGAGGTGTAGCTCGACGCGGTGACCGCTAAGGCGTCGAACTGCCCGGCCTCGAGCGCGGACTGCAGCTTGCGCTCGTCGATCATCGTGCGCAGCAGCAGTTCGAGCGGGTCGTTGTCGAACAGCGACCGGGGCTTGTTGCGCACCAGCCAGCCGAAGGTCGTTCCGAGCACCCAGCGCACGGCGTTGCCGATCGCGCCGCGCGCGTCGACGCGATAGACCTGCGCCGGCTCGAAATCGCCCCAGACCCTGGTCATGCCCTCGATCGCCGCGCACCAGTCGTCGCTGTGGGCGGCGAGCGTCGCTGCGTTGATCGCGCCGGCCGAGGTTCCGCAGATCACTCGAAACGGGTTGCGCCCGGGCGGCCAGCCGTCGGCGCACAGCAGCTCGCGGATGCCGTCGAGCACGCCGACCTGATACGCGGCGCGTGCGCCGCCGCCGGTCAGTATCAGGCCCACTTTGCCCATGGTGCCCCGATTGCACCACGCGCGCGCCATTGGCGAAAGCAGGAGAAACGCGGATCGAGCCGCGCTTTCGAGTCGATCGGGTCCGCGCCGCTAGAATGTCGTCTTTTCAGGGTGATCCGATGGCCGTGAATCTCGCTTCCCCCGAGCCCGCAGGACTCGCGCCGATCGCCGGCCTCGAACTGGGCACCGCGCGCGCCGGCATCCGCAAGCCGGGGCGGCGCGACCTGCTGGTCGCGAGCATCGCGCCGGGCGCGACGGTCGCGGGCGTGTTCACCCGCAACCGTTTCTGCGCGGCGCCGGTGCGCGTGAGCCAGCAGCACCTCGAGGCGAACGCCGGGATTCGCGCGCTGGTCGTGAACACCGGATGCGCGAACGCCGGCACCGGTTCGCAGGGGATCGACGACGCACGCGCGACCTGCGCGGCGCTCGCCGCGCAGCTCGGCTGCGACCCGGCGCAAGTGCTGCCGTTTTCCACCGGGGTGATCCTCGAACGCCTGCCGCTCGAGCGCCTGATCGCCGGCCTGCCCGAGGCGAAGGCCGATCTATCGCCCTCGAACTGGGCGCAGGCGGCCGAATCGATCATGACCACCGACACGCTGCCCAAGGCCGCCTCGCGCAGCGCCGTCGTGGCCGGGCACGCGGTGTCGGTCACCGGGATCTCCAAGGGCGCCGGGATGATCCGCCCGAACATGGCGACGATGCTCGGCTTCGTCGCCACCGACGCCGCCGTCGCTGGGGCGCTTCTGCGGCGCTGGGTGCGCGAGGCGGCCGACGCGAGCTTCAACCGCGTCACGGTCGACGGCGACACCTCGACC
>JAHDXY010000155.1 GCA_023384005.1 Burkholderiaceae bacterium | reverse complement strand
TAGCGGGTGAGGGTGACGGCTTTCATCGGATCGTTCCTTGTCGGGATGTTCGGTGCGCGAGGGCGGGTACCGGCAGCTCAAGCCACCGCACCCGCCTCTCGCAGCGCTGCAGCTTCCTCCGCACCGAGCCCCAGCTCGTCCAGGATCTCCTGCGTGTGCTCGCCCAGCATCGGCGCACGGCGGTCAGGCACAGTTTGCGCGCGGCCGTTGATGGTGACCGGGTTGCTCATTGCCCGATACCGGCCCAGCGTCGGGTGCTCGTGTGAAGCGACGAGCCCCTGAGCCGCGACCTGCGGGTGGTCGAACAGGTCGACGGTTTCGCGCACGACCGCGCACGGCACGCGTAATCCGAAGTGCGCTTCCCACTGCAGCGCAGTGCGCGTCATCAGCGCCTCGCGCAACTGCGGCACGAGTTCGTTCTCGTGCATCTTGCGTTTGCGCATGTCGTCGTATTTCGGATCGCCCGCCAGGTGCGACAGCCCGACCAACTCGCAAAGTGCTTCCCAGAACGGCTGGGTCTGTGCCTGCACGTAGATGTAGCCTTCGCGCGTCGGATGAATCGCCGACAACGCGCCGCCGCGCAGGTCGCGCTCGACATCCCGGCCCTCGTTCTCGGCCCAGACCAGCCTGCCGGACTGCAACGCCATCGAAGAAGCCAGTAGCGAAGCCTCGACCTTCTGCGCTTGCCCTGTCTTCTCGCGGTTGAACAGCGCCGCCGAGATGCCCATCGCCAGCATGCTGGCGCCGTAGAAATCCAGCACCGATCCCCAGACCACCTTCGGTTCGTTTCCCGGATAACCCTGCGCCTGGGCCACGCCGGTCATGCACTGCAATACCTGGTCGAAACCGGGCTTGCCGGCGATCGGACCGTCCTCGCCGTATCCGGTGAAGCTGGCGTAGACGATGCGCGGATTCACGCCCAGCAGCGTCTCGTAATCGAGTTGCAGCCGCCGCGCCACACCGGGACGGAAGTTCTGGATGACCACGTCGGCCCGCGCTACCAGCTTGTGCGACACCGAGATGCCGCCAGGCGTCTTGAGGTCGATCACGATGCTGCGCTTGTTGCGGTTGGTTCCCACGAAAGCGCGGCTTTCTCCCTCGAGCGTCGAAGGGTAGTGGCGCAGCATGTCCCCGCCCGGGTTCTCGATCTTGATGACGTCCGCGCCCATGTCGCCGAGCAAAGCCGCGCCATAGGGTCCGGCGAGATACGAGCAGCAGTCGAGCACGGTGACGCCCGCGAGAGTCTGAAGAGCCATGCCTAGCCCCTGCGCGCGTGCGATTCGAGAATGCGCAGCGCCCGATCGACGATCGGCTTGTCCACCAGCTTTCCATCCAACCGCGTCGTGCCGGCGCCGCAGGCACGCGCGGCCTCGAAGACCTCCAGTACCCGTCGAGAGTGCGCGATCTCCTGTTCAGAGGGCGAGAACGCCTCGTTGAATACCGGGACCTGGTTGGGATGGATGGCCGGCGTGCCGGTAAACCCGAGTTGGCGCGCTTGCAGCCCGATCTCGCGCAGCGCTTCGCGGTCGGCCAGCTCGACGATACCCGTGACCAGGCCCCAGCACGCGACGCCGTGGGCGTGCGCGCACATGGCCACGTGGCTCGCCGGCGGGCCGAGCAAAGCCCGACTGGGAGCCGCGCCCATGGCGAGCGCGAAGTCCTCGGCGCCAAAGCCCGTCGCGACCACCGCGTCGTGCGCGCCGACGATCGCCTCGGCGCGCAACACGCCACGCGGCGATTCGATCAGCGGCGCCAGTCCAACGCCAGGCCCAAGGCGCTCGGCGACGAATCGCACCTGTTCGGCCGATTCGGCTTTTGGCAGCATCACCATGTCCACACCCGCCGCGACGCAGGCTTTCAGGTCGTGCTCGATCGTCGCGGGATCGTTGTTGACGCGCGCGAGCACAGGAACTCCACCCGCGCGCAGCGTCGCCGCGGCGGCGACGAGGGCTTCGCGCGCCTCGGCCTTGCGCTCGGGTACCACCGCGTCCTCCAGGTCCAGGATCAGCGCGTCGGCCCCGCGCTGACCGGCCTTGGCGAAGAAACGCGGCTCCAGAACCGGCACGAACAGCAAGGTGCGCAGCCGCGCCGCGACTTCGCGCTGCTGCACGCTCACTGGACCACCACTCCCAGCTTGCGGACCATCTGCTCCCACACTGGCGCGTCTTTGAGCATCTGCGCCTGGTAGGCGTCGACCCCCATGGTCAGCACCTCGATCTCCGAGGTGGCGAACTGCGCCTTGACCTCGGGCGAGGTCACCGCCAGCGCGATCTGGCGGCCAAGCGTCTCGAGCACCTCCTTGGGCATGCCTTGCGGACCGTAGATCCCGCCCATGGTCGAGACCGTCAACGCCGGGTAACCCAGTTCGGCCATCGTCGGCACGTCGGGCAGCGAGGCCAGCCGCCGCGGCGAGGTGACAGCCAGCGCACGCAGCCGTCCGCCGCGCACGAGGGCGCCAGCGGCGGTGGGCGAATCGGTGGCGAACAGGACGACCCCTCCGACCAGGTCACTCAACGCCTGCCCGCTGCCCTTGTAGGGCACGTGCGTTGCCTGGGTGCCGGTGGCCTGCAGCAGCATCTCCGACACCAGGTGGGTCAGAACGCCGGCGCCTGACGAGGCGAAACTCGACGGCTTCGCCTTGAGCATCGCGACGAGTTCGGCCAGCGAATTCGGCGTGCCCGGTTGCGTCGATGTCAGCACCATATAGGGACTGCTGAACACCGGGGCTACCGGGGCGAAATCGGTGAGCCGGTACTTCACGTTGCTGTTGACCGCCGGCAGCAACACGAGAGGGGCCGTCGAAGAGAACAGCAGCGTGTAACCATCCGGAGCGGCGCGCAGAACGTAGTCATGACCGATCAGCCCGCTGGCGCCCACGCGGTTTTCCACGACCACGCTCTGCTTGAGGAGCTCGGTCAGCTTCTTGGCGATCAGGCGGCCGGTGATGTCGCTTCCCGAACCGGTCCCCTGGGTGACCACCAGCCGGATCGGCTTCGTCGGGTAGCTGTCGGCCTGGCCCAGCGCCGGCAAACTGGCCGCGAGCGGAAGTGCCAGTCCTGCTTTGATAAGGTGTCTGCGCTGCATACGGCCCCCTGTGCAAGGATTGCGATTGGTCGGATATCCGAACTCCATGAGACTTGATTAATATCCGAATATTCGGATATTGTCCACTAAATGAAGACGACGTCAGCCGCTTCGACGAAAACCCATCGCCCCGACAGCACGACGGAACTGGTCGACGCACTTGCGCGCGAGATCGCCGCGTCCTATCCGGTGGGTGGCCTGTTGCCCAGCGAGGCGCAGTTGCAGGTGCGCTTCGGCACGACCCGATACAGGCTGCGCGAGGCGATGAGCGCGCTGCGCAAGATGGGCGTCGTCGAGTCGCGCGCGGGTATAGGAACGACGGTGTTGTCGCGCACGCCTTCACCGTCCTTCGTGCAGTCACAGCAAACGCTCGAGGGCATTGTCGAGGCGGCGCGCACGACGCAGTTGCGGCTGGTTCGAGCGCAAACCCTGCCCGCGGACGCGTCCACCGCCCGGATGCTGCGGGTGGACGCCGGCACCAGGTGGATGCGAATCGACATGCTGCGGTACATGCGAGGCCAGGCCGAGCCGATCGGCTCCACATGTCTTTACGTGCGGCCCGAGTTCGACCAGGTACCGGCCCGCATCGATCAGTGGCTTGGCCCGGTGTTCAAACTGATCGAGCGCCTGTACGGAGTGCGCGTGGCCTCGGTGGAGCAGGAAATCGACGCCTGCACGCTCGACGACGGCCTTGCCGCACAACTGCAGGCGCCCTCGGGGAGCGCGGCGCTGAAAGTCACGCGCCACTGGTACGACGCCGGTGGCAAGCTGATCCAGTGCTCGGTCGGCCTGTATCCCGAGGGGCGTTCGCGCTACCGCTCGCGCCTTGTACTCGAAGCGCCTGTCGCCGGGCCAACGAGCGCGTGACATCCACGCCGCCATCGCGGGGCCTTTGATGGCTGCGGAGTCGGGCACGGCGATGAAGCCCTCCATCACCGGTCAGCGCTCCGAGCTGGGCCGGCTGCTCTCGCAGCAGACCGCGCGCGGCAACGTGCGCATCAACGTCGCCGGGCAGCAGGCCAATACGCTGCTGCATGACGGACACGCGTGGAAGGACTTCGCGCGCACGATGCGCACCGGCACACGCCGTGCGATGCGCAGCGATGCGGGTTTCCTCGTGCACGCCAGCTTCGCGTTCGTGCTCGGCCATCCGGAAAAGGACCCGCTTCGCTCGCTGGCCGGGACGATCCTGGAATGCGAAGAACTGGTTCTGTCCGGACCAATCCCGGCCTGTGTCGTGCGCCTTGGGTATCTTTACGGACCGCAGAGCAAAGACCTTCGCGCCTACCGCAAGGCGTTCCGGCTGGGCCGCCCCTATTGGGCCGGATCGCGCGCGGCAGGCCAGTTTCACCTGCACCACGACGATGCCGTGAGCGCGTTGCTCGCAGCCGCGGTGCCGGGCAATGCAGGGCGCAGGTTCCATGCGACCAGCGGGCCGCCGGTTGCATTCGTCGAGTTCATGGACCACTTCGCGCGCCTGCTCGGAACGCGGTCGCCGCGCCACGCGCCACGCATCGCCGCGCCGCTGTTCCGGCTGGTGGTACGCGAGGAGCACATGCAGCAGGCGGATCTCGCGATGCCGCAGCGCGCGCCCTCGCCGCGCGTGCCCGGGTGGCGGCCTTCGTGGCCCGACTACCGCAAGGGACTGCTGAATGTTGTCGAGGCGTGGAAGGCTTGAGCGCTGCGGGCTCGCCGAACGCGCGCTACCGATCCGAAGCGCAAGCGTCGCGGCCTGGACTTCGATGCGCCCTGCGCCGATCTGGTCCTGACCACTTGCGCGCAAGGGATGCTCCGTTTTGCGAACGAGTGCCGTGGCACCCTGACTGAATCCCCGAGGACCCAGATGGCAGTCGGGCCGTTTCATGTTCCGTCGACATCAGAGGAAATCGATATGAGCTATGGCGTTATTTCAAACTGGACGAGCACTGTTCCCAACAACGAGGAAATGAGGGCCGAGGCGCGCAACAAGTACGCGCCCGGAGTCAAATCATTGGGGGCGACTCAGGTCTTCTTCGTAGAAACCGGCGAGAGCGCTTTCCAGGTAGTCACCATCTACCCGGATGAAGCAACCGCGAACACCGCGCGCGACAAGCAAAATGCCCTGCGTGCGACTGCGACATCCGAAATGCCGGTAAAAATGGTCGGTGACCAGAGGGGCGAAGTTTTTGCTTCTGCCTGACAGGTACTGAACCGCCTGGCGATCAAATGGCGTCGCGGCGCCATTTGATCGAGCAACCCATGCTCGCAGTTTGCCGTTCGGGCCCCTTGCCCGTCAGCGCGATCTGACGCATGGCGTTGAGCAGTTCGGGCTCGCGCTGTGCAGCGCTTCCCGTTCGCAAGTCATCGAGGCGCCCGCGGTACTGCAGCTCGCCGACCTTGTTGAAGCCGAAGAAATCGGGTGTGCAGACCGCGCCATAGGCGCGGCCCACGGCCTGGTCCTCGTCGACCAGGTACGGGAAAGCAAAGCCGTGCTTTGCGGCGAAGCGTTTCATGTTGGCCGGCGAGTCGGCCGCCACCTGGCGGTAGTCGTTGGACATCACCGCGGCCACGCGGATGCCTTCGTCGATCAGGGTCCGGGTGTCGGCCGCCAGGCGGGTCGCCACGGCCTGGACATAGGGGCAGTGGTTGCAGATGAACATGACGAGCAAGCCCTTCTCGCCCAGGTTCTGCGACATGGTGAAGGGATTGCCATCGGGGTCCTGCAGCGTGAAGTCGGGCGCTTTCCAGCCGAAATCACAGATGGGGGTGTCCAGTAGCATCGTGTTCTCTCCTTTCGACGAACCGGTTGGGATCCGGCATGTGCGACGGCAGCGCTGGACTCAGGACTCAGGGCCTGAAGTCGTAATCGATGATCACCGGTGCGTGGTCGCTGAAGCGCTGGTCGAGGTAGATTCTCTCGCGCTTCGCCCTGGCGGCGATGCCGGGAGTCGCGAGGTGGTAGTCGAGCCGCCACCCCACGTTATTCGCCCATGCCTGGCCGCGGTTGCTCCACCATGTGTAGCGCTCGGGGCTCTGGTCGAGCGTGCGAAACACGTCGACGAATCCGACCTCGTCGAACACCCGCGTGAGCCAGGCGCGCTCCTCGGGCAGGAAGCCGGGATTCTTCTGGTTCGACTTCCAGTTCTTCAGGTCGATTTCCTTGTGCGCGATGTTCAGGTCGCCGCACAGGACGATCTCGCGTCCGCTCGCCTTCAGGCGCCGCAGGTGCGGCAGGAACCTGTCGAGGAAGCGGAACTTCCCGGCGAGGCGCTCCTCGGAACTGGACCCCGAAGGCAGGTAGAGCGAGATCGCGGTGAACGCGCCGAAGTCCGCCTCGATGTAGCGGCCCTCGGCGTCGAACTCGGCCTCGCCGAAACCGACCACGACGTTCTTCGGCTTGTGCTTCGAGTACAGACCGACGCCGCTGTAGCCCTTCTTCTCGGCGAAGTGGAAGTGGCCCTGGAGCTTGCCGATCCTGCGCATCTCGTCGGACATGTCCTCGGGCTGCGCGCGCACCTCCTGCACGCACACGACGTCGGCCTTCTGCGCGGCCATCCATTCGAGCCAGCCCTTGCGCGCGGCCGAGCGGATACCGTTCAGGTTCAGTGAAACGATACGTATCATTGGCGAATGTGCCGGCATCGCGGCCGGCGAGGAGATGTGAGTTGGCAGCGACGAATCCGCAAGGGGTTTCGCGACGAGACCCACAGGAGTTTATCCGCTTCGCGCTCGAAGCCGGCGTGCTGCGCTTTGGCGAGTTCAAGACCAAGGCCGGGCGCATGTCGCCGTATTTCTTCAACGCGGGGCTTTTTCACGACGGCGCGCTGCTGGGCCGCCTTGCCCAGTTCTACGCGCAGGCATTGCTCGACGCCGAAGCGGCCGGAACGATTCGCTTCGACATGCTCTTCGGCCCCGCGTACAAGGGAATCACGCTGGCCTCGGCCACCGCCGTGGAGCTTGCCGCGCGCGGACGAAATGTCGGCTTCGCGTACAACCGCAAGGAAGAGAAAGACCACGGCGAGGGTGGCTCGGTGGTGGGCGCACCGCTCGCGGGTCGGGTCGTGATCGTCGACGACGTGATCTCGGCCGGCACGTCGGTGCGCGAGTCGGTCGACCTGATCCGCCACGCGGGCGCGCAGCCGGCGGCGGTGCTGATCGCGCTCGACCGACAGGAGCGCGGCGGCACTGCCGACTATCCGACCGAAAGCTCGGCGGTGCAGGAAGTGCACGCGTTCTACGGCATCCCGGTGGTCTCGATCGCGAACCTCGACGACGTACTCGCGTTTCTCCAGTCGGGCGGCGGCGACGCGGCGGGGCTCGGCGAGTATCGCGACAAGGTGGCGGCGTATCGCGCGCGCTACGGCGTCGCGAACTCGGCGTCGAACTGACCGGGCGAATCCTCGTGGCTGCTCACGAAGGCGGCGCTCACGCGCGGCTCGCCCCGGTTCGGCGCGCGCGCGCCGGCGTTGTCGCATGAGATCGCGCCGCGTCAGGCGTATCGACCTCGCGCTGCAGGGCGGCGGCGCGCACGGCGCGTTCACCTGGGGCGTGCTGGAGCGGATACTCGAGGACGATCGCATCGAGATCGACGCGATCAGCGGCACCAGCGCCGGAGCGATGAACGCCGTGGTGCTGGCCGACGGACTGATGGCCGGGGGGCGGGTGGGCGCCCGAGAGGCCTTGCGGCGCTTCTGGAGCCGCGTCAGCAACGCGTCCGGGCGCGGGCCGATGGTGCCCGACGCGCTGGGTGCGTTCTTCGGCAACTGGTCGCTCGAGGGCTCGCCGTTGCACATCTACCTGGACTGGGTCGGGCGCTCGATGTCGCCGCAGCAGTTCAACCCCTTCGACCTGAACCCGCTGCGCGACCTCCTGGCGGCCGAGATCGACTTCGAGCGCGTGCGCGCCTGCGACAAGGTGCGCCTGTTCGTCTCCGCCACCAACGTGCGCACCGGCCGGCTGAAGGAATTCCGGCAGGCCGAGCTCTCGGCTGACGCCGTGATGGCGTCTGCCTGCCTGCCACTGATGTTTCGCGCAGTCGAGATCGACGGCGAGGCTTATTGGGACGGCGGCTACCTCGGCAACCCGTCCTTGCTCCCGCTCATCGCTGAAAGCCCGGCACACGACCTGGTTCTGGTGCAAATCAACCCATCGCGGCGCGAGAGCATTCCGACGACGCCCCAGGGCATTCTCGATCGCCTGGACGAGATCACCTTCAACAGCAGTCTTGTCAAGGAGCTGCGCTCGCTGGCCTTGCTCCAGCAACTGCTGCGCCAGACCGGCGAGCCCACGGGCGGTGGCCGTCCCGACCTGTTCTCGCAGGTCGCCGCGCTGCGCATGCACCGCATCCAGGCCGAAGCAGAGCTGGCCGAACTCAGCGCCGCAAGCAAGCTCGACACCGGCTGGCCCTTCCTGTCGCGTCTGCACCGCATCGGCTATCGCGCCGCAGAGGTCTGGCTCAAGACCAACTTCACCCATTTGGGACGCCGGTTCACGATGCCCCTGGAACCGTACCTGAGCTAGATCGCGGCCATCATGTCCGGCGCACCACCGCTACACAGGCGCGAGCCATGACGAGCAGCATCGCCGGCATCCTGGTGTCACTCGCGCTCCTGATGTACCTGGCCTACCGCGGCTTCAGCGTGCTGCTCCTGGCGCCACTGATGGCGCTGCTGGCTGTGCTGGCCAGCCCCGATGTGCCGCTGCTGGCCAGCTACACCCAGATCTTCATGAAGGCGCTTGGTGGATTCGTCGTGCTGTTCTTTCCCCTGTTCCTGCTCGGAGCGGTCTTCGGCAAACTGATGGAGGACTCCGGCGCGGCGCGCGTGATCGCCATGCGCATCGTCGACTGGCTGGGTTCGAGCCGGGCCGTGCTGGCCGTCGTGCTCGCCTGCGCCGTGCTCACCTACGGCGGCGTGTCGCTGTTCGTGGTGGCCTTCGCCGTGTACCCGATCGCGGTCGAGTTGTTCCGCGCGGTCGACATGCCCAAGCGGCTGATACCGGCGACGATCGCGCTGGGCGCGTTTACCTTCACCATGACCGCGCTGCCCGGCACGCCCGCGATCCAGAACGCGATTCCGATGCCCTACTTCAACACCACGCCCTTCGCAGCGCCGGGGCTCGGACTGATCGGCGGCGCGGTGATGTTGTTGTTGGGCACGGCGTGGCTGCTGCGCCGCGCGCGCCTGGCGGTCGACGCCGGAGAGGGATTCGGCGCGCACGACGGCGGCCCGGACGGATTGCCGCGCAGCGTGCGCCCGCATGCACAAGGCGAGGGCTACGACGTGGCCGAGCTGGGGCCGCAGGCGGGCGCGGCGCCGCGGGTAGTCCTGCCGGGCTTCGGCGTCGCTTTGACGCCGATCGTGACGGTGGTGGCGCTCAACTGGCTCTTCAGCGAACAGATCCTGCCGAACCTGGACACCGCCTACCTGGCCAGCGCGCTGTACGGCGCTACGCGGCTCGATGCGGTGCGCGGCACCTGGTCGATCATCGCGGCGCTGGCCCTGGCCAACCTGCTCCTGGTGCTGATGGCACGGCGCAGCTTGCCAGAGCTCAAGTCGAGCCTCGATGCAGGCGCCAGCGCGGCGGTGCTTCCCATCTTCAACACCGCGTCGCAAGTCGGCTACGGCGCCGTGGTGGCCTCGCTGGCCGGCTTCGCGCTGATTCGCGATGCTGTCCTGGGGATCGCGCCGGGCAACCCGCTGATTTCGTTGTCGATCGCGGTCAACCTGCTCGCCGGGATCACCGGCTCGGCCTCGGGTGGCATGAGCATTGCCTTGCAGGCGCTGGGCAGCACCTACCTGGAGATGGGACGCACCGCCGGCATCGCGCCGGAGTTGCTGCACAGGGTGACCTCGATCGCCACGGGCGGCCTGGACGCGTTGCCTCACAACGGCGCGGTCATCACCTTGTTGGCGATCTGCAAGCTGACACACCGCCAGTCCTACCTCGACGTGTTCGTCGTCGCGGTGCTGTTCCCGCTCATCGCGTTGGCAGTGGTCGTCGGACTCGGTACGCTGTTAGGTTCGTTCTGACGGAACCA
>JAHDXY010000154.1:2180-10204 GCA_023384005.1 Burkholderiaceae bacterium | reverse complement strand
CGGGGCCTATCTCGGTGACGATCGCGAGGCGTGGAAGGCCTACGATGCCGAACAGCTGGTTCGAGCGCGGCCATCGAATGCGTCCATCCTCATTGATACCGGCAGTGCCGACTCCTTTCTCGAGGAGCAGTTGATGCCACAGCGGTTCATCGACGCGTGCAAGGCGGCGGGGCAATCAGTGCAGTCGCGGCTGCAACCGGGGTATGACCATTCGTATTACTTCATTGCGAGCCTGATCGGCGAGCATGTGGCGCATCATGCGCGGGTACTGAAGTCCGCTCCCTGATCCCGGTTCCGATCCCGGTGCTCCGGCCGTTCCTGCGCGCCGCGTCGCCGAAGGCGGTTCCGGGGAGGACGCCTCTCCCGACGGCGTCCGGGGACTCCTCCTCCGACGGACCCAGGATCCGGGACACGGCAGAGTCTCCGGCAAACCGGAGCAGTTCAGGCTGAAGCACTCAACGCGATAAACCGGGGCCGTCGTCCGCCGGCTCATCGCCTGCCACCGCCGATCCCTTGAGGGCGAGGTGATCGACCATGCGTAGCGCCGAGGGCGACAGCCCTGCGCGGATGCGAAAGCACACCGCGAAGCGGCGCCTCGCCCAGGCGTTGCTCAGCGGAATCACCCGGACGGTGCGGCGCGCGGAGTAGTTGCCGGCGACTTGCACCGGAATCACGGCGACACCGAGACCGGCCGCCACGACGCGCAGCGCCGCGTCGAAGCTCGAAACCACCACCCTGTAGCTCATCGCGCGGCCGGCGCGTGCGGCTGCCTGATGAAGCATCGTGGGGACCGCGGTCACGGGCGGCAGTCCTACGTGCTCGTACGCCAGCGTCTCCTCGAAGCGCACGCTGCGCCGATGCGCCAACGGGTGATCCTGGTGCACCGCCAGCGCCAGTTCGTCGGCGCGGTAGGGCAGGTGCTCCAGGCCTCCGAAATCGACGCTGTCCCAGCACACGCCGATCGACGCATTGCCCTCTCTCACCAGGCGCACCACGTCGCGCGACATGCGCTCCTCGATGTCGACCCTGATCGCGCGGTTGGCGGGATCGCGCATGAACGCCGCGATGTCCTCGAGCAGCGACTCGGCGATCGCCGACGTGCTCGCGACCAGCCTTACGTGACCCTGGATTCCCCCGGCGAAGGCCGCGGCGTCGGCCTCGATGCGTTCCATCGTGAACAACATCGAGCGCGCGTGCTCGAGCAGCGCCTCGCCGGCGGGCGTGGGCTGGGCACCGCGCCGGCTGCGCACGAGGATCGGAGTCTTCAGCAGCGACTCGAGCTGCGCGATTCGCTTGCTGATCGCCGAAGGCTCGATGTGTTCCTGCTGCGCGGCGAGCCTGATGTTGCGGTGGTCGCACACGGCGACGAACAACCGCAGCGACTTGAGGTCGATGTCTTGCACGACGACGGCCCTGCCAGTGATTCCGAAACGGCATTCTATTGCTTCCGAGATAACGCTTGTGCATTTCTTCGGAATGCCTAGAGTTGACACTCATCAGTACCTCGATCGGCAGTCCGGTCGTGCCCGAACCGATGCCGCGCCGCAACTCCGCCTGGCGCGTTTCGACGCCTTGCCGGCCGGCGAACGGAGCAGCGGCGCGGCGTGGCGTGCCAGGCTGCCCGAGATCTGTCCCGCCGCCACGGCGGCCCGCTGACCAGTTCGACGGAGGCGCTTGATGCGCGACGACAACGAGCTCCCGCTGACCGGCCTGCGGGTGGTCGAATTCAGCCACATGGTGATGGGCCCGACCTGCGGAATGATCCTCGCCGACCTGGGGGCGGAGGTCATCAAGGTCGAGCCGCCCGGCGGCGACAAGACGCGCAAGTTGCCTGGCCTGGGCATTGGTTTTTTCCGCAGCGTCAACCGCAACAAGAAGAGCGTGGTGCTGGACGTGCACACGCCCGAAGGCATGGCCAAGGCCAGGGCGCTGATCGGCACCGCCGACGTGCTCCTGGAGAACTTCCGCCCGGGCACGATGGACCGGCTCGGTCTCGGGTACGAGGCGCTGTCCGGCGAATTCCCGCGCCTGATCTACGCCTCGCACAAGGGCTTCCTGCCGGGTCCGTACGAGAACCGCGTTGCGCTCGACGAAGTCGTGCAGAACATGGCCGGACTGACTTACATGACCGGCCCCAAGGGCCGCCCGCTGCGCGCCGGGTCGTCGGTGAACGACATCATGGGCGGCATGTTCGCGGCCATCGGCGTGCTTGCGGCCTTGCGCGAGCGCGACCGCACCGGCCGCGGGCAGGAGATCCAGAGTGCGCTGTTCGAGAACTGCTGCCTGCTCGCCGCCCAGCACATGCAGCAGTTCCAGATGACCGGCGAGCCGACGCCGCCGATGCCTTCGCGCGTTTCCGCGTGGAGCGTCTACGACACGTTCACGCTGGCCGGCGACAAGCAGCTCTTCGTCGGTGCCGTGAACGACCGGCAGTTCCAGATCCTGTGCAAAGTGATCAACCGGCCCGACCTCGCCAACGACCCGGCGCTGGCCACCAATGCCCAGCGCGTGGCGTTGCGCCCGCAACTGATCGAACGGATCGGCGAGACGCTGCGTGACTACGAGATCGACGAGCTCTGCGAAGCGCTGGAGGCGGCCGGCCTGCCCTACGCTCGCATCGTCAGCCCCGACGAACTGGTCGACGACCCGCACCTCAAGGCCAGCGGCGGCCTGGTGGACATGCCCACCGACGACGGCGCCTCGACCAAGGTCGTGCTGCTGCCGCTGTTGATGGGAGGGCGCCGCCTGGGCGTGCTCCGGCCCCTGCCCAGGCTCGGCGAGCACAACGACGAGATCCTCGCCGCCCTTTAGCCAGATCATCCACGCACCGTGCCGCAAACGATCGCAACCCCCAGAGGAGACACCGCCATGAACATCAGGACCGCGCTCATCGCCACCGCCGTGGCAGCCGCACTGACAGGGAGCTCGGCGTTCGCCGCCGACTTCACCATGCGCCTCAGTCACCAGTTCCCGCCGACGCACCACACGGCGAAGGCCCTGGAGCAGTTCGCGGCCGACGTGAAGGCGAACACCGGCGGCAGGGTCGAAGTGCAGCTTTTCGGTTCCGCGCAGCTCTTCAAGCCCAACCAGCATCACGCCGCGGTGGCCGGGGGCAAGATCGAGGCGGCAGCGGTGGTCAACTTCCAGTGGGGTGGAACGATCCCCGAAATGATCGTCACCACCATTCCCTACCTCGTCACGTCGGCCGACAAGATGACGAAGTTTCCGGGCTCCGATGCGGCGAAACTGCTCAACGCCAAGATGCAAGCCAAAGGCGTGAAGAACATCGCCTGGATCGTCGAGTCCAACAACGGCATCTTCACTTCGTCGAAGGCTCCGTTGATCAAGCCCGAGGACTTCAAGGGCGTGAAGATCCGCGGCCTGTCCAAGCTGTTCGACGCGGGCCTGATCGCGATGGGTGCCTCGCCCTCGGCGATGCCCGGCTCGGAGGTCTACCAGGCCTTGCAGACCGGCGTCCTCGACGCCGGCTTCACCGGCGTCGGGGCCGCCTACTCGCGTCGTTTCTTCGAGGTGCAGAAGTACGGCGTCGCCTCGCCGATTCTGCTCGCGTATGACAACCTGATCGTCAACCCGGCCTGGTGGGACGGCCTGCCGGGCGAGATCCGCAAAGGCATCGAGGCGGCGGCGAAGACGGCCGAGACGCGCTCGATACCGGCCACCGACGACATTCCCGAGGCCGACATCAAGGCCCTGCGCGACAATGGCATGATCGTCACGGTGCTCACCAGGGCGCAGCAGAACGCGTTTGCCTATTACATGCAACCGGCGGTGATCACGGCGTTCGACGAGAGCACGCCCGATGGCGCGAAGCTGATCGAGATGATCCGCAAGCTTTAGGGCGTTCAGGCAGCGGCGGCGGATCGCCGCCGTCGCCCGAGTCAGTGCGAACAGGACCAGGACCCGGAGACAGGCACATCGACGCCTTGCGACCCAGGGGCCGCGCCACCGAACCGGCGCTCGTGCACATCATCGGGAAATGCATCGGTTGGCTCAACGCTGCCGCGATATCGCTGGCGGCCGTCGGATTGCTCGTTTCGCTGGGCCTGATCGGCTGGTCCGTCGTCATGCGCTACGGCTTCAATCGCGCACCGCCGTGGGTCGACGACGCGGTGGGCTTCCTGCTGGTGGCCATCGTCATGCTGGCCGCGGCCGACGTGCTGCGCAGGGGCGAACATATAGGCGTCGATCTGTTCACGTCGAGCCTGGCGGGTCGCGCGAGGTTGTGGGCGCAGGCCTGGTCGTCGCTGGCCGTGCTCGCGGCGGCGCTGATCCTGGTCGTCAACGGCTGGCAGACGGCGATGTTCTCGCGCAGCCTGGGCATCGTCACCGAAGGCTATCTCGAATGGCCGGTGTACCTGCTGATGCTGTTCCTGCCGCTGGGTGGCCTGCTGATGCTGTTGACCGCCATCGAGGCGCTGGTTCGGCTGGCCTGTGGCGCGCCCGCGCTCGCCGACGCGCCACATCGCCCGGAAGGCGCCGATTGATCACGATCGCAGTCATCCTGATCGGCCTGGTCGTCCTGCTGTTCACCGGGCTGCCGATTTTCGCCGGTCTGACGCTTTTCGGCGGTGCGTTGCTGTGGGCCACGCAGGGTCAGCTGGGCTCGGTGACGGAGGTGATCTTCGGCGAGGTCAACCGTTACCTGCTGGTGGCGATTCCGCTGTTCGCGTTCATGGCACACGTCATGATCCGAGGGCGCATCGTCGACGACCTCTACAACACTGCCTACACGCTCACACGCCACCTGCCCGGCGGATTGGGCATCGCGACGATCGCCGCGTGCACGATCTTCGCGGCCATCTCCGGATCGAGCGTGGCGACCGCGCTGACGATCGGCGCGGTCGCGATCCCGCAGATGATCAGGTTCGGCTACGATCCGAAGGTGGCTTACGGCCTGGTCGCGGCCGGCGGCACGCTCGGCATCCTGATCCCGCCCTCCGGTCCGATGGTGCTCTACGCAGTGACCACCGACACCTCGATCGGCGGGCTGTTCATGGCTGGCGTGATGCCGGGGTTGATGATCGCGGCGATCTTCGTCGCATGGAGCATGATCTCGACGGCGATCGGCCACCGCCACATCGAGCGTGAGCCGCGCGCCCGGCTGCCCGAGGCCTTGCGCTCGATTCGCAAGTCGATGTGGGCCATCTCCTTGCCCGCGTTCGTGCTCGGCGGGATGTACGCCGGCGTGTTCACCGCCACGGAAGCCGCCGCTGTCGGTGCGCTGCTTGCGCTGTTCGTCGCCACCGCCATCTATCGCAACGTCGGTCTGGCCGCGATCTGGAACTGCGCGATCGACGCGAGCAAGACCTCGGCGATGCTGTTCATGATCCTCGCCGGCGCCGCCGTGTTCGGATTCGTGCTGACCAAGATGCGCCTTCCGCAGCAACTCGTCGCCGTGGTGGTCGCGGCCGATGTGGGCGTGCTCGGATTCCTGGTCGCGATGATGGCGTTGATCTTCATCCTCGGCATGTTCCTCGAGTCGATCGCGATCATCCTGATCACGACGCCGGTGATCCTTCCGGTCATGCAACACCTGCAGATCAATCCGATCTGGTACGGCGTGTTGCTGGTGATCAACCTGGAACTGGCGCAGATCACGCCGCCCGTGGGCATGAACCTGTTCACCATCAAGGCGATCACGCGCGCGCCGATGCGCGACATCATCCGCGGCAGTGCGCCATACGTGCTGCTGCTGATCCTCGGCATGGCGCTGGTGATGATCTGGCCGCGGATTGCGCTCTGGCTGCCCGGCACGATGATGAGTCTGAAGTAGTCGCGCACAGCGACATGACCGATCGGATCGAGAACCCGCGCGGCCTGATCGGCTCTGAGAGTTCGTCGATTCCTAGATCGTGTAGTCGCCAGTGGCCTCAGGCTGGAACAGGATGGCCACGATCTCGGCCTCCTTCTGCTCGCCCGCGGGCGTGGACCAGCGGGCGGTCTCGCCCACATGCAGACCGAGCAGGCTCCAGCCCACCGGTGAGAGCGCGGAAACGAAGCCCTCTTCAGGCGCTGTATCCGACGGGTAGCACACGGTCAACGTGCTGCGCCGACCCGTGGCGGCATCGACCACCACGGCTCGCGAATACATCGTCACCACGTCGGGCGAAACCTGCTTCGAAGGCACGATCGACGCCTCGTCGAGCATGTTTTCGATCGCATCGATCTGCACAGGCGACACGCCACTCTTGCGGCTGCGTTGGATCAGGTTCTTCAGTCGAACGTGGTCGAGCTCGGTGAACGTCCGCTGAGTCGTCAGGTCTTTCATGTTGCACACCTCCATGTTGCGGGCCGGTTCTGCGTCGTGCAGACGGGCGCCATCGCGCGGGACTTTGAGGCCCGGCGATCGAAGAGTTGCGCTAGAGGGTGAAGCTGATCGCCGGGCTTAGAAGGGTGCGGCCGGCTGACCGGTGCGAGGTCCGGCCCCGGCACGCGAGCGCGGCACACCCTGAAGGGATGCGCGCGCGGATACGGCACTGGCGGGACACGGACTCATCGCTCGATGATAACACCGTCGCCCCGGAACCGGTGACTGCGAAATGACAAGAATGTAGTGCTATCGTCATGGTGCGGTTCGTGGGAGTCGGTCAGTATCGACGGCGTTCGATCCTGAAACGCGACGAGAAGTCGTCCACATGCCCGATTCGGACATCACAGATTCGCGGTGACCGCGACCGAGTCCAGGGCGATCCGGTTCGGTACTCGCCGCAACTCACTTGCCAGGAGCAACAAATGACATCCTTTCACACCATCGTTTCCGTCGCCGCACTGGCCACCGCAAGCTTGGCCGCATCAGCCTGGGCCGTTGCTCAGGACCAGCACGACGCCCGCCTCGGCGCGCAGACAAGCGTCGTGCAACTCGCGCAGGCCACGCCGGGTAGACCGGGAATGGGCATGCGCTCCGGCGCCGCGATGCCGGGTTACGGCGACCAGATGAAGGCCATGCAGGAGATGCACGACAAGATGATGGCGGCCAAGACACCCGAAGAGCGAAACGCCCTGATGGCCGAGCAGATGAAGCTGATGCAAAACGGCATGAACATGATGGGCGGCATGGGGGGAATGGGCGGCATCGGGGGGATGGGTCCCGGCGGCGCGAGCAGCAAGCCGGGTGACATGGGCGCACGCCAGGGCATGATGGAACAGCGGATGGACATGATGCAGTCGATGATGCAGATGATGATGGACCGCATGCACTTGGCCCCGGCGACGAAGTGAGCCAGCCGAAGCCTGATGGGCCTGAGCCGGCCAATGAAGACCGCGCTGCTGATGCTCGCGCTCGTGGGCGGCGTCTACCTGCTGCGCGAACACTGGAACCATCTCGCGGGCAACTGGGTCTACCTGCTGCTGCTGGCGTGCCCGCTGATTCATCTGCTCCATGGTCATGGGGGCCACGGCAGCCACGGTGATCGCCGCGGTCACGCCGCGCCACCGGAAGCCCCAGCCATCAGGGAGAGATGAATCGATGGACAGGCATTCGAAGCACGAACACGGCGCAATGCATCGCGCCGACGCGCCGCCGGCACCGCCTGCACCGCTCGCGGCATCCGCGGCGCCTGGGACGATCTACACGTGCCCGATGCACCCGGAGATCCGACAGGACCACCCGGGCACCTGCCCCAAGTGCGGGATGGCGCTCGAACCCGTGATGCCCACGCTCGAGGACGACGAGAACCCCGAGCTGGTCGACTTCTCTCGACGTTTCTGGTGGACCCTGCCGTTCACCGTGGTGGTGACGTTCCTCGCCATGGGAGGGCACCGGTTCGGCTGGTTCCCGGCAGCCGCCCAAACCTGGATCGAACTCGCACTGACACTGCCGGTGGCACTCTGGGCCGGCTGGCCGTTCTATGTGCGCGGCGTGCAATCCGTGATCAACCGCAGTCCCAACATGTGGACGCTGATTGGGCTGGGCACCAGCGTGGCTTTCGTCTACAGCGTCGTGGCCACGGTGGCGCCGCAGATCTTCCCGGCCACCTTCGTGGTCGACGGCATCGTGGCGGTCT
>JAHDXY010000154.1:0-2170 GCA_023384005.1 Burkholderiaceae bacterium | reverse complement strand
CGCCGTCATCATTTCGCTGACCCTGCTCGGCCAGATTCTGGAGCTGAAGGCGCGCTCGCAGACTTCGGCGGCCATCAAGTCGCTGCTCGGACTGGCGCCCAAGACGGCGCGCCGCCTCAATGCCGACGGTACCGAAGAAGACGTGCCGCTCACCAATGTGCATGTCGGCGACCTGCTGCGCGTACGCCCCGGCGAGAAGGTTCCGGTCGATGGCGTCGTCACCGAAGGCACGAGCGCGCTGGACGAGTCGATGCTGACCGGTGAATCGCTGCCCGTGACCAAGCGCCCCGGCGACAAGCTGATCGGCGCCACCATGAACACCAGCGGTGCGCTGGTGATGCGCTCCGAGCACGTCGGCTCGGCCACCGTGCTGTCGCAGATCGTGCAGATGGTCGCGCAGGCCCAGCGCTCGCGCGCGCCGATGCAGCGCATGGCCGATGTGGTGGCAGGCTACTTCGTCATGGTCGTCGTAGTCATCGCCGCGCTGAGCTTCTTTGCCTGGGGCCTGTTCGGACCCGAGCAGGGCTGGGTCTTCGGCCTGATCAATGCGGTGGCGGTGCTGATCATCGCCTGCCCTTGCGCGCTCGGCCTAGCGACGCCGATGTCGATCATGGTCGCCACCGGCAAAGGGGCGACGAACGGCGTGCTGTTCCGCGACGCGGCGGCGATCGAGAATCTGCGCAAGGTCGACACCCTGATCGTCGACAAGACCGGTACGCTGACCGAGGGCAGGCCGGCCTACGAGCGCGCCATTGCCGCCGAGGGATATGACGAGCGCGAGGTGTTGCGCCTCGCGGCGAGCCTCGATCAGGGCAGCGAGCATCCACTCGCCGCTGCAATCGTCGCCGCGGCACGCGAGCAGGACCTCAAGCTCGCCAGGCCCGAGGGCTTCGACTCCGAGTCGGGCATCGGCGTGCGCGGCAGCGTCGAAGGCAAGTCGCTCGCGCTCGGCAACACCGCGTTGATGGAGCAGCTCGGCGTCGGCGTCGCTGCGCTCGCGGCGCGGGGCGAGGAAATGCGCGGCCAGGGCGCGAGCGTGATGCATCTCGCGGTTGCCGGGCGGCTCGCCGGGCTGCTCGCGGTGTCGGACCCGATCAAGGCGACGACGGCCGCCGCGCTCGACGCGCTGCGCAAATCAGGCCTGCGCATCGTGATGGCCACCGGCGACGGCCTGACCACGGCACGCGCCGTCGGCAAGCGCCTGGGCATCGACGAAATCCACGGCGAGGTCAAGCCCGCCGACAAGCTCGAGTTGGTCGAGCGCTTGCAGAAGGACGGCCGGATCGTCGCGATGGCAGGCGACGGCATCAACGACGCGCCCGCGCTGGCCAGGGCCAACGTCGGCATCGCGATGGGCACCGGCACCGACGTGGCCATGAACAGCGCCCAGCTCACCCTCGTCAAGGGCGATCTGCGCGGCATCGCGACGGCGCGGGCGCTGTCGGTGGCCACCGTGGCCAACATGAAGCAGAACCTCGGCTTCGCGTTCCTCTACAACGCCCTGGGCGTGCCGATCGCGGCGGGTGTGCTGTTCCCCTTCACCGGCTGGCTGCTGTCGCCGCTGATCGCGGCGCTTGCAATGAGCCTCAGCTCGGTCTCGGTGATCGGCAACGCCCTGCGGCTGCGTCGCGCGAAACTGGTCTCCGTTTGAGCGAACCGAGTCCGATTCGCGGCGAGGGGAAAAGCGCGACGTTTGCGGCGAACTGCCGGCGACTTGAGTAAACTCGAAAAAGATGATCGATACGGCTTGGCTGACTGAAGACTGGATCCGGGTTTTTGTTCGACGTGGCATTTGCCGGGCGTACCGCAAGGGGTCATGAGGTCGATCATTGGGAAAACCCGGGCGCGAGCGCCGGTCGCGAACAACGCGCTCGATCACGAGCGTGCGGGCCTGGCGCCCGTGCTCGACGTCAAGTACGAGCCGCTGCTGGCCGCCGACTGCGAAGGGCTGACCGGGCCGGCGGGTCGCAAATCCGCCAATGCGCGGCACGCATCGGGTCGGTCCGCGGCGATCGATGGCCGCGGGCCTGTGAATGTGTGAGTTCAGCATGAAAGCACGTGATGTAATGACAGCGCCAGTCGTCACCGTCGATCTCGATACCCCGGTCGCCGAAATCGCGCAGCGGCTGTTGCGGCGCCAGATCAGCGCATTGCCGGTCGTCGACGCAAA
>JAHDXY010000153.1 GCA_023384005.1 Burkholderiaceae bacterium | reverse complement strand
GGCGATCGCCTTGCCTATAGCACCACCACGCTGGCCGGCATCTTGGGCGGGATTGCGTAGCGGGTTCGTCGCGACGTCGATGGACTTCCCTATGTGCAGGCCCGCCCAAGCCATCATCCCGCTCCAGAGCAATGGCAGTCCGAGATAGAGGCTGGTCGTGATCATATTGAGCAGCATGCGCTTGGCGTCGTGCTCGCCTGGGTTCGCGAAGATCTGCAGGAACATGCGTATTTCGGTGAACGTGACCGCGCATTTCGGCCGAACGTGACCGGCGGTCCGGAGCAACGTGACCGAGCGTTTCGGGATCGTGACCACCGGTTTCGGCGATCGTGACCGCGACGCGGGCGACGGTGTTGCGTAGGGTTTTAGTGTATCGCGAGCAGTGGTGCTCAGGGCATGGCAGCCTCCGATATTGGGTCGGTCGGGACGCAGACATTGATGTCTTCTCAGCGTTACGGGCGGGTTTTGGCGGCGATCTTCTTGCTGGCACCGGTGCGCCGCGAGTCGCCTTCCAGGTCGAAGCGATGCACGCGCTGCGACAAGCGATCGAGGATGGCGTCGGCGATGGTGGCGTCGCCGATCCAGCCGTGCCAGTGATCGACCGGCAATTGATGGGTAATGATCGTGGCGCGTTGCCCGGCGCGGTCATCGATGATCTCAAGCAGATCCCCGCGCGTGGTGGCGTCGATGGGGCCGGTGCCCCAATCGTCAAGGATCAGCACGTCGGTGCGGGCCAGTTGCATCAACCACTTGCCGAAGCCGCCACTGCCGTGGAGCACCCGCAACTCCTCGGGCAGGCGCGGCACGCGCAGGTACAGAGCGCTGTGTCCTTGGCGACACGCGTACTGTCCCAGAGCGCAGGCCAACCAGGTCTTGCCCAGGTCGGTGGCCCCGCTGAACAGGATCGTGTCGCCGCGCTCAATCCAGCCCGAGAGCGCCAACCCGGTCAGCGCCCGGCGATCGATGCCGCGCACGCCGTCGAACTGGGCGTTCTCGACGGCGGCCTCGGGGAACTTCAGCTGCGCGCGCTGCAGCAAGCGCACCCGCTTGCGGTCGCCACGCTGGGCGATCTCGCGATCGACGAGCAGCGCCAGACGCTCCTCGAAGGTCATGGCCAGCGCTTCGGGCTGGCCCATCTGTTGGAGCAGGCCGTCGGCGAAGCCCAGCAGCTTGAGCGAGCGCAGGTTCGCGACGGTGGCGTTGTCGAGCATGGTCGTTGTCCTCGGGAGGTTCGATGTCATTGGTAGTGGCCGGGTCCGCGCACATTGGCGTGCGCCGGGCTGGTCCATTCACCGTCGTGGCCGGCCGGCGCGACGCGGTCACGGTTGTTGGCCAGTACGTCGCGCACGTGGCGGTACTTGAACGCGCCCAGCGCCAGGACGCGTTCGCACGCTGCCTCGAGCCGGGCGGTGCCGTAGCGCTTGGCCAAGCCCAGCAACCCCAGGCAGGCGCGGTAGCCGTGCTCGGGGTGCTTGTTCTGGTGCAGCAGCCGCGTGACGACCTCGCCGGTGGCCACCCCGATGCGGCTGCCCCAGTCGATCAGCCGCTGCGGCGTCCAGTCGCGATGCGCGCGGTGCGCCGCCGGCATGTGCTCGTCGAGCGTGGTGAAGCCCCCGCGTCGGTCCGATCGGGCGTGGCTGGCCACGCGGTTGCCACGCAGCAGCAGCTCCACGCCGCGGGCTGTGAGCCGCGCCTCCAGGCTCTGGCTCACCAGCGCGTGCGGCACGCTGTAGCGGTGGGCGTCGATCTCGACGTGGTAGTCGATGTGCACCTTGACGGTCTTGAACCGGGCCAACTCGTAGCGGCTGGCCGGCAGCGGCATCAACGCCGGCGCATCGAGTTCGGCGAACACGCTGGCGCGGCTGCCGGGCAGCTTCTGGAAGGGCCGCTCGTTGAGCGAGGGCAGCAACTGCGCGATCGCCGCGTCGACCTCGGCCACGGTCTCAAAGCTGCGGTGGCGCAGCCGCGCCAGAATCCAGCGGGTCACGACTTGCACCGCGCTCTCGGCGCTGGCCTTGTCCTTCGGGGAATGCGGCCGGGCCGCAAGCACCGATGTCGAGTAGTGCCGTGCGAAGTCGAGCACCGTCTCGTTGGCGCGCGGCTCGTAGCGGTCGGGGTTCGCGATCACCGCGCGCGCGTTATCGGGCACGATCAGTTGCGGCACGCCCCCGTAGAAGCACAGCGCCCGCACCATCGCCTCGATCCAGTCGGCGAGCTTCTGCGCCGGGGTGGCGCAGGCGAACGTGTAGCTCGACGCCCCCATCGCCGAGACGAACACCTGCGCGCGAGCACCCCCGCGCAGCGCCACCGTCGGCCCCGCGAAGTCGATGAACAGCTTCTCGCCGGCGCGCCGGTGCTGGCGCATCGAGCGCTTCAGCCCCCTTGTGAACGCCTTGTAGTGCTCGCAGAACTGCGTGTAGCGCCACGTACGCTGCGCGGGGTGCGCCTCGACGTACTCCTGCCACAGCAGCATCAGCGTGACGCCCTTGCGGTCGAGTTCGCGGTGCACGCGTGCCCAGTCCGGTTCCACGTACGGCGAGACCGCCGCCGCGTTCGGCAGCAGGCGCGAGATCAGTTGCCGCTCATCCCAGTCGCGCACTGTCTCCCAGTCCAGGCCGGCCGCGCTTGCCAGCCCGACGTACTTGGCCACCGCGCCCTTGGAGATTCCCACGGCCGCGGCAATGCTCTCGTGGGGCAGCTGCGCTTCCCACTTCAGTCGAATCACGTCCTTGATCATGCGTAGAGCCATCCGTTGCTTTGGCACCGTCTCCCTCCTGCGGGCAAAGCCGCAAAGGGTACGGGCCACGGTTCAGTTCTCTACGCAACACCCCGCCGTCCAGACCGGCGGTCACGATCGCCGAAACGCTCGGTCACGATGCCGAAACGACCGATCACAATCAGCCGAAATGCGCGGTCACGATCCGCCGAAACGCGCGGTCACAATCCCGAAACGGCCGGTCACGATGCGCCGAAATACGCACAACGGCTGCAGGGAGCCGCGTTCCCACTCGAACAGCGCCAGCGGCTGCTCGCGTGTGGTGCCGTGGATGCGCCGGCCGGCTTGCTCGATCACCCACTGCCAGGCTTGCCGGTTCAGGTCGTGCAGATCGACGAACTCGCGCAGCGGCAGGAAGTTGCCCTTGACGTACTTGACCCCCGATTCGACGATTCCCTTCTTGGCGGCATCGGCCGGCGGACACGGGCTGACCAGGAAACCGTACCCCTGCGCGCACTCGGCGTAGGCGCGCTGCACCTCGGGGTCGTCGACGACGGCGCGCGTGATCGCGCACTTGGCGTTGTCGATGATCAGGCGCCGCGGAACGCCCATGAAGTGCCTCAGCGCGTGGTGGTGGCAACGCTGCCAGGTCTCCACGGTCTGGTCGAGCACGAACTCGACGTACTGGTGCCGGCTGAAGCACAGTGTCATCACGAAGAACCATGTCTTGACCCGCGCCCCCGACGCCGGGTCCATCACCGTGGGGCCTGCGCCGAAGTCGACCTGCGCGGCCTCGCCAGGTGCGAAATCCAGGATCATCGTGGCGTCGATTCTCCGGGCCTTGAGCTTGCCCAGAAAGCGGCGCACCGAACTGTAGTGGCCGACAAAGCCGTGGTTGCGAATCAGCGCCGCGTGGATCGCGACGCCTTGCACGCCCTGGCTGTACCACTGCTCGATGAGCGCCGCGAACGGCTCGACGCTGGAACTCTGTGGCTTGACGACCTGTGGCGATTGCGCCCGTTGGCGGGCACGCAGCGCCTGCAACAGGTCAGCCTCCGGCGCAAGCGCCGTGCCCGGGTCTAGCCATCCCTCCTGCTCGGCCACGCTACGCAGACGGGCCAGCTTGCTGCGTCCCATGACGCCGTCACGGCTGATTTGGCGATCACGCTCGCCGCGGCGCATGCGGTACAACGCCTCTCGGTACTCATGCATCTCGATTCTCCGGTTTGCCATGTCCGTCCGCTCAAAAAAAACGGCGAGTATGGCGGGTGGGAAAGAACCGAAATGCCCGGCGCTAACTCCTCGGCGCTGGCTCCATTACACGATCCGGCAATGGCTCCATCAGGCGATCACGCGGTGGCTCCATTACGCGATCACAAACTGGCTCCATTACCCCGATCACGAACTGGCGCCATTAGGCGATCATGCCCTGGCTCCAATGCCCCGATCACGAAGTGGCTCCATTGGGGCGATCGCTGACACTGCGCATTTCAGCGATCGCGGACGCTGATTTCAGCGTGATCGCGGACGGCGTTTCAGTGTGATCGCGGACGATCGACGAGCCGTGCAAGTGAGGGGTTCTATCGTATCGCAGTCGTCCACGATCGGGCTGAAGCGAGGAGTGTAGTCGATGCGCCGAAGGCGGTATTCATGTTGTGTTGCGGGCGGCAGGCTTGTCCACGGCGGCGGGCGGGCGTCGCCTGCCGACGAACGCACGGCCGCCGCGGTGGGCAAGCCGTGTGCGAGGCCGCGGTCTTGGCAGTCATGTGGGTGCGCGAAGCGATCATGGTTTGGCCTGACGCTTTCGCATCGACTCGCCCTTGAGTGCGATCTTGTGGGCGGCGTGCACGATGCGATCGAGGATCGCGTCGGCCAGAGATCTAACGTCATGTATTTACGTAAAGCTCAGTAAGGTCTTATCCGTAAATAATATCGATCGTCAACTTAACCTTGCGAAGCTGGCCTTGCGTAGCGCGATGATTGCTGCGGCGATGTGGTTAAGTGCGATGTAGCTGCGCTCAAGTTTTTCGTAGCGAACCAACAGCTTGCGGAATCGGCTGAACCACCTGTGGTACACTTCGACCATCCAACGCCGCGCCTGCTTTGCAGGGTTGCGCCGCTTGGCGGCGGCTTCCTCGCGGCGATTGACGACATGAGGGATGTAGCCATACGATTCGATGATCTGCAGTGCGTGACGGCCTCAATAGCCGGCGTCGGTACTCAGACGCTTGCTGCGGCGGGTGCTCGGCGCTTTACGCTTGGCCATGATGGCTTGCAGCACCTGATCGAGTTGGGTGACGCCATGCTCATTGGCCCCAGTCACGACGAGCGACAACAGGACGACACGGCCGTCCACTAGCAGGTGTCGCTTGCTCCCTTTTTTTCCCCCGATCCGTTGGATTGCGCCCCACAGCTTGTTGCGCCAAGGGCGCTTTGAACATGGTCCCGTCGATGCTTTGCCATTGCCAGGCGCGGTCCAAAGCCCCCACTAGCACCAGTGACGACTCAACTCGGCTATCGTCGAAGCGATCTGCCGTAGGCTAATGACGTTTGGCGGGCTCAGCCACTCGCACCCGTATCGGACGCTTTGATGAGAGCCGTCAAGTCTGTCCGCAGCGGCCTGCGCGTTCCGGCTAAACGGCAATGCGCGCGTTTGTGGAGGAACATCACATGACGAGCGACAGCTTCGGCACACGCGACCAACTTGTGGTTGATGGCACAGCGTATCAAATTCACCGGCTCGATCGAATCAAGACCGCGCACCGCTTGCCATACAGCTTGAATGTGTTGCTCGAGAACCTGCTGCGCAACGAGGACGGCCGCTTGGTCACCGCCGAACAGATCCAGTCGCTGGCGAACTGGCGGCCGCAGGCCATGCAGCAACGCCAAATCCAGTTCACACCGGCGCGTGTGCTGATGCAGGACTTCACCGGCGCGCCGTGCGTGGTGGACCTGGAATATCTGGCGCGCGTGGTGTTCGCTCGCGAAGGCCCCGACGGCATGCTGGCCTACCCGGACACGCTGATCGGCACCGACTCGCACACGCCGATGGTCAACGGATTGGTCGTGCTGGGCTGGGGCGTGGGCGGCATTGAAGCTGAAGCGGCAATGCTCGGCGAGCCAATGAGCATGCTGATCCCACAGGTGCTCGGCATCAAACTGAGCGGCGAGTTCCCGCCCGGTGCCACAGCCACCGACTTGGTGCTCACCGTGGCCGAGCTGCTGCGGCGTACCGGCGTGGTCGGCAAGTTCGTCGACTTCTACGGACCCGGCGTGGCCCGCATCCCGGTGCGGATTGCGCCCGATGCCGTCGGTGCACTGCTCCAGGGCCGACCCTACGAGAGGGCAGTGCTGAGCGATCTGGACGAGGCCATAGACGAATCGTTTCCCGCCAGCGACCCGGTGTCGATCGTGCGGGGACATGCCAACGATGCGCCGCATGCCCCGGGCCACTGCGACATCGCCCACGACTGGCCGCACGCGCCGGTGGAGGTTGCCATGGCCAGCGGCGGCAGCGCCCGACTGGACAACGGACACGTGGTCATCGCCGCCATGACCTCATGCACCAACACCTCCAATCCGTCGGTGATGATCGGCCCGGGCCTGCTAGCCAAGCGTGCGGTCGAGAAAGGGCTGACCCGCAGGCCGTGGGTGAAGACCTCGCTGGCGCCGGGCTCGCGCGTGGTTACCGACTACTACGATCGTGCCGGGCTTACGCCGTACCTGGACAAGCTCAGCTTCAACCTGGTCGGTTACGGCGGTGCCACCTGCATTGGCAATTCCGGCCCGCTGATTCCGGAAGTCGCTGCAGCCGTGGCCGAACACGACCTCAACGTGTGCTCGGTGCTCTCGGGCAACCGCAATTTCGAGGGCCGCATCCACCCGCAGACCCAGATGAACTTCCTGGCTTCGCCGCTGCTGGTGGTGGCCTACGCGTTGGCGGGCACGATGCACACCAACCTGCTCAAGGACCCGCTCGGTACCAGCAGCGACGGCAAGCCAGTGTATCTGCGTGACCTCTGGCCTTCGGCGCGAGAAATCCAGGATGTGATCGATCGTTGTGTGCAGGCCGACATATTCGCCAAAGGCTATGCGAACGTGTTTGCCGGTGACGACAACTGGCGCAGTCTGCAGGTGCCCGAGGGGAATGCATTCAAGTGGGATGCCGATTCCACCTACGTGCGTCAACCACCGTATTTCGACGGTGTGGGCCGCGAGCCGGCACCACTGACCGACATCAACGGCGCGCGCATGCTGGCCCGGCTGGGTGATTCGGTGACCACCGACCACATCAGTCCGGCCGGCGCGATCAAGCTCGACTCGCCTGCCGGCAAATACCTCAGCGAGCACGGCGTGGCGCGCAAGGACTTCAATTCCTACGGCTCGCGGCGCGGCAATCACGAGGTGATGATCCGCGGCACATTCGCCAACATCCGCTTGCGCAACCAACTCGCGCCGGGTACCGAAGGTGGCTTTACGCGCGATTTCAGCCGCGACGATGCGCCGGTGACCACGATCTACGATGCGTCGGTCAACTACGTCTTGGCCGGAACGCCGCTCGTGATCCTGGCCGGCAAGGAGTACGGCTCGGGCTCGTCGCGCGACTGGGCCGCCAAGGGTACCGCGCTGCTGGGTGTGCGCGCGGTGATTGCCGAATCCTACGAGCGCATCCATCGCTCGAATCTGATCGGCATGGGCGTGCTGCCGCTGCAGTTTGCCGCCGGCCAAACTGCCGATTCACTTGGTCTGTCGGGCGAGGAGAGCTTCGATATCGCCGGCCTGGCCGGTGTTGAAACGCCAGCGCGCAGCGCGCACGTGCGCGTCACTAATCCGCGGGGACAAGCACGCGAATTCGACCCTCATGTGCGCATCGGCACGCCCACCGAGGTCGCTTATTGCCGTCACGGAGGCATCCTGCCCTATGTGCTGCGGCAACTGCTCGGCGACGTACCGGTGGCGTTGACTCAGGCCTGAGTAGCGTCGTACGCGATGAATCAGGCCATCTACACATATGCATCGACCATCTCGACATTCCAGGACACAAAACGCGAGGACCACATCATGCAAACCAAGGTAAAGCTGATCAAGAAAGAGACCGTTGCCGAAGGCACCATGGCGTTTCATTTCGCCAAGCCACAAGGCTTCGAGTTCCGTGCCGGCCAGTTTGCCGACTACACGCTCATCGACCCCCCGGAAACCGACGCGGAAGGCAATACCCGCGGGTTCTCGCTGGTGCAGGCGCCCTTCGAGCCCGACCTGGTTGCAGCAACGCGCATGCGCGATACCGCCTTCAAGCGGGTGCTGAAGGATTTGCCGATCGGCACCGAACTCAAGCTCGACGCACCCTACGGCGATTTCACGCTGCACAAGACCGCATCCACGCCAGCAGTATTCATTATCGGCGGCATTGGTGTCACGCCGGTGCGCAGCATGATTGCGCAGGCCAGCCACGACAAGACCGGCCACAAAATCACGCTGCTGCATGCCAGCCGCACGCCGGCCGACCTGCCGCTGAAGGCGGACTTCGAGCGGTTGGCCAAGGACAATCCCAATTTCATCTATGTCATGGTCGTCGAGTCGCCCACCAGCGATTGGCGAGGCGAGCGCGGCCGGGTCACTGCCGAGATGGTGAAAAAGTACGTACCGGATCTAAGCAAGCCCATCTACTACCTGTCCGGGCCCGAAGGCATGGTCAAGGCCATGCGCCAGCTTCTGACCGATCTCGAGGTCAACGAGGACAACATCCGCACCGAAGAGTTCACGGGCTACTGAGCGCCGCCTCGATTCCACGCGTTTTCGAAGGTACGATGGCGGAGCTGGACATGCGATGCAGCATGGTCTCGATCGTCGTCTTGAAGGGCGCAGGCGCTGACACGCAGGTGCTCCTGCTGCAGCGGGCGCGCGAGTACTTGCGTGGTGTGTGGAGCTACGTTGCGGGCCACATCGAACCGAACGAAACAGGGTCACAGGCGGCAAGGCGTGAACTTGCTGAAGAGACCGGGCTTGTCCCACACGTGCTGTACGCGACGAGCTTTTGCGAACAGTTCTACGACGCAGGCAGCGATTGCATCATGGTGGTACCCGCCTTCGTGGCGCGCGTCGACGACGCCTGCGCGGTGCGGCTGAACGGCGAACATTCCGCGCTGCGCTTGGCTGACGTTCGATGTGGCAATGCGCGAGCTGCCATTCGGTAGCTAGCGTGAGCTGTTTGCGTACGTGCAACGTGAATTCATCGACAGGCCGCCATCGGAACACCTGCGGATCGAGATTCATTGAGCTACGAATGATGCGCACCGACCGCCCGCAACCTTGGGGTTGATATCCACCCTGGCATGACCATGCTGTTACTTAGCGCCCTGAGCCCCGCACCGCGCGCGCTGCGTATGTTTCTACTGGAAAAGGGCCTATCGATTCCAACCCGCAACGTCGACGTGTTCACGGGTGAAAATCGAAAGGCGCCGTTCCTTGCACACAACCCTGCCGGTCAGACCCCCGCGTTGCTGCTCGACGACGGTAGCTGCATCTCCGAAGCGGTCGCGATCATGGAGTATCTGGAAGAACGACACCCTACACCGGCCCTGATCGGCAGCACGGGTCGTGTCCCGTCGCGTGGTGTAAGTCCCCAGCCCGGACAGGCTGAGATGCGCGTTCCTCAGCGAGCCACAGCGGCCAGCCGAGTCGGAACAGTATCGCTGAGCGTTTGAAGCCCTTCAAGTTGCATGTAGCGCCGGTTCAGCGACCACTCGTCGTTCTGCTCGAGCATCATTGCGCCGACGAGTCTCGTGATGGACGCGTCATTGGGGAAGATGCCGACGACGTTCGTGCGCCGTTTGATCTCGGCGTTCAGCCGCTCCAGCGGATTGGTGCTGTAGATCTGCGTCCAGTGTGCTCGTGGGAACGTCATGAAGGCCAACACGTCATTCTCGGCGTCGTCCATCAACAAGCCGAGCTTGGGGAACTTGCCGCGCAGCTGATCGGCCACCGAGCGCCACTGCGAGCGCGCCGCCTCTGCCGATTCCTGCACGAACACGGTGCCGATCGCCGCCGAGACCATGCGCCGCTGTGTCTTGCCGGCGTGCGCCAGCGCGTTGCGCATGAAGTGCACGCGGCAACGCTGCCAGGTGGCCTTCAGAACCTTCGAGGTCGCGGCCTTGATGCCCTCATGGCTGTCGCTGATCACCAGCTTCACGCCACGCAGGCCCCGTCGGTTCAGGCTACGCAGGAACTCGGTCCAGAAGGGCTCCGCCTCGCTGGCGCCGACCTTCAGACCGAGCACCTCGCGCTGACCGTCGGTGTTCACCCCGACCGCCACTATCACCGCCACGCTCACGATACGCCCGGCCTTCCGCGTCTTCACGTAGGTCGCGTCGATCCACAGGTACGGCCAGTCGCCCTCGATCTGACGGTTCAGGAACGCACCCACGCGCTCGTCGAGTTCGCCACACAGCCGGCTGACCTGGCTCTTGGAGACGCCGCTCATGCCCAGCGCCTTGACC
>JAHDXY010000152.1:9954-10220 GCA_023384005.1 Burkholderiaceae bacterium | reverse complement strand
TTCTTTCTCGAGACCCGCCCCGAAGCGCCGCTCGACGCCGTTGCGCTCAGCGTTTTCGCGGCGCGTTGAGGGGCGAGGCCGCGATGGGCAAGCCGCACACGATCGCCCGGGCCGAACAGGGCGCCGCAGGCGCTCCCGCGCCGCACGAGTCGGCGCGGCTTCACGTCAGTGGCGAGGCGAGTTACGTCGACGACATCGCCGAGTCGGCCGGAACGCTTCACGCGGCGCTCGGCCTGAGCGAGCGTGCCCACGCACGCGTCGTTTCG
>JAHDXY010000152.1:0-9926 GCA_023384005.1 Burkholderiaceae bacterium | reverse complement strand
AGCGACGTGCGCGCCGCGCCCGGGGTGGTCGCGGTGTTCACGGCGCACGACATCGAAGGCGAGAACAACTGCGGGCCGATCGAGCACGACGATCCGATCCTCGCCGGCGCCCTGGTCCAGTACGCGGGGCAACCGGTGTTCGCGGTGATCGCCGACAGCCACGACAATGCGCGTCGCGCCGCGCGCCGCGCGAGGATTCGCTACGAGAACCTGCCTGCGGGTCTCTCGCCGGCGCAGGCGGTGCGCGAGGGGTCCTTCGTCGTGGACCCGCTGCACCTCACGCGCGGCGACCCGGACGCCGCGCTGGGCGGCGCGCCGCGGCGAATCAGCGGCGAGTTCCAGGTGGGCGGCCAGGAGCACTTCTATCTCGAGGGGCAGGTGTCGTACGCGGTGCCGCGCGAGGGCGACGGAATCCACCTCTATTGCTCGACCCAGCATCCGACCGAGATGCAGCGCCTGGTTTGCCACGCGCTCGGGCTTCGTTCGCATCAGGTGGTCTGCGAGATGCGCCGGATGGGCGGCGGCTTCGGCGGAAAGGAGTCGCAGTCGGCGCTGTTCGCGTGCGTCGCGTCGCTCGCGGCGCACCGATTGCGCAGACCGGTCAAGCTGCGGCTCGATCGCGACGACGACATGATGATCACCGGAAAGCGGCACGATTTCCACTACCGCTACGAGGCCGGTTTCGACGACCAGGGAAGGATCGTCGCGGCGCAGGTGGAGATGGTCTCGCGCGCCGGGTACTCGGCCGATCTCTCGGGCCCCGTCGCCACGCGCGCGCTGTGCCACGTGGACAACGCCTACTACCTGCCGCACGTTCGCATCAGCGCGCTGTCGGCGAAGACCAATACCCAGTCGAACACGGCGTTTCGCGGCTTTGGCGGACCGCAGGGCGCGATCGCGATCGAGCACATGATCGATTCGGTCGCGCGCGAACTGTCGCTCGATCCGCTGGACGTGCGCAGGATCAACTTCTACGGCATCGGGGAGCGCGACCTCACTCCCTACGGTCAGAAGGTCGAGGACAACGTGATCCACGAACTGGTCGCGCAGCTCGAGGACTCGAGCGGGTATCGCGCGCGGCGCGAGGCGATTCGCAGCTTCAACGCGGCGAGCCCGGTGCTCAGGAAGGGGATCGCGCTCACCCCGGTGAAGTTCGGCATCTCGTTCAACGTCGTGCAGTTCAACCAGGCCGGCGCGCTGGTGCACGTGTACACCGACGGGTCGGTGCTTGTCAGCCACGGCGGCACCGAGATGGGCCAGGGGCTGAACACCAAGGTCGCGCAGGTCGTCGCGCACGCGCTGGGAATCGATCTCGCGCAGGTGCGCTCGTGCGCGGCCGATACCAGCAAGGTGCCGAACACGTCGGCGACCGCCGCGTCCACCGGCGCCGACCTCAATGCGATGGCGGCGCTCGACGCCGCGATGACGATCAGGGGCCGGCTGAGCGCGCTGCTCGCCGCGCGCACCGGTTGCGCTCCCGAGGCGATCGAGTACCGTGGCGGGCGCGCGTTCGGCGCGGGCACTGCGGTCGCGTTCGTCGACCTGGTCCGGCAGGCCTACGACGCGCGCGTGCAACTTTGGTCCGACGGTTTCTACACCACGCCGAAGATCCACTGGGATCGCTCGACCCTCACCGGCCGGCCCTTCTACTACTTCGCCTACGGCGCTGCGGTATCCGAGGTGATCGTCGACACGCTGAGCGGCGAGTTCAGGCTGCTGCGCGCCGACCTGTTGCACGACGCCGGCAACCCGATCAATCCGGCGATCGACCTCGGCCAGGTCGAGGGCGCCTACATCCAGGGGGTGGGCTGGCTCACCTGCGAGGAACTGTGGTGGAATGCCGAGGGAAAGCTGATGACGCACGCACCATCGACCTACAAGATCCCGGCGGTCAACGACTGTCCGCCCGAGATGCGCACGGCGTTGTTCGCGAACTCGAACGTCGAGGACACGATCCATCGTTCGAAGGCGACCGGCGAGCCGCCGCTGCTGCTCGCGTTCTCGGCTTTCTTCGCGATCCGCGACGCGATCGCGTCGCTCGGCAACGACACGGTGAACCCGCCGCTGCGCGCGCCGGCCACGCCCGAGGCGGTCCTCGACGCGATCGACGCGGTGCGCGCCACGTACGACGCCGCGCGGCAGCCGCGCACGCAACAGTGAATCGAGCCACGAACCCTGCCGGCAGCGCAGCGACGGACGCGGCGACGAGCGGGTCGACGGCCGCGGCGACGAACGCGGCGATCGACCCTGCGCGAGTCGCGCCTTCCGGCGAGCTTCCGGCCGTGCTTTCCGCGGCGCTTCCAGCGGCGCTTCCCGCGGAGCTGCGCGCGCTCGCGCGGTGCGAGCAGGCCTGCGTCATCGTCACTGTCGCCGTGCTCGGCGGCTCGGGGCCGCGCGACGCGGGCGCGAAAATGGTGGTGACGCCCGGGGAGGTCGTCGGCACGATCGGCGGCGGTCATCTCGAGTTCGAGGCGATCGCGATTGCGCGCGAACTGCTGGTTCGGGGAGGGCCATCGCAATTGAGGCGATTCGCGCTCGGCGCGACGCTCGGGCAGTGCTGCGGCGGCGCGGTGAGCCTGCTGTTCGAGCCGGTGACGCCGGGCACGGCGTGGCTCGCAGCGGTGATCGACGCCGTGCGCCACGCGCAGCCTTGCGTGATCGTGACCGCGGTGCGCGGGGGATTCGCCCTCGCAAAGGCGGTCGTGCGCGAAGCGCAGATCCGGGGCACGCTCGGCGCGCCGTCGCTCGACGCCGCCGCGACGCGGATCGCTTGCGCGATGCTTGCCGAAGGAGGCGGCGCCCGGCTGTTGCCCGTGACCACCGGCGAGAGCGAGACCGAGTGCCTGTTCGACCCGGTCGCGCCACCGCAGTGGTCGATCGTGCTGTTTGGCGCCGGGCACGTCGGACAGGCGCTGGTGCGCGTTCTGGCTGACCTGCCTTGCGCGATCGAGTGGGTCGACACGCGCGAGGCGATCTTCCCGCAGCAGGTCCCCGGCAACGCAACGGTGCTGGCCACCGACTGCGCGCCCGACGAGGTGGATCGCGCGCCTGCGGGCGCGCACTTCGTGGTGATGACTCACAGCCATGCGCTCGACCAGGAGCTCGCCGAGCGTATCCTGCGTCGTAACGATTTCGCCTACTTCGGACTGATCGGATCGATGACCAAGCGACGGTTGTTCGAACAGCGCCTTTGCGCGCGGGGTTTGCCGCGCGAGCGGCTCGCCCGGATGACCTGTCCGATCGGCGTGCGCGGCATCGAGGGAAAGGAGCCGGCGGTGATCGCGCTCGCCGTAGCCGCCGAGTTGCTGCAGGTGCGCGAGGCGACGTCGGGTCCGGCGGCGCCGGGTGCGGCGCGTGCCGCGGGTTCGACGGGCGCGGCCGACCCGACGCCTCCGGGCGCCTCGCCGGCGACGGTCGGCGCGCGGGAATAGCGAATGGACTCCGCGAGCACGGCGACACCCCGATTGCGGTTGCGCGGCATACGCAAGGTCTATCCGGCGGTCGTGGCGAACGACGGGATCGACCTGTCGGTGATGCCCGGGGAGATCCACGCGGTGCTTGGCGAGAACGGCGCGGGCAAGTCGACGCTGATGAAGATCATCTACGGCGTGACGCGGCCCACCGAAGGCGAGGTTCTCTGGGAGGGCGCGCGCGTCGAGATCTCCAGTCCGGCGCAGGCGCGCGCACTGGGCATCGGCATGGTGTTCCAGCATTTCTCGCTGTTCGAGACGCTGACGGTGGTCGAGAACGTCGCGCTTGGCCTGGACGACGCGCCGGCGATGGCGGTGCTGTCGCAACGGATCGAGACGGTATCGGCGAAGTACGGGTTGCCGGTCGATCCGCGCCGGCTGGTGCACACGCTGTCCGTGGGCGAGCGGCAACGGGTGGAGATCGTACGCTGCCTGTTGCAGTCGCCGCGACTGCTGATCATGGACGAGCCGACTTCGGTCCTCACGCCGCAAGCGGTGCGCACGCTGTTCCAGACGCTGCGCCAGCTCGCCGCGGAGGGCTGCTCGATCCTCTACATCAGCCACAAGCTCGACGAGATCCAGGAGCTTTGCCATCGCGCGACCGTGCTGCGTGCCGGCAAGGTGACCGGGCGCTGCGTGCCGGCGAACGAGACGCCGCAGTCGATGGCCCGCCTGATGATCGGCAAGGATCTTCCGGTGTGCGAACACGGCGCGCCGAAGCCCGGCGGCGAGCGCCTGCTGCGCCTCGCCGGCCTGTCGCACGCGAGCGACGACCCGTTCGGAACCGATCTGCGGGACCTGCACCTGGACGTGCACGCCGGGGAGATCGTCGGAATCGCGGGCGTGTCGGGCAACGGACAACAGGAATTGCTGCGCGCGATCTCCGGTGAAGAGCCGCTCGCCGAGCGCCATCCGGTGCAGATCTGCGGCAGCGAAGCCGGGCGGCTGTCCTGCGGGCGGCGCAGGCGCCTGGGCATGGCTTTCGTACCGGAGGAGCGCCTGGGGCGTGGCGCGGTTCCGAAGCTCTCGCTGGGGTTCAACGCCTTGCTCACCGCACATCCGCACGGGATGCTCAAACGCGGGCTGATCGACTTCGCCGCGATGCGCCGCTTCGCCCTCGAGACGATCGAGCGCTTCGACGTGCGCTGTGGCGGCGCCGACGCACCGGCGCGTTCGCTCTCCGGGGGCAACCTGCAGAAGTTCATCATGGGTCGCGAGATCCTGCAGAAACCGCGGCTGCTGGTCGTCGCGCAACCGACCTGGGGGGTGGACGTCGGTGCGGCCGCCTTCATCCGGCAGGCGCTGATCGACTTGCGAAACGCCGGGTCGGCGGTGCTCGTGATCTCGGAGGAGATCGACGAGTTGTTCGAGATCTGCGACCGGATCGCCGTGATCGCCAAGGGCAGGCTCTCTCCGGTGCGGCCGATCGCGCAGACCGACCGAGAGGAGGTCGGCGTGTGGATGAGCGGGATGTGGCCGGGCGCGGTGGACGCAGAGGACCCGGCGGACCCAGCGGACGCGCCGCACGCGCCGGCGAGCGAGCGAGGGCAGGCAAGCGATGTGGCTTGAACTCGAGGCACGGCCCGAAGCTTCGTCGACGATGCGCTACGCGTCGCCGCTCGTCGCGGTGGCGCTGACCCTGCTCGGCGGGCTGGTGGTATTCGCCCTTCTCGGTCGCGACCCGCTCGAGGGATTCAGGGTCTTCTTCGTCAAGCCGCTGGACGACCTCTACGGCGTCGCGGAACTGCTTCTCAAGGCGACTCCGCTGGCGCTGATCGCGATCGGGCTGGCGGTCGGGTTTCGCGCGAACGTCTGGAACATCGGCGCAGAAGGTCAGTTCATGCTCGGCGCGGTCGGCGCGAGCGGCGTGGCACTGTACTTCCACGGAGTCGAGAACAGCTGGCTGATGCTGCCCGCGATGCTGATCGCCGGAGCGATCGGCGGCGCGCTGTGGGCCGCGATTCCGGCCTTCCTCAAGACGCGGTTCAACGCCAACGAGATCCTCGTGTCGTTGATGCTGGTGTACATCGCAAAGCTGTTCGTCTCCTGGCTGGTGTTCGGGCCGTGGAAGGACCCCGACGGGTTCAACTTCCCGCAGACCAAGATGTTTTCCGACGGCGCACTGCTGCCGATGCTGATCGAGGGAGCGCGGGTCAACCTCGCTTTCCCGATCGCGCTCGGCGCGCTCGTGGCCGGTTACGTCTTCCTGCACAAGAGCTTCTACGGTTTCCAGCTGACGGTCGCCGGAGAGGCGCCCGACGCCGCACGCTATGCGGGCTTCTCGGCCAGGCGTGCGGTCTGGGTCGGCATGCTCGCCGGAGGCGCGGCGGCCGGCGTCGCGGGCATGGCCGAGGTGGCCGGGCCGATGGGCCAGCTCACGCCCAACGTCTCGGCCAACTACGGATTCGCTGCGATCATCGTCGCCTTCGTCGGGCGCCTGAACCCGGTCGGCATCCTGTTCGCGAGTCTCGTGATGTCGCTGTTCTACCTGGGCGGCGAGCAGGCGCAGCAGTACCTGAACCTGCCCTCGTCGATCTCGAACGTGTTCCAGGGAATGCTGCTGTTCTTCCTTCTCGGGGCCGCCGTGTTCATCATCGAGCGGGTGCGCCGGCGCGCGCGGGCCGTTCACGCCCCCGGCGCGCAGGCCGGCGCCCGGGGCTAGGGGCGGAGTTGGACCAGGGCATCCTCACCGCGATCGCGATGGCTACCGTCATCGCCGGAACGCCGCTCGTGATCGCCGCACTGGGCGAGCTGGTCGTCGAGCGTTCCGGCGTTCTCAACCTGGGCGCCGAGGGCACGATGGCGATCGGCGCGATCGCGGCCTTCGCCGCGGCGCTGCACAGCGGCAGTGCACTGGTCGGCGTGCTCGCCGGCATGGCCGCCGGGGCGACGATGTCGCTGATCTTCGCGGTGCTCACCCTCACGCTGCAGGCAAACCAGGTCGCGTCGGGCCTCGCGCTGACGATCTTCGGCGTCGGCTTGTCGGCGTTCGTGGGCAAGCCCTACGAGTCGCAGACGCTGCCCGAGATCGCGCCGCTCGATATCCCCGGGCTGTCCGATCTGCCCTTCGTCGGTCCGCTGCTGTTCGGCCAGAAGTCGCTGGTCTATTTCTCCTGGGCGCTGTTCGCCGCGACCGCCTGGTTTCTCTACCGCAGCCGCTGGGGACTGGTGCTTCGCGCGGTGGGCGAATCCCCATCGTCGGCGCACTCGATCGGACATCCGGTGATCCGGATCCGCTACCTCGCGACGCTCTACGGCGGAGCGATCACCGGAATCGCCGGCGCCTACCTGTCGGTCTTTTACACGCCGCTGTGGGTCGAGGGCATGGTCGCCGGGCGCGGCTGGATCGCGCTCGCGCTGGTCGTGTTCGCGACCTGGAGGCCGTTGCGCGTGCTCGCTGGCGCCTACCTGTTCGGCGGGGTGATGATCATGCAGCTATTCCTGCAGGGCTCCGGCGCACAGATCGACATTCCGTCACAGTTCCTCTCGTCGCTGCCATACTGGGCGACGATCGTCGTGCTCGTGGTCATCTCGCGCAATCCGGCCACGATCCGCCTGCATTCCCCGGTGTCGCTGGGCCAGCCGTATCGGCCCGACGCCTGAGCGGGTCGGAGCTGTCATCCGCGGGGGCGACCCCGACGTTTTCTCACTCACCCGGCGCCAGCGCCGGAATCGCGATTCGCCACCAGGAGACTCGAACAATGCTGACACGAAGAAAACTGATTCTCGCCGCAGGAGCTGGCACCGCAAGCGCGCTCGGCGCCAACCCGCTCGCTGCTCTGGCGCAGGCCAAGGGCGCGACGCCGCTCAAGGTCGGCTTCGTCTACGTGAGCCCGATCGGCGACGCGGGCTGGACCTACCAGCACGACCTCGGTCGCAAGGAGATGGAGGCGGCGCTCGCGGGCAAGGTGCAGACCAAGTTCGTCGAGAGCGTGCAGGAAGGACCCGACGCCGAGCGTGTGTTTCGCGAGCTCGCCACCAGCGGGCATCAGCTGATCTTCGGGACCAGCTTCGGCTACATGAACTACATGGAGAAAGTCGCCAAGCAGTTTCCGAAAGTCAGCTTCGAACACGCCACCGGGTACAAGTCGGCCAAGAACCTGGGCGTGTACAACGCGCGCTTCTACGAAGCGCGCTACCTGTGCGGCGTGATCGCCGGGCGCATGACCAAGAGCAACGTGCTCGGCTACGTCGCCGCTTTCCCGATTCCGGAGGTCCTCCAGGGCATCAACGCGTTCATCCGCGGCGCGCGAAGCGTGAACCCGAAGGCTGAAGTGCGGGTCGTGTGGGTCAACTCCTGGTACGACCCCGGCAAGGAGCGCGAGGCGGCCAACACGCTGCTCTCGCAGCAGGCCGACATTGTCACGCACCATACCGATTCGACGGCGGTCGTCCAGGCGGCCGAGGCGCGCGGCGCTTTCGCCTTCGGCTACCACTCGGACATGAGCAAGTTCGGACCGAAGGCGCACCTGAGCGCGGCGACCCACAGCTGGGGCAGCCACTACACCAAGTCCGCCAACGCGGTTCTCGCGGGCACCTGGAAGAGCGCCTCGATCTGGGGCGGGATGCGCGACGGCTTCGTGGCTCTGGCGCCGATCAACGCGGCGGTACCGGAGTCGGTTCGCGCCGAGGTCGCGAAGCTCGAAGCCGGCCTGAAAGCCGGCAGCTTCCATCCGTTCGCGGGTCCGGTGAAGGACCAGTCGGGCAAGACCGTCGTCGCCGCGGGCGCGAACATGGGCGACGCCGAACTCGGCAAGATGAACTTCTACGTCGAGGGCGTCGCGAGCCAGCTGCCGAAGAGCTGAGTGCGCGACGACGAGGCGCGCTGCCAGGCGCACCGCGCGACGCTGGTCGATTTCACCGCCGACCCGCGTAGCGCCGGCGCCGGCGCGCGCCGCCACCTGGCCGACGGCCTGCTGGTGGTGCGCGAGGGCAGGGTCGAGCAGATCGGCACCGCCGCCGAACTGCTCGGGCGCCTCGGGCCGGACACGCGGCTGATCGATCACGGCGCCGCGCTGCTGATGCCCGGATTCGTCGACACGCACCTGCACTACGCGCAGACCGATATGATCGCGAGCCACGGCGAGCGGCTGCTCGAGTGGCTGCAGCGCTATACCTTCCCGACCGAACGCGCCTTCTCCGACCCGGAGCACGCGCGCGAGGTGGCCGGGTTTTTCGTCGACGAGCTACTGCGCAACGGCACGACCAGCGCGATGGCGTTCGCGACCGTGCACCCGGCTTCAGTCGACGCGATCTTCGCCGCGGCCGAGGCGCGCTCGATGTGCCTGATCGCCGGCAAGGTGATGATGGATCGCAACTGCCCGGACGACCTGCGCGACACCGCGCGCTCGGGCTACGACGACAGCGCGGCGCTGATCGAGCGCTGGCACGGGCGCGGCAGGTTGCGCTACGCGGTCACGCCGCGCTTCGCGCCGACCTCGAGCGACGACCAGCTGCGCGCGGCGGGGCAGTTGCTCGACGACTACCCCGGCGTCTACCTGCAGTCGCATCTGGCCGAGAACGCCGACGAGGTGAGGTGGGTAGCCGAGCTGTTTCCGTGGAGTCGAAGCTATCTCGACGTGTACGAGCGTTTCGGGCTGCTGCGCGAGCGCGCCGTCTACGCGCACTGCATCCACCTCGCAGAAGACGACCTCGGGCGGATGGCGGGCAGTGGTGCGGCGGTGTCGTTTTGCCCGACGTCGAACCTTTTCCTGGGCAGCGGCCTGTTCGACCTCGAACGCGCGACCGGCGCCGGAACGCGCGTGGGTGTCGGCACCGACGTCGGCGCGGGCACCAGCTTCAGCATCCTGCGCACGCTGGACGAGGCGTACAAGGTGGCGCAACTGGGTCGCGCCGCGATGTCGCCGCTCGACGCTTTCTACCTCGCGACACGCGGCGGTGCGCGCGCGTTGCGCCTCGAGGACGAGCTCGGCAGCTTCGAGCCCGGCTGCTTCGCCGACTTCGTCGTGATCGATTCCGGCGCGACGCCGCTGCTCGCGAGGCGCTGGGCGCAGGCGCGCGACATCGACGAGAAGCTGTTCCTTCTGATGACGCTGGGCGACGATCGCGCGATCGCCCAGACCTGGGTGAAGGGCAGGTGCGTGCACCGCCGTGCCGCCGCGGGTGGCGACGCGCCCGCGGCACCACCGGTCGCGAGAGCCCGGCCGCGCTAGTCGATCGGCGCGCCGGCGGCGAGCCAGCGCGCGAGCAGGTCGCGCTCCTGGGCGCTCATCTTCGTCAGGTTCGCGATCGGCATCGCCTGTGTCGCGATCGTCTGTTGCGCGATGCGCGCCGCCGCGGCGCGGATCCGTTCGGGCGTGTCGAGCATTACGCCCGCCGGCGCCTGTTCGAATCCGGGAAAGGTCGGCCTGGCGGCGTGACGCACCGTGCAGCGCTCGGCGATCACCGCCTGGACCTGCGCGAAGCGCACCGCCGCCGATCCCGAATCGGGGCGAG
>JAHDXY010000151.1 GCA_023384005.1 Burkholderiaceae bacterium | reverse complement strand
GCTCGTGGTGCGCCGCGCGAGCTCGATGCGGCGCTCGTCGGCCCGCGCGGCCGGCGGGTAGTAGGTGGTCGCGATCGTGTCCAGGCCGACCAGCCGCTCGATCGGCGCGAACAGCTCGGCGGATTTCGGCCCCTGCGCCGCGGATTCGCCAGGCCGCGGCACCGGCATCTGCTGCAGCGCGAGCGTCGCGTTGTCCTCGCCCGAGAGCCTGCGGTGCATCGACAGCGCGGCACGCTTGCCCATGCCGATCGCCTCGGTTACGAAGCGCGCCATGCTCGCGACGTCGCCGCCGGCGTACACGCGCTCGACGCTGGTCGCGAACGAGGCGTCGACGCCCAGCAGCGCCCCGCTGCGCTCGAACTCGACCGGGTAGGGGGCGAGCTCGGGGTCCTGCCCGATCGACGTGACGATCGCGTCGGCCTCGATCCTGAACGCGCTGTCGGCGATCGCCTCGACGCGGAACTTCCCGCGTTCGGCGCCGGGCACGAAGTCGACCCTGACGCAACGCAGCGCGAGCGCACCATCCTCGCGTGACGCGCCTTCGAGCATCGCGCCGTCGCACAGCGCGACGCCTTCCTCGATCGCCTCGTCGATCTCGTCGCGGTGCGCGGGCATCTGCGCGCGGCGCTCGAGCGAGAGGATCGTGACGAGGTGACCGGTGCGCAGCGCGCTGCGCGCGGCGTCGATCGCCGCGCTGCCGCCGCCGATCACGACGATCCGTTTGCCCAGCGCCGGGGGCGCGCCGGCGTTGGCTTGCGCGAGATAGGTCGCGCCATCGACCACCCACGATTCGGTCGTGTCGAGCTGCGGCAGGCGCTTTTGCCGGCGCGCGCCGACGGCGACGTAGACGGCGTCGAACTGCGAGCGGATCCGCTGCAGCGAGGCTTCGTCGTCGACCGCTTCGTTGCACCGGACCTCGACGCCCATCGCCGCGACGCGCCCGACCTCGCCCGCGAGCACGTCGCGCGCGAGCCGGTAGGCCGGAATGCCGTAGCGCATCAGGCCGCCGAGTTCGGGCATCGCTTCGAATATCGTCACCGCGTAGCCGAGCCGGCGCAACTGGTAGGCGGCCGAAAGCCCCGACGGTCCCCCGCCGATCACGGCGACGCGTTCGGTGCGGGTGGTCTCGGGAACGGGAAACGACCAGCCCTCGGCCAGCGCGACGTCGCCCACGTGACGCTCGAGGCGGCAGATCGCCAGCGCCTCGTCGAAGCCCGCGCGGTTGCAGGCGGTCTCGCAGGGGTGGTGACAGATCCGCCCCGCGATCGCGGGAAACGGGTTGTTGTGCGCGAGCGTCTCCCACGCGCCGCGCCAGTCGCGCTCGCGCGCGAGCGCGATCCACTGCGCGATGTCTCCGTTCACCGGGCAGGCGCCATGGCAGGGCGAGGGAACGCTCACGTATCGCGGCAGGAACGCGCGCCAGGTGCCGGTACGGATCGCTTCGGTCGAACCGGTGCTCCAGGTGGTCGGGGGCAGGTCGCCGGCGTTCATGCGGCACTCCGCTGGAGCAGCGTGTCGGCGCGGCGGTAGCCCTCGGCGCAGGCGGCGACGTTCTCGTCCTTCTTCTTCGGCGCTTCGTCGCGCAGCGTGCGTTCGAGCACGTCGAGGTCGGGCGCCTCGATCGCGCGCGCGAACGCGCCAAGCAGCGCCGAGTTCACGATCCGACCCATGCCGTGGCGCGTCGCGATCGCGATCGCGTCGATCGGGATCACTCGGTACGCGGGCATCTTCGCGGCGAAGTGCTCGGGCGCTCGCGCCGAGTTCACGACGATCAGCGTGCGCGCGGTCGCGGTCGCGAGGAGGCGGCCTTCGAGCAGGCTCGCGTCGAAGCACAGGATCGCGTCGGCGCGTTCGATGTCGCAACGCACGCGAACCGGTTTGTCGTCGATGCGGATGAACGAACTGACCGGAGTGCCGCGTCGCGCGCCGCCGTAGCTCGCGAAGCTCTGCACCTGGCGGCCCTGTGCGAAGAACGCCATGGCCAGAAGATTTCCGGCCGTTTGCGCTCCCTGGCCGCCGCGGCCCTGGATGATGATCTCGAGCAAGGAAGTCCCTCCTTCCGATGCGGCGCGCGAACGACACCAATGCTCCGGGCCGCGACGCCAGCGATCGCCACACTAGACCGCAGGCGCGCGGCGGTGTCATTGATCTCGGGCAAACGACCGGTCGGCGACCCCGCGCGCCGCGAGGGTAAATCGTACTCAGCGACGTGTGCGCGACACCCGCGAGCGACGACCGGCGAACGCGGCGAGCAGCGCGCCGCCGACCGCCATCAGGGCGAGCGTCGCCGGTTCCGGCGCGACTCCGTTGATCGTCCTGCTGTCGCCGTCGCGCTCGGCGCGCTCGCCCAGCACGGCCACGTTGCCGCAGACCAGCGGGATCATGATCGCGTACTGCCTTCCGTCGGCGTCGGTCGCCTCGTAGAGGTCCGCGTTCTCGACCTGCGCGTCGCGGAAGTTGACCCGCGTGTCGAAGCACATCACCGTGCCGAAGGCCATGTCGAACGACGCCGAGTTGAAGCTGCGCCGGCCGCTCGCCGTCGTGATTCCCTCGCGCGAGATCAGCAGCCGGTCGCTGACCATCTTGTTCTCGACCAGGATCTCGAACTTGCGCACCGCCGACTCCGGAACCCGGGCCGCGGTGAGCGCCTGCGCGACGGTGCCCCGATAGGGGTTGCGTCCGGGGTCGCCCCAGGAGCAGTTGCGCAGAAGCGTCAGCTCCGAATGGTTGCCCGCGCGGCGCGGGTCTTCGTCTGCGAGCGCCTCGCCGTCGTAGCTCTCGCCGGGTTCGACCGGAATCGGCACGATCAGCGCGCGCCGCTGTTCGGCGCGCAACTGCGCCTCGCGCGCCGCCTGCTCGGCGAGGTACAGCCTCGCACCCTGAACCGCCGCGAGCGTGACCGCGACGCCCGCGACGAACCACAGAAGGCGTGCGCCCCAGCTGCTTCGCCGATCGGCGCCCACGGCGGCGGCCTTGTCGCCGGTGGAGATGATTCCTTCCCAGGAGCACTCGGGATTGATGCAGCGGTGGCGCTTGACCGAGCGGAAGGTGCTGAGCAGGCGATCGAGGAAACGGCGATGCACGCGACGCGTCCGTCCGCCGCACGAGGGGCAGATATGAACCGATCGGTCCCTTCGCAGCATCGTTCGCCTATTGTACGTGCCCCGGGGCAGGCCCTGCCGGCCCCAGGGATCCCGCGATCGTCCGCCGGCGCACCGTGCCCGCGCCGTCGCCCGCGATCAGGCGAACAGGTAACGCGTGCCGGTGGAAACGCGTGCCGGTGGACGAGCGCAGCAGCTTGTCCGGCATCTCCTGGTTCGCGACCGCGATAAACCCTTCGCCCGTGCAGTGCATCGGGATCATGCGGTCGATGTAAAGAACCTGCAGCCCCGCGTCGGCGATCGCCCTGCAAACTCTCGCTGGCGCCGGCTCCGGTCAATCGGCGGCGGTCGCGTCGCGGCGTTCACTGCATCAGCCGCGGCAGCCAGGTGCTGAGCGAGGGCATCGCGATCACTATCGCCAGCACCAGCGCCATCACGGCGATGAACGGCAGCACGCCCACGAACACGTCCTCGGAAGTCGCGTACCTGTCGATGCCCTGGATCACGAACAGGTTCAGTCCCACCGGCGGGGTGACCAGCGCGATCTCCATGTTGATGCACATGACCACTGCGAACCAGATCGGATCGATCTGCAGGCTGAGCAGGATCGGGTAGACGATCGGCAGCGTGATCAGCGTGACCGAGACCACTTCGAGGAACGCCCCGAGCACCAGGAACACCAGGCACATCAGCAGCACGAACGCGAGCGGCGAGACGCCCAGCGCGGACATCGCCGCGATCGCCTGTTGCGGCACCTGCAGCATCGTCACCACGTGGCCGAAGATCACCGCGCCGATGATGATGAAGAAGATCATCACCGTCGTGCTCGTCGTCTGCAGCAGGATCTGGCGCAGGTCGGCGACTTGCAGCCGGCGCGAGGCGAGGCCGATCGTCAGACTGTAGACCACTCCGACCGCCGCCGCCTCGGTGGGCGTGAAGACCCCGGTGTAGATGCCGCCGATCACGATCACCGGCAGCGCGAGCCCCCACAGCCCGGCGCGCAAGGCGCGCGCGCGTTCGCGCCAGGTCGCGCGCGGGGCTCCCCGGTAGCCTTTCGCCAGCGAATAGAGCACCGCGTAGGCGAAGATCGCGAAGGTCATCAGCACCCCGGGCACGACACCCGCGATGAACAGCGCTCCTACGGACTCGTCGGTGAGCGACCCGTACAGGATCATGAACAGGCTGGGCGGAATCAGGATGCCGACGGTGCCGCCGGCCGCGATGATTCCGTAGGCGAAGCGCCGGTCGCAGCCGGCACGCAGCATCTCGGGCAGCGTCAGCGTGCCGATCGTCGATGCGCTCGCCACGCTCGAGCCGGAGATCGCCGCGAAGCCGCCGGAAAAGATCGCGGTCGTCAACGCGGCGCCGCCGGGCAGGTTGCCGAACCAGGCGTAGACGAGGCGGTAGAGGTCCTGGCTGACACGGGTGCGGATCAGCACGTTGGCCATCAGGATGAACAGCGGAATCGCGGTCAGCGTGAAACTGCTCAGGCTCTCGTAGATCAGGTTCGGCAGCGCCGGCAGAGCGAGCGCCCCCTGCAGGACGAACATCATCGAGAATCCGGCGATCGCGAGCGCGAACGCGACCGGAACGCCGCCGACGAGCAGCAGCAGGAACCCGCCGAGCAGCGCGGCTGTCACGGTGCGCCCGGCCCCCGCGGCGGATCTTCGCCGCCGCGCCAGTCATCGGCCAGCAGCATCAGCGCCTGCAGCAGCAGCACGCTTCCGCCCACCGGTATTGCGAGCAGCGGCAGGTACAAGGGAAAGCGCGCCACCGACATCGTCACTTCGCCGAAGCGGTACGCCTCGACGCATGCGAGGGCGCCCTGCCAGACGACCAGCGCGACGAACGAGGCGACCAGGGCGTGGATCGCCAGGCCGATCTTCCTGCGGTTGGCGCCATGCAGCCACTGCAGGAGCAGGTCGACCGCGACGTGCCCGCCCTCGCGCAACGTGTAGGGACTGCCGAGGAACGTTGCCCAGAGCAGCAGGTAGCTCGAGACGTCGATCGACCAGGTGGTCGGCGCGCCGAACAGATAGCGCGCCGCCACTTCGTAGAAGATCACCGCGCAGGCGAGGGCGATCAGCGCCCCGGCGAGCAGCGCGCAGCCGCTCACCAGCCGATCGGCCAGCGCGCGTGCGCCGCCCGATCGAGTTCGCTGCCCGGTCACGCCGCGCGCTCGGGCCAACCCGCGTACCGGCTACTTGCGGGCCTGGCGCAGGATCTCGGCTCCCGCGGCCCCGGTGCGCGCGAGGTAGTCCTTCTCGACGGGCGCCAGCGCCTTGCGCCAGAGCGCGCTTTCCTGCGGGGTCAGCACGTGCACGTCGAGCTTCTTGCGGATCAGCTCGGCGTAGTCGCTGTCTTCCTTTTCGACCGCTGCGATCAGTTCGTCCTCGATCGCGGTGGCCGCTTCCTGCAGCGCGGCGCGCACGTCGGCCGGAAGCGACTCCCAGCGCTTGGCGTTGATCATCACCGGCCACACCGAGTACGACGAAGCCGTGAAGGTGGCGTACTTGCTGACCTCGAACCACTTGCGCGAGGCGATCGTTCCCAGGCCCGTCGCCGCGCCGTCGACCGTGCCGCGTTCGATCGCGGCGTAGACCTCGGCGGCGGCCATCGCGACCGGCGCCGCGCCGAGCGCCTTGAGCGCCTCGGTCGAGACCGGCGTGTTGCCGCGAATCTTCAGCCCGGCGAAATCGGCCGGAGTGCGCAGCGGACGCTTGTTGTTGATCACCGCGAAGCTGTCGCCGTAGGCGCCGAAGGAAAGGATCTGGATGCCGACCTGCGCGGCGCCCTTGCGGATCGTGTCGCCGACCGGACCGTGCCAGAGCTTCTGGATCGTGCGGTAGTCGCTGAAGACGAAGGGGATGTCGAACACGTCGACGGTGGGCACCTGCCCGGTCATCGCCCCGCCGTAGATGATCCCCATGTCGAGCGCACCGGTGCTCACGGCCTTGACCAGCCCGGTGCCCTTGAACAGCTGCCCGGCCGGGTAGACCTCGATCTTCACGCGTCCCTGGGTCTTCTTCGCGACGCGCTCGGCGAAGCGGTTGTCGGCCTCGGTCAGCGGGTGCGTCGCGGGCAGCTGCGTCGCGTAGCGCAGCACGATCGGGTCTGCGGCGAGCGACGCGCCGGACAGACCCATCGCGAGCAACCCGGCGGCCAAACATGCGAAGCTGCGTCGCGCCGGCATCGGCGCCGGCATTGTCTTGCGGTTCATGGTCTTCTCCTCGTCTCTTGCGAATCGTTCCTGGATCCGGGTCACCGACGGCAACCGGACGAGCATAAACGATGGCATCGGGACGCGCGCGTCGGCTTGATCTGGATCAGCGTCGCGCGAGCGGGCTTTCATCCGCTCCGGGGTGCAGGCCGTGACCGGGGCAACGTTCGCCGTGGCCCCGGTCGCCTGCGCATCGGTGAGACGCCGTCGCGCTCCTGACCCTGCACCGGTGTCAGTATTCTCCAGGAGCAGGAACTTGCGGCTCCTTGGGTATCGCCGTTGCTTGCAGCAGCCGGCGACGTTCAGGTCGAACGGCAACTACCGACCCGAAACGGACACCGTCCGACCACGCGCCGGGGGCCTCATCGCCGACGACCAGAAAGAACTACGGGGACCGGCGCGGCCTTGATCCAGCGCTCGGGCGAGCCCATAGGCAGAGCCGCTTCGCGTCCCGCAACGCCCAGAGACGCTGTCGGAATTATTTACACTTCAGCCAGGGATGATATTGCACGGAATACAAACTTGCTGTGTTTTCCGTTAGTTACAAACATTGGCACAAATATTGCTACCCGTCTTCTTGCGGCGACGCCGATTTGCGCGAGCAGCGCCTGCGCATTCCATATGCGCCCGTTCGATCGCTAACGCTGAACTCTCGCTGAGGCCCTACGCTCAAGAACTACTCAACCAGAGTTGTCTCAAGGATGGCTGACAATGCTAAAGGTTAGGCAATATCCAACAGTTGCTTCGATCCTCGTTGGAGCGCTACTTGTCCTTTCGTCGACTACGGCGTTTGCCGACCCTGTAGCCTTTTTCAGCTACTCGCGCAGTGTTGGGCAATCGGCTAGCACCCCCTATGTTGCCGGCCCCCCCTACTATGTCGATTCTTATGACCCCAACGGCGGCCTGGCCACGAGCGAGACAACCCTGAACGCATCAGAAGGAACTGCATTTGCAAAAGGCAGTGCAGACTTGGGTTCCGGGAAATTGAAAGCCCTCGCACAGGTCACGAGCGTTGCCCAAGCAGGCTATGTAAGTGCCTTTCAAAGGGCCGACATCGGTGACAGTTTCCGTTCCTTTCAGGGCGCTAGCCCTTTCATATGGAGCGGCAACGAGGCGGCGTTCACGATGACGGTGACCGGCTCGACGTCATTGACCGCCAACGCTTCCAACGGTTCACAGTTGTTTATGTGGATCCTCGAGCCCGGAAGACTCGATTACTACGCACGATGGTTAAATGGAGAAGCCACTTTCAGCGAGTGGAATGACCATGTTCTCGCCTTTCACTTCGGCCCTTGGCCTACCCCTGTTTCTGGCGACATCACTATTCCGTTCAATTTCGCGCCCGGAATGGATTTTGACTGGGCGTTAGGCTTGATCGCTCTCACTGAGATTAATTCGCCAACTCCGAGTACCGCGTCGGGAGTGGCGGATTTCTTCAATACCCTGGACCTGACTTATGCAGGACCGGCCGGTGCAACGACCTATTCGGCCTCTGGACTTTTCCCGGAAACCCTGAATCTTGCTGACGCACCACAGAGCGTGGACGAACCTTCATCCATTGCGCTGCTCACACTTGGTCTGGTGGGAATGGGATTGGCGCGAAGACGATACAGATTGGGCGAGTAGCCGCGCGAGCGAATGTCAGCTTGCTGAAGATTGGCTTCAGGTATTTCGATAGTCCGCCTTGTGCAGGTGGCCTGCCCTTGGAGCTTCGGGTTGGCCTGAAGGCACCTGTCTAGACGGCCGACTACGTCTGGGATGGATACCAACAGCAGCTGCGTAGACCAACCGTGCCTACATGTTGCCTACATGGAACGCATAGAGACGCAGAGGCCACCCCGAAGAGTGGCCTCCTAAGCCCTTGATCTCGTTGGTGCTGGTGAGAGGACTCGAACCTCCGACCTACTGATTACGAATCAGTTATGCAATACACAATTATGTGAAAAAACAATAGCTTAAGTTGTTGCTAAATCGTTGCTAAACACGATAATATCACTCCTATGTTGCCAACAGGTTGCCGGATGCGGCAACTGGTGCAATGGGTACACGGGAGGTAATCAGGTGACGACACGCACGAAGACGATTGACACTCCGTACACGGGTCCGCGAGGCCTTTATGTGCGTACCGGTCATACCGGTCAGAAGCGCTACATCGTCAAGGGCAGGCTTCGGGGTCATCGGAAAGTGGTTACCTTCACACTTGGATCTGCGGACGTCATCGGTGGCAAGCAGGCTGTATCCCTGGCCAAGGAAATACTCGCCAAGCTTTCGTCTGGGATTGATCCAAACGACGAGCGCAGAGAAGCTATTCGAGCGAAGGAAGCTGCCGATGCACGTGATCGCGCGCGAAGCAAGACCTTCGGAGACTGCGTGGAAGACTACTTCGCAGCGAAGACGCTTCGGCCACGAACTGTGAAGGACATGCGATCGTCCATCGATCGTCTACTCTCGGACTGGTTGGACAAGCCAGCGAGAGAGATCGCCGGGAAGGACGTTCTTGATCGCTACCTGCAAATTGAATCCAGCACGAAGGCGAGGGCAGGGACCGTCAATAAGGCGGGTGCGGCGCAAGCGAAGAAGGTCTTCGCGTACGTATCTTCGATCATGAACTTCGTGCGATCCGACGACGTTGGTGGCGAGCCATTGTTGCAGGCTAATCCGGTCGAAATCCTGAAGCACAAGCGCGTGAGGAAGGCGCTGAAGCCGAGAGAGCGATATCTGACCGGCGAAGAACGTAGGCGGGTCCTCGATGAGCTTTCGATTGTCGTTCATCCAGAGTACGGAGGTCCGCTGAAACAATCCGACGCCTCACTCGTCGCGTTGCTGCTGTTCACAGGACTTAGGATCAATGAGGCGCTCGGGCTTCGCTGGGAAGATGTTGACGTGCAGGATCAACTGTTGACCTTCAAGAACACGAAAAATGGGTCAACCCATCGATTGCCGATCACCGACAGCATCGGTGGTGTATTGGCCGTTCAACGCGCGACTAGTATTTCGAGTCCGTTCGTCTTTCCTTCCCCCATCGATCCAGCGCGAAACATGACTGCAGAACGATCGTTTGAGCGATTGGCGAAGGCAACGGGGGTCAATTGCTCAGCGCACGACCTCAGAAGGACGGTCGCATCAGTAAGCGCAGAGCTTGGCTTCGACCTGGACGCAATTGGGCGGGTCCTCAATCACAGTTCGGGGAACTCAGTGACCGCGAGGTACGTACAGACGTCGATTCCTCGGATCCGGACAGTGCTTGAGCAGCTTGAGAATGCGCTCTGGGAGGATTACAGGCTCGACGGTGAGATGCTCCAGGCCACGCCGGAGGCCATGCCGTGAGACTCAAAGCGGCTCGCCGCGGACAAACGTATGCATCGCTGGAATCGCCAACCTCGACCGAGGGCTGTACTTCTCGGTTGCTTTCCGGGCTGAAGGAGGGTGACCGCATCTTCCTGGTACCGCTGTACCTCTTCGTATAAAGAGAAGAGGCGAGGGGTACAACAGCGTCCCACTAGGCAATACCGGCCAAGAACGGCTGAGGAGAGCGGCTTACGATGACCCTTCAGAACGGGAAGACGCTGGAGATTGATCTGAACGAAGATTATTGGAGTGTGGACGCAGTTTGATGCTGCCATCCGCGACCTCTATGGCTACGTCATGCGAGCGTGGAAAGGGGAGGCGCGTAGAGTCCCGTTGCGCGTCATCGCAACGCCTCGGGAAGGCTGCTGGAGGCCCCGTCCCGGTTCATTCGGGTAACTCGTAGTTACTCTTAGCTTGTACCTTTAGAACCGTTTCGTGGGCAAATGCAGGGTGACTGGGTTCCAAGGGCACTGTTGTACCGCTTCCTATTAAAGAAGAGCGGCTGGGGTACAACACAGCCTGTTTAGGCCCAGACGTCCTCCAGATCGAACGTGAGGACAGCGTAAGCAGCTATAGCGACTGCATAGCCTTGGACCGCGGCCATTTTATTCTTTAATTACAATGGGTTTGGGTGACAATC
>JAHDXY010000150.1 GCA_023384005.1 Burkholderiaceae bacterium | reverse complement strand
GCTCGAGCGCGCGTTGCGCGCGCGCGCGCGGCGCCGCGCGCCCGGATGCGACGCGATCGTCACGCCTCATCCGCTCGAGGCGGCGCGCCTGCTCGGGTGCGGGGTCGACGAAATCCAGTCCGACCGGATCGCCGCGGCGCTGCGAATCGCGGCCCGCCTCGACGCGGTCGTCGTCCTCAAGGGCGCCGGCACGGTGCTCGCCTCGCCCGATCGCGTCTGGGCTGTTGTCGACGAGGGCACGGCCGCGCTCGCAACCGCCGGCACCGGCGACGTGCTCGCGGGTGCGATTGCCGCGCTTTGCGCGCGGCGCCTGCCGTCGCTGCAGGCCGCGGCGCTCGCCACGTGGCTGCACGGTCGCGCGGCCCGCGCGTGGCAGCGCGAGCATCCGCACGGCGCGGGGCTTTCGGCCGCGCGCCTTCCCGAACTGATGACCGAGGCGATGCGAATCCAATGAACGCGAGCGCGCGTTCGGACGCGTACGCGAGCGCCTTCGATCGGGTCCGCCGCCGTGCGAGCGACCCGGAGACACGGGTGATCGCCACGCTGCTCGACGAGGAACCCGAACGGCTCGATCGGTTCACCGTCCAGGCTGCCGGCCTGCACGTGGACATCGCCAAGCAGCGCATCGCCGCGGGCGATCTCGATGAGCTTCTCACGCTCGCGCGCGCTGCGCAACTCGAGCGCCAGCGCGATGCGATGCTCGAGGGCGAGTGCGTCAACCGCAGCGAACACCGCGCCGCGCTGCACACCGTGCTGCGCGCGCCCGCCGGGGCCGCCGACCCGCGCCACATGAGCGGCGCGATCGACGAGGTCGCGGCGACGCTGGCGCGCATGAAAGAGCTCGCCGAAAGCCTGCGCGGCGGACGTTGGCGTGGCGCGAGCGGCACGCGAATCACCGATCTGGTCCACGTAGGCATCGGCGGCTCGCGCCTGGGACCGCAGCTCGCCTGCGAAGCGCTCGGCGCACGCGCGCATCCCGCGGTGCGCGTGCACTTTCTCTCGAACGTCGATCCGGACGCCTGGGACCGGATGCGCGCGGCGCTCGATGCCGCGAGCACGATGGTCGTGATCGCGTCGAAGTCCTGGCGTACCGACGAGACTGCCCGCAACGCCGCGGCGCTCAGGGCCTGGCTGCTCGATGGCGGCGTCGCGCCCGAACGCCTGCACCTGCACCTGGTCGCGGTGACCGCGAACGTCGAGGCGGCTCGCGCCTTCGGGGTCCCGGACCGTGCGATCCTCCCGTTTCGCGACTGGGTCGGAGGTCGTTTCTCGCTGTGGTCGGCGATCGGTTTCCCGGTGATGGTCGCGATCGGCGCCGAGCGCTTTTCGTGCATGCTCGCCGGCGCGCACGCGATGGACCTGCACTTCGCGAGCGCCCCGCTGGAGCGCAACGCGCCCGTGCTGCTCGCACTGGTCAGCGCGTGGAACCGGCTCGCGCTCGCGAACTCCAGCGAGATCGTCGTTCCTTACTGCGACGCGTTGCGAAGCCTGCCCGCGCACCTGCAGCAGCTGCAGATGGAGAGCAACGGGAAAGCGGTCGACATCGATGGCCACCCGGTGGGCGTCGCCACGATTCCCGCCGTCTGGGGCGGCGTGGGGACCGACGCCCAGCACTCGTACTTCCAGGCCTTGCACCAGGGCACGGTCGCGCATCCGGTCGATTTCGTGGTCACGATCCCGGCGCGCGCCGACCCATTCGCGCGTGACCGCGCGCTGATCGCCAATGCGATCGCGCAGGGCGCGACACTCGCGCTCGGCACGACGGCGCGGCGATCGGGCCGAACGGGATCGACCGATGGCGGCGACGCACTCGAAGTGCACCGCGACCTTGCCGGAAACCGCCCCTCGACGACCATCCTGGTGGGGGAACTGACGCCCGAGTCGTTCGGGGCGCTGATTGCGCTCTACGAGCACAAGACCGCCGCGCTGGGCTGGCTGTGGCGCATCAACAGCTTCGACCAGTGGGGCGTGGAACGCGGCAAGCAGCTCGCTGGCGCCGTCGAGCGCGCGCTTGGCGGCGAGCCGTCGGCTGGCGGCTCGCTCGACCGGTCGAGCCGCGATCTGCTCGAGCGCGCGGCGAATCTGCTCGGCGCGCGGCCGTCGCCCGCTGCGCGAGACGATTAGACGCCGCGCTCGTCGCCGGCGAGTCGCCCTGCCCTGAGGGTCAGGCGGCGCGCGCAGCGCTGCGCCAGCGCCGGATCGTGGGTCACCAGCACCAGCGTCGCGCCCGCCTCCCGGTTCAGGTCGAACAGCAGTTCGATGATCCGTTCGCCGGTTGCCGCGTCGAGGCTTCCGGTGGGCTCGTCGGCGAACAGCAGAGCGGGCGCGGGCGCGAAGGCCCGGGCCAGCGCGACGCGCTGCTGCTCTCCGCCCGAGAGCGTCTTCGGGTAGTGCCCGGTACGCTCCTGCAGTCCGACGCGTCCGAGCAAGGCGCGCGCCTTCTCGCCCGCCTTCGGGTCGCCGGCCAGTTCGAGCGGAAGCATCACGTTCTCCAGCGCGCTCATTTGCGGCAGCAGCTGAAAGGTCTGAAAGACGAATCCGATGTTGCGCGCGCGCCAGGCGGCGCGCGCATCCTCGTCCAGGTCGAACAGGCTCTGTCCGAACGCGCGCACGCTGCCCTCGCTCGGCAGATCGAGTCCGGCCATCAGACCGAGCAGCGTCGACTTCCCCGACCCGGAGGCTCCGAGGATCGCCACGCTTTCGCCGCGTGCGATCTCGAATCCTATGTTGTCGAGAATGGTGAGTGAACCGTCGGCGTCGCGTACGCGTTTGGTCAGATGCTCTACGATAAAATCAGCCATGGAATCGAGAAACGCCTATTCAGTCCTGTTCGCCCGGCAACGGATCCGCCGCCGGTTGCTTGCCGCCGCAAGTCTAATCGGGATCGGCGTCGGGCTCGCGCCGCGTTCTCACGCGCAGGCCGCGTCCTCGCCAGCGCGCCCCCGGGCCGCTGCCGAGGGCTCCCCGGCAATCGTGATCCTCGGCGACAGCCTGTCGGCCGAGTACGGCATCGCGCGCGGCAGCGGCTGGGTGTCGCTTCTCGAGCGCCGGCTTGCGCGCGACGGCAGCAAGCATCGCGTCGTGAACGCGAGTATCAGCGGCGAGACGACATCCGGAGGACGGGCACGAATCGAGGACCTGCTCGCCCGCCACCGCCCGGCCGTGGTCGTGGTCGAGCTGGGGGGCAACGACGCGCTTCGCGGTCTCGACCTCGGGGCGAGCGAGCGCAACCTGCGCGAAATCGTTCGCTGGTCGCGTGAATCCGGGGCCAAAGCCTTGCTGCTCGGCATGATGGTGCCGCCGAATTACGGTCGCGCCTACGCAGAACGCTTCAGTTCGATGTACCGACGCGTCGCGACTGCCGAGCAGTCCGCACTGGTGCCCTTCTTCCTCGAAGGCGTCGCCGAGCGACCCGAGATGTTCCAGCACGACCGCATCCACCCCAACGAGAAGGCGCAGGCGAGACTGCTGGAGAACGTCTGGTCGGGGCTCGCCGCGCTGCTCTAGGACTTCCCGGGATCAACCCGCGCCGAGCAGGTCCTGCGAGATGTAGTGCTTTCGGAACTCCTCGAAGGACTCGGTATCGCCCGCTTCGATCGCGCGCTGGGCACTGCGCGACTCCTCGGCCATCTCGGCGTAGCGCGACAGCGTAGCCGCGGCTAGCGGCGCGCGCAGGTGCTCGCGCGCATGGTGGCGCGACTGCGCCAGCGCGAAGTGCATGAACGAATCGTCGTAGTCCTCTTGCACCGTCGCGAGGATCCGCGCCGAAGGCGTCAGTTCGGGCGCCTCGAGCGACGCACGCGCCGATTCCAGCGCTTCGCGCCCGTTGCGATCGCCGCGCGCCGCGTCGAGCGCCGCGACAATCGGAGCGCATCCGTCGAGGATCTCGCGCGCGCGTTCGCGCATCGGGCGCTCGGCATCGCCGCAATAAAGCGTCAACTCCGGATCGCGCCCGCGTTCTGCCACGCGGTGCTGGTTGCGCGCGCCGAACGCGATCTCCTCGGGAGTATCGGGCGCGCTCGGCGAGAGCAGGCAGTGCAGCAGGAATGCGTCGATGAAACGCGTGGTCTGGCCGTTGATCCCGACCGGCTCGAAAGGATCGACGTCCATGCACCGGACCTCGATGTACTCGACTCCGCGACGCGCCAGCGCGCGCAGCGGGCGCTCGCCGGGCAAGACCCTGCGCTTGGGGCGAATGGTGCCGTAGAACTCGTTCTCGATCTGCAGCAGGGTGGTCGCGAGCTGCAGGTACTGATCGCCACGTCGCAGCCCGATCGCCTCGTAGGCCGGATACGGTTCGGTCAGCGCCCGCTGGATCGACCCGGCGTAGCTCTTCAGGCTGTTGTAGCTGACCGCGAGCGAACGCTGCGCGTCGCTCTGGTAGCCCAGCGGCCCCATCCGCAGCGAAGTCGCGTACGGCAGGTACAGCGTGCCGCGCGCGAGCGGCTGCAGCGCGTGCTCCCTGCCCGCGACGAAACTGCCGCACACCGCTGGCGACGCGCCGAACAGGTACAGCAGCAGCCAGGAATCGCGCCTGAAGTTGCGAATCAGGGAGAAATACGCGGCGTTGCGATACTGGTCGACCGGCCCGGCAACGCCCTCGGCGCGCTGGATCGCGTCCCACGCGTCTTCGGGAAGCGAGAAGTTGTAGTGGATCCCGGAGATCGTCTGCATCCGGCGCCCGTAGCGGTGCGACAGCCCGTGCCGGTAGACCGACTTCGCAGTGCCGATGTTCGACGTACCATATCGTCCGATCGGGATCCGGTCGTCGGCTGGAAGCATGCACGGCATGCTCGTCGCCCACAGGATCTCGTCTCCCAGCGCGCGATAGACCACGCGATGGATCTCGGTGAGTTCGTCCAGACAGCCGGCCGCGGTCTCGTGAACGCCGGTGATCAGCTCGAGTTGCGACTCGCTGAAGTCGGTCGTGATGTGCGGGTGCGTCAGTGCCGAGCCGAGCGCATCGGGGTGCGGCGTGTCGGCCAGCATGCCGTCGGGGCGCGTACGAAGGCTCTCCTTCTCGATCCCGCGACCGGTACGCTTCAACGCGCCCGAGGGTAGCGCGTCGAGACGCGCGAGCATTGTCTTCAATTGTCCACCGGGGATCGACATCGGCCGAAGCGGCCGACAAATTGGGGCAAAGATACCGCGAATCGGGTTTCGTCGCCGCCGGACGCTGTGATCCGGCTCGATCGATCGACCGCGCCGCGGCCTATGCCCAACCCTCGCGCACCAGCCGCTGCAATCGCGCCGTGCCCATCTGCTCGAGGCCGAGTTCGCCGAGAAGGTCGTTCTCGGCGCGAAAGTCGCGGCCGTAGAGCGTTCCGAACAACTCGACGCCCGCCTGGTGCAGCGGCATCGGCACGCCTGCGAGGCGGCCGAGTTCCACCAGCGGCACCAAACCGAAGGGCACGTCTTCGAGCACGTATCGCGTGTCGACCGTCTTCGGGCCCTCGAGCTTGCCGCCGATCCGACGGTTGTGCTCCTGCGCCATTTCGTGCATCGACCCGGGGGGTATGCCGAAGGAAAGCGTGAAATGCCTGGCGATCGTTCGCACCTGCAAGCCGAACGCCGCGGCGAGCGCCAGGCGCTCGCGGTCGAGCGCCTCGACCAGACGCCCCACGCCTTCGGTAATGCAGCCGTAGTTCTCCCATCGCTCGCCACGCTCGATGCGCGTGAAGTTCAGCAGCGAATTCGCCATGTGCACGGGCGGGTTCAGGTTGGAGAGCGAGATCGCAAGCAGGTCGGCGCTGCGTTCGAAACGCTCGCCGAAGAGCTCGCAGCACACCGATTCCGCACGCGCGATGTCGCCGACGGGCACGCAGGCGATGTCGATCATCGAGCGCAGTACCGAAACGTCGACCGACAGCGGGGCGGACCGGCGCCCGGCGGTCACGGTCGTCGCCCAGGCCACGATCGGAACCCTGATCGCGCGTTCGGCCAGCCGCCTGGAAAGGTACAGCGCGCTGAACGACAGATGCGCGCTGATGATCACGATTTGCCCCTCGCGCAGATTGGGCGCCAGTTCGTCGATCACGCGGCGGTGCCCGTAGCCGGGAACCGCGACGATCACGACCTGCGCGCCTTCGGCCGCCTGCGCGCAACCGACCGCCGCGAGAGGCCGGAAACTCCCGGCGACCAAGCCGGTCGCGGTCAGCGACTCGCCCCTGCGCACGGCGTCGGCGGCGGCGCCGGAGGGCGACCACATCGTCACCGCGTGCCCTCGTGCACACAACAGCGCCGCGTAGCCGAGGCCGATGCCACCGGCACCCAGTACCGTCACTCGCATACAGTCACTCGCATGCTCGATGCTCCTTCTGTTCGCCAGGATGCTTGGTGCCCCGGGCCGGACTCGAACCGGCACGCCTTTAGGCCGCGGATTTTAAGTCCACTACGTCTACCGATTCCGTCACCGGGGCATCGCCGGCATTATAGGCAGCGCGCGCGTGCCGCGCGCCCGGCGGGTGCCGGGCGCCGTTCACGAAACCCGGCGCGCAGCGTGCTGGCGGCACATCCGGTACGCTCGAGCGCTGATCGATCTGAATCGGCGGACCGCCATGAAACGAAGAACGCTTCCCGGCACTGCACTCGAGGTCTCCGAAGTGTGTCTGGGTACGATGACCTGGGGGCAACAGAACACCGAGTCGCAGGCGCACGAGCAGCTCGAGTACTGCGTTTCGCAAGGGATCAACTTCGTCGACACGGCCGAAATGTACCCGGTGCCGCCGACCGCCCGCACGCAGGGACGCACCGAAACCTACCTCGGCAACTGGCTCGGCTCGCGTCCGCGGGGCGAGCTCGTGATCGCCACCAAGTTGACCGGACCAGGACGCCGCGACTGGATTCGCGGCGGGCGCACCGACCTCACGCGAGAGGTGATCGCCGAGGCCGCGCAGACCAGTCTGCAACGGCTGAAGATCGACGTCATCGACATCTTCCAGATCCACTGGCCGCAACGCAACGTTCCGATGTTCGGATCGACCCTGTTCGACCCGGCCAACGAGAGAGAGGGGCCGGCGATTCGCGAACAGGTCGAGGCGATGGCGGCGTTGATCGACTCCGGCAGGATCCGGCACTACGGCCTGTCGAACGAGACCACCTGGGGCGTGTGCGAGTTCCACCGGGTGGCGGCCGAACTCGGCGTCCCGGGTCCGGTCACGCTGCAAAACAGCTACAGCCTTCTGTCGCGCAACGTCGACGGCGATCTCGCCGAGGCGCTGTTTCGCCAGAAGATGTCTTTGCTCGCGTACAGCCCGCTCGCGGGCGGGATGCTGTCGGGCAAGTACCGCGGCGGCGCGAAGCCGGCCGACGCGCGGTTCACGCTGTTCGAAGGTTTCGGCGCACGGTTTCGCAAGCCGCGCGTGGAACAGGCGATCGACGTCTATGCCGAGCTCGCCGAGCGTCGCGGGATCACGCTGGTGCAGCTCGCGCTCGGCTACGTTCGCAGCCGCTGGTTCCTCGGTTCGGCGATCGTTGGCGCGACGACGATGGCGCAGTTGCGCGAGGACGTCGCGGCTGCAAAGTTCGAACTCGATGCCGACACGCTGGCCGAGATCGACCGCGTCCAGGAGCGCTTTCCGAACCCGGCCGCCTGATCCGGATCATCGTGTCGTACCGGCCTGATCTGGTTCGAGGCGGCATTCGATGATGTCCGGATCCTCCCCTCGGGTCGGCTCGAAGCCGAACTTGCGCGCCAGTGCGAGCATCGCGCTGTTCGCTGCCATCACCTGGGCGAGGATTCCGTTGCTGCGTGGCGAGCCGTGGTACGCGAGCATCTTGCGCATCAGGACCGAGCCGAGACCGCGGCCCTTCCAGTCCGAGCGCACCATGATCGCGAGCTCCGCGAACGGCTCGTTCGGGCCGAGCACCGTGCGAACCTCGCCCAACACCGCGCACCGCCCGTCCGCGGTTTCGCGAATCGCGACGAAGGCCATCTCGCGCTCGTAGTCGATCTGCGTCAGTCGTGCCAGCCGCGGGTGATCGAATCGTTGCGCCCTGCCCATGAACCGGCTGCGCAAGTCCTGTTCGTCCATTCGTGCGACGAGTTCGGCCAGCGAAGCCTCGTCCTCCGGTCGCACGGGACGCAGCACGACGCACTCGCCGTCGCTCAGCGCGACCGCCTCCTCCAGTTCGCTCGGATAGGACCGGATCGAGACCCGCCGGCGATCGTCGTGCTCGATGGGCGCGACGCGGATGCGCGCGTCGACCACCAGCACGCCCTGCTCGTCGGCGAACAGCGGGTTGATGTCGCAAGCGAGCAGCTCCGGGTGATCGGCGAGCATCACCGACACCGCGACAAGCGCGTCGGCGATCGCATCCAGGTTCGCGGCCGGACGTACGCCCTGGGCGTCGAGCCTGCGCGCCACTCGGGTCAGCGAGATCAGGTGACGCGCGAGCGGACGATTGAGCGGCGGCATCGCGAGCGCGTGGTCGCGCACCACCTCGACCGCCCGTCCCCCTTCGCCGAACACCACGACCGGGCCGAAGAGGCGGTCGCAGGCGAGCCCGATCATCAGCTGACGGGCGTGCGGGCGAAGCGCCATTTTCTGGATGGCGAAGCCATCGAAGCGTGCTTGCGGAGCGGTCAGCGCGACGCGGCGCAGCATCGCCTCTGCGGCGACCTCGACCGCCTCGGCGCTCTCGAGGTTGAGCGCGACCCCGCCGACATCCCATTTCCGCGGCACGTCCTGCGACGCGTAAGTCAGCGCTACGGGAAACCCCAGCCGAACCGCCGCGTACGCGGCTCGCGCCGGATCGGGCGCGAGCACGCTTTGCATCGCGGCGATGCCGTAGGCGGCCAACGTGTCGCGAACCTCGGGATCGGTGAGGAAGCCTCCGGGGCGCTGCAACGCGCGCTCGATCGCCGGTCGCGAGCGCTCGCGGGCCTGGCGCAGCTCGGTCAGTCCGGAAGGCGGAGTCTCGAGCAGCATCGTCTGGTTGCGGTGGTAGTTCACCATGTGCCGAAAGCCACGCACCGCGTGTCCGAGCGTGTCGTAGGTCGGCAACCCCGCCTCGGACAGGACTCGACGCGCGGCCTGCGCGGTTTCGCCACCCAGCCAGCAGGTGAGCAGGTTGCCGCCGAGCCGCTCGTGGGCATGCGCAATCGCCCTGGCGATCGCGACGCCGTCCGCGCGCACCGTCGGCGCGTGCATCGCGAGGACGACGTCCGGGTCGGCCTCTTCGACCAGGGCCTCGAGTGCGCCGGCGTACTGCGAGGGCCCGGCGGCAGTGCCCAGGTCGACCGGGTTTCCCGGCACCGGGTTCGGAGCTGCGATCGATCCCAGTCGTTCGAACACCGCGGCCGGAAGCTGCGCCGGCGGCACCGCGCCGCTCAACGCCAGTTCGTCGGTCGCCATCAACCCGGCGTCGGCGCCGTTGCACAGCACCGCGAGCCGTTCGCCACGCACCCGGCGGGTACGCGACAGCGTCTCGGCGGCGGCGAACAACTCGTCGATGTGATCGACGCGCAGCGCGCCCGTTCGGCGTGCGAGTGCGTCGAACACCTCGTCGGGCGTCGCGAGCGACTCGGACAGGAACGCGCCGATCGGTTGGTCCGGGTTGCTCCTGCCGGCCTTGAGCAGCAGCAGCGGCTTGTTGCGCGCGGCCGCTCGTGCCGCCGGCACGAAGCCGCGCCGTTCGTCGATTCTCTCGATGTACAGCAGGATCGCCTTCGCTTCGTCTTCGTTGGCGAGCTGGTCGAGAACGTCGCCGAAGTCGATGTCGGTGCCCTCGCCGAGGCTGACGAAGTGCGAGAAGCCTATCCCGCGTGGCCTGGCCCAGTCCAGGATCGTCGAACACATCGCGTCGGACTGCGATACGAACGCGATCCCCCCAGCGTGCGCCGCGACATGCGCCGCGCTCGCGTTGAGCCGAGCCGAGGGCACGATCACGCCGAGGCTTCGCGCGCCCAGCAGCCTCAGGCCCTGCACTTCGGCAACGCTTCGCAGCATCGCCCGATCGCTCACGGCACCCATCACGACCGCGACCGCGGTGCCGCGCCGGGCCAGCTGCTCGATCAGTGATGCGTTGAGCGCATCGTCCTCGTCGCAAAGCAGCGCCAGGTCCGGAGTCAGCGGCAGCGCGTCGACGTCGCGATACGCGAGCACGCCGGCGAGCGCACGGGCATCGGACGCCACCGGCATCACCGGTCCGCCGAATTGCCCTTGCAACAGGTTCTGGAGAACGACCGCGCCGATCGATCCAGGCCCTCGCGCGGCTCCGATCACCGCGACCGACTCGGGGCGAAAGAGCGTTTCGAGGGCTGAACGCGACAAGGCAACGCCCTCGCCAGGCCTAGCAGGCTGTTGAAATTTGGTCGCACAAACCTGTAGCTCTGCGGTGCATAGATC
>JAHDXY010000149.1:6964-10352 GCA_023384005.1 Burkholderiaceae bacterium | reverse complement strand
AACTTGTCGCTCTTGTCCGCGGCCGCCTCGAAGACCTGCTTCTGTTTGGCGCTGAGCTTGTCCCAGTGCTGCTTGGACATCACCAGCGGCTGGAGCAGCATCCACAGGTTGTACCCGCCCACCGTCGCGTGCCTGGTCTGCTCGTACAGTCGCATGCTGACGAAGGTCTCGGCCGAGGTGAGCGTACCGCTCAGTACGCCCGATTGAAGCGACGGGTAGATCTCGGTCGAGGGCATGCTCACGACCGACGCGCCGGCCGCTTTGAGCATCACCTCGAAGGTCGGATCGGCGGCGCGCAGCTTCATGCCGTTCACGCTCGCCGGCCCCGAGATGTCGCGATCCTTCGCGGCGAAGCCGCCCGGGGTCCACCACCAGGTGACGATGTGGATGCCGTTGGCGTGGGCCAGTTCCTGCAGCTTCTTGTGAAACGGCGTGCCCTTCAACTTCATCGCGTGCTCGAGCGTAGGCACCGTCCCCGGCATGATGATGATCGAGAACTCCGGGGCCTTCCCGACTGCGTACGACATCGGGAACACGGCCATCTCGAGCGTGCCGTTTTGCAGCGCGTCGAGTTGCGCCACCGGCTTGATCCCGAGCGAGGTCGCGGGGTAGATGCGGAACTTGATCCCCGGATCGGCCTTGACGACCTCGTCGACGAACACGCGCGCAGCGCGGTCGCGCCCGTCGACGTTCGCCTTCCATTGGTGCGAGATCTTGATTTCCTGCGAAAACGCGGCCGTCAGCGGCAGCGTCGTGGCGATGGCGGCGAGCGCCAGAGTGCGCAACAGTCTCATCCCGGTCTCCTCTATCGTTTTTGCCTGCTCGGGCCATAGTACAGTCGGGCCGGGACAAAATCCATCCGACAGGACCTGGTCTTGGGAGCGTTCGACGAGGCGATCGCGTTCGCGCTCGACAACGAGAGTCCGTGGTCGCGCGATCCGGCGCGTGGGCGCTGGGGGACTCACTTCGACGACCCGGCGCCTTCGGGCGCGGGCACCTCGATCGTGTGGACTGACCCCGCGCGCGACGCGGCGGTGGTGCTGCGCTGGATAGATTCCTCGGTGGCCGGCGCCATCCTCTCGCGTTTTTCCGCCGCGCTCTCAGCGTGCGCGAAAGACCTCGGTCTCGGGGTGAAAGGCGTACCAGGCGAACCAGAATAGCGTGGTCGCCGCGATCGGCTTGCCCTGCGCGTCGAACGCGTGTGCGGCGCGGTGCCCGGGGTCGAACTCGATGCGCAGCTTGCGCCCGCCCAGGACGTCGTCGATCGTCGTCTTCGCGCCGGCGCGCGCGCGCTTGTCGAGTTCCACGAAGGGATAGGCCTTGTGAGCGCCGGCGAGCGAAACTCCGAGCACGCGCTCCTTGGGATGAAACTCCTGCGAGCGGAACTTCACCGGGAAATAGATGTCGGGCTGCTTGTCGTATCCGGCATAGGGGTCGCGGCCGTAGTTGCGCGCGTGCCCGGTGTCGGTCGAGAGCACCAGCGTAGAGGGGTGGCGCGCGCGCCAGTCGGCCCAGCTCGTGTGCGAAGCGGGAACCGCGATCAGTTCGCTGGACTTCATCGCGCCGGTCACGGCCTTGCGCGCGATCTGCGACCACAGCGACTGCGTCTCGCGGTCGTAGAGCAGCACGTCGCTGTTCTAGAGCAGCCCCGAGACTCCGAAGCTGAGAACGCGCCCGGCGACCGCCGAGACGAACGCGACTCCCGAGCCGCAAAGCGGGCAGTAGGTGATCACGATCGCTTCGTCGCCGAAGCGGTCGTTGACGACCTCGTGCCAGTTCAGGATGCGCAGCGGGTAGGCTTTGGCGACGCCATTGCGTTCGAGCGCGAGCACCACGTCGTCGTCGGACAGGAAGGTCGCGCGTGCCGCGCTCACGAACTGCGGCCGGTCGATCGCCGGGATTGCGTCCTTCGGTGGTCCGCCCGAGAGGATCTCATCGGCCGCAATCAGCGATCCGGCGAGGTCGAAGCCATTGCGTGTCTGCGCCTGCGTGTCGGGTGCCGCCGCGCTCGCGAACACGGCCGCGATCGCGATCGCGGCCAAAGCGCCCAGACCTCGGGTGTTCATCGCTGCCTCCCGCGTCGGTGGGCCAGCGCCTGCGATGCGCGCGCCGGCGTCGTGGAAGTGGGTCGCGTGAAACGCGGCCGGCTTTCACCGCGCCCATTGCTCAGCGTTTCAAGTCGCCCTGCAGCACAGCTTGTACTTGCGACCGCTGCCGCAGGGACAGGGGTCGTTGCGTCCGACCTTCGGGCCGTCGCGTCGCAGCGGTTCGGCCGGTGCGAGCGCGCGCTCGCGAACCTCGGCCAGCGCGTCGTAGACTTCCTGCACGCCCTCGACCATCGCGACGATCGCGTCCTCGCGCTCGTCCTCGCCGATCGGCTCGGGCTCCTCTCCTTCGGGCGGCTCCACTTCCTCGACGAGGCGCATCAGGGCGTCGAGCGATTCGGCGTGCTCCTCGTCCTCGTCGAGCGCGTCCCAGGCTTCGGGGCGCAGCGACATCGCGCGCACGAAACCGATCGCCCAGGCGTTGCCCGAGGCGCGGCCGTCGTCGTCGTAGCCGAGCACCGGCGCGATTCCCTCGCCTTCGTAGAGCTGCGACGACATCGTTTCACGGTGCCGGTCGAGGAGTTTCCTCAGGCGCTGGAATTCGCGATCGCCCAGGCGCGACTGCGCGTCGGCGAGCGGAGCGCCGAGCACCATCGGCAGGTACTCGTCGGGTGGAACCGGCAGCGGGCTGCATGCCAGCCCGGCGAAGAAGCCGTCGAGTTCCTCGGCGGCCATCGACTCGTCGGGATCGACCGCGGCGAGCAGGCGGTCGAGCTCGGCAAGGTCGGCGTCGGTGATCGCGTGCGTCGGATTCATGGTCGCGATGGTAACTCCGATGCGCCGCTTCAGCCGAACGCGACCGGCCCGCCGCGACGCAGCTTGCGCTCGCGCGCGATCAGCGCGAGAACGATCACCAGGTTGAGCAGGTTCCAGCCGATGCCGTTGACGAAAGCGGCGTCGTACGAGCCGGTGAGGTCGAAGATCTTTCCGGAGATCCAGCCGCCCAGCGCCATCCCCAGCAGCGTCGCGGTGAGCACCGTCCCGATCCGCGCGCCGGCCTGCTGCGGCGAGAAGTGCTCGCGCACGATGATCGCGTACGACGGAACGATTCCGCCCTGGAACAGGCCGAACAGCGCAGAAATCACGTACAGCGACGCCATCGAGTCGAAGGGCAGGAACAGCAACAGCGCGAGCATCTGCAACGCCGATCCGAGCGCGAGCGTGCGAAGGCCGCCGATCCGGTCGCAGATCACGCCCGAGGCGAGCCGGCTCACGATCCCGAAAGCGAGCATCAGCGAGAGCATCTGCGCGCCGCGCGCCGCGCCGTAGCCGAGGTCGCCGCA
>JAHDXY010000149.1:0-6951 GCA_023384005.1 Burkholderiaceae bacterium | reverse complement strand
GTACGCGACGATGTGGACCTGCGGCATCGACATCGCCACGCAGCAGGCGACGCCGGCCACGCACAGCAGCCCCTGCAACGACGAGGGCGTCATTCCCAGCGGGCGCTCGTGCGCGCCCTTCGCGGCCTGGTGCACCGACGTCGGGCCGGGCGCGGGCGTGACGCCAGCGCCGGGAACGACCGCGCGCGCCTGCGACGCGGCCGCCACCGCAGGCGCGGGCGCGGACTGCGCGTGCGCCGCCTGCATCGGGGGCCTGCGGCGCACCGCGAGCGCGAGCGGAAGCATCAGCGCGACGGTCGCGAGCGCGACCCAAAGATAGGCCTGCCGCCAGCCGACCGTCTCGACCATCGACTGGACGATCGGCGGCCAGGCGGCGCCGGCGAGGTAGTTGCCGCTCGCGCAGATCGCGACCGCGATTCCGCGCCGGCGCAGGAACCACAGCGACGCGTCAGCGACCAGCGGGCCGAAGGTGCCCGCGCAGCCGAGCAGGCCGATCAGCACGCCGTGGACCAGCGCGAACTGCCACAGGCTCTCCGCCTGCGCCGCAAGGGCGAAGCCAACACCCAGGCTTGCCGCGCTGACGAGCACCGGAACGACGACGCCGAAGCGATCGGCGAGCCGCCCCATCAGGATCGTGCCGACGCCGAAACCGATCAGGGTCAGCGTATAGGGCAGCGAGGCATCCGCGCGCGCCACGCCGAACTCGGCCTGCACCTGCGGCAGCACGACCACCACCGTGTACATCCCGCTCGATCCGATCGTGATCAGCGCGAGGCACGCGAGCAGCCGCCACCAGGCACGCGGCGAATCGACGTCCCCGCTGGCCAGCGCCTGCGCGACGGTCGTCATCGCGCCCGCTTGAGCACGGTAGGTTCGACGCACACGCTGGCGGCCTGCGAGGAGATCCGGACCTGCGCATCCTCGATCGTCACGTTGAGCCGCATCGATCGCTCGACCAGCGCGCTCCAGGCTTCGCCCGAACTCGCGTCGACGTTGTACACGGTCAGGTTCGCGATCCGTTCGAGCGCGCCGCGCTGGGCCGACCACCACGCCTGCGCGCGCGCGTTGCCGTAGGCGAGCACGACGATCTCGGCGGCGCGCGAGCTGGCCTTGCGCACCAGCCGCTGCTCCGGAAGGCCGACGTCGACCCACAACTCGATCGCACCGGTGAGGTCGCGACACCACAGGTCGGGCTCGCCGTCGGTCGACAACCCGCGGCCGAACTCGAGGCGCGCACGCGCGTGCATCGCGAACGCCAGCAGGCGGATCATCATCCGTTCCTCGGTTTCCGACGGGTGGCGCGCGATCGTCAACGCGTAGTCGGCATAGTGAGCACGGTCGAGATCGGCGATCTGCAGATCGGCCTTGTGAACGACGGAACGCTGTGCCATGGACCGGGCAAAGCAGCGATTCTAGCCCCGCTTCGGCGCCTGCGCGCGATTCGCTCGCAGGCGACGCGCAGGCGACGCGCGCACGACGCGCCTGCCGGTGCCGCGCGAACCCTTTGACCGCGGGATCAGTCCTGACTAAGCTCGCGGGCTACGGGCGGCGGGCACGCCGCGCGAAATAGAACCTGGGAGACAACATGCGCAAACATTCATGGCTGGCAGCAGCCGTCGTCGGACTCGCGCTTGGCGGCACGGCGACGGCACAGAACATCTCGATCGGCACCGGCGGCACGGGAGGCGTCTACTATCCGTTGGGCGGCGGAATCGCGGCCGCGCTGTCCAAGTACGTGCCGGGCATGCAGGCGACGGCCGAGGTCACCGGCGGGTCGGTCGCGAACCTGCAACTGATCCAGACCGGCAAGCCCTACATCGGGCTGTCGATGGCCGACGCGGCGCAGGACGCGCATCGCGGCGAAGGCAAGTTCGCGAGCGCCAAGGTGCCGCTGCGCACGCTGATGGTCATGTACCCGAACCGCATGCACGTCGTGACCGTCGAGGGCAGCGGGATCAACAAGATCACCGACTTGAAGGGCAAGCGCGTCTCCACCGGCTCGCCCGGCAGCGCGACCGAAGTGATGGGGTTTCGCGTGATCGAAGCGGCGGGCCTCGACAAGGACAAGGACATGACGCGCGAACGCCTGGGCGTGGCCGAGTCGGTCAACGCCGTCAAGGATCGCAAGATCGACGCGTTCTTCTGGGTCGGCGGGCTCCCCACCGCGGGCGTGACCGACCTCGCGAACACGCCCGGACTGACGATCAAGCTGATCGACCACGCCGAACTGGTCGGGAAGATGAACGCCAAGTACGGCAACCTGTACGTCGAGGACGTGATCCCCAAGACGGTCTACCGGGGAATGGCGGCGGACAACAAGCAGGCCACAGTGATGAACATCCTGGTCGCGCACGAGAAGATGGACGACAAGACCGCCTACGACATCGTCAGGACGATCTTCGAGAAGCGCGACGAACTGATCGCCGTGCACAAGGAAGCGGCCAACTTCAGGCTCGAGAGCCAGAAGGCGAGCGCGACGCCGATACCGTTTCACCCGGGTGCGGCGAAGTACTTCGCAGAGAAGGGCGTGAAGCTGAACTGAGGCTCGTCGAGCCGGGCCGGGGCGGCGCAGATCGCCGCGGTCTCGTCGAGGTGACGGCCCCCGCCGCCGCGCGGGGCCGTTCCAGGAGAGATCATGATCGAAGCGTCCCGCGCGGCGAGTGAGAGCGACGCCGTCATCAGCGACGAGGCGCTGAAGAAGGCGGCCGAGTACATCGAGGAGGAGGAGGGGCACGCGCACCTCCTCGGCGGGCTGCTCGGGGTGTTCGTGACGCTGCTCGCGATCACGATGTCGGTGTTTCACCTGTACGCGGCGTATTCGATCGTTCCGACGCAGTCGCTGCGTCCGATTCACGTCGCGTTCGTGCTGGTGCTCACCTTCCTGATGATCCCGGTCGCAGGGCGCTTCCGCCACCGGATCATGTGGTGGGACTGGATCAAGGCGCTGCTTTCGATCGCGATCGTCGTCTACATGCTCCAGGGCGGCGACGACTTCACCGACCGCAACATCACTCCCAACGGGCTGGACATCTTCTTCGGCGTGGCGCTGATCCTGTTGGTGATGGAGGCAATGCGGCGCACCAACGGCATGGTGATGCCGGTGGTGACGATGCTCTTCGTCGCGTACGCGTTCGCCGGGCCCTGGCTGCCAGAGCCGTGGACCCACAAGGGGTACGAGCTCGGGCGGCTGGTCGGGCACATGTACATGACGCTCGAGGGCATCTACGGCTCGGCGGTCGACGTGTCCTCGTCGCTGATCATCCTGTTCACGATCTTCGGCGCCTTCCTGCAGTTCTCGAAGGCCGGCAAGTTCTTCATCGATTTCTCGTTCTCGGCGATGGGCGGCAAGCCTACCGGGGCCGGCCGCACGGTGGTTCTGTCGTCGTTCCTGCTCGGCGGGCCCTCGGGCTCGGGAGTGGCGACGACCGTGACCCTCGGGGCGGTCGCCTACCCGATGCTGGCCAAGGTCGGTTACGACAAGAACGCGGCCGGCGGGCTGCTCGCAGCCGGCGGTCTGGGGGCGATCATTTCTCCTCCGGTGCTCGGCGCGGCGGCATTCCTGATCGCCGAGTTCCTGAAGATCTCGTATCTCGACGTCCTGCTGATGGCGGTGATCCCGACGCTGCTCTACTACCTCGCGCTGTTTCTGATGGTGGAGATCGACGCGCGCAAGTACGGGATGCACGAAGCGGTGTTCGCGAAAGTGGCCACCGTCTGGGAACTCACGCGCGAGTACTGGTTCCACTTCCTGTCGCTGATCTCGATCATCGCGTTCATGCTGATGGGGTTCTCCCCGGTGCTCTCGGTGTTCTGGGCGACGGTGCTCTCGTTTCTCACGAGCTTCCTGCATCGCGACTGCGCGCTGCTGCCGCGCGACCTGTTCACCAATCCGCAGGGGCTGTGGCTCGGATTCATGAATTCCGGCTTCATCAAGGCGATGGTCGGGGGGTCGGTCGGGATGCTCAACGTCGGCGCGACCTGTGCCGGAGCAGGGCTGATCGTCGGGGTGGTCACCCTCACCGGCCTGGGGCTGAAATTCTCGTCGATCATCCTGGCGTACGCGGGCGGCTCGCTGCTGCTCACCGCGATCTACACCGCGCTGATCGTCTGGATCATCGGCCTCGCGGTGCCGGTCACCGCGTCGTACATCATTAGCGCCGTGATCGCCGCGCCCGCGCTGATCAAGCTGGGCGTGCCGGACTTCGCCGCGCACATGTTCGTCTTCTACTACGCGGTGCTCTCGGAGGTGTCGCCGCCGACCGCGCTCTCTCCCTTCGCCGCCGCGGCGATCACCGGGGGCGACCCGTACAAGACGACGCTGCAGAGCTGGAAGTACACGATGCCCGCGTTCCTCGTGCCGTTCATGTTCGTGCTCGACCCCAGCGGGCAGGGGCTGCTCCTGATGGGCTCGATCGGCAAGCTCGCCGGCGCGAACTGGTGGTCGATCGCGCAAGTCACGCTCACCGCGGCGATCGGGATCGCGGCGCTCGCAGGCGGTTTGCAGGGCTGGGTGCTGACGAAAGCCAACGCGCTCGAGCGCACGATGCTGGTCTTCGCCGGACTGCTGATGGTCTACCCGGGGGCGACCAGCGACATCTCGGGCGTCAGCCTGATCGTGGCGGTGCTGGTCCTGCAATGGGTGCGCAAGGCGCGCTCGCGCCGCGTGACCTGAGCCGGGGCGCGTCGGGCGCGCGCATGGAAAAACGGCCGGGGCGCGTCGGCGCCCCGGCCTTCAAGGCCTGATGCGTCTGGCGACGCGCGGGATCAGCGCTTCCTCGCGCTGGCGGCTTTCACCGCACCCTGGGTGTTGGCTTCGGCCATCTCGACGAACTGGCGCGTCGCGGCGTTGAGCTGGTCGTAGGCCTTGTTTGCGGCGGCGAGCGACTGCTTGACGAAGTTCATCGAGCCTTCGGTTCCGGCCGGCGCGTTCTTGGCCAGGGCCTCGATCGCAGCGTGGAGCTGTTCGTTGCCCGCGGCCACCTGCTTCTCGACCATCGACGCCAGGTCGGTGCTGGTGTCCTTCGAGATCGCGTAGACCGCCTTGGCGTAGGTGGTGAACTGCTCGGGCGCGGGTTGAGCGAAGCTTGTCACCAGGTCCGACAGCAGTTTCGCGTCTTTCGCCGCGAGCAGCGCCTTGATCTGCTCCTGCGACTGCTCGAGAGCCGCCTTGGAGGTCTGCAGGTTCAGCGCAGCAAGTTTCTGGAAGCCTTCCAGGGTCTTCGCGGCGGCGGCGCTCGACGCCTTGATCGCGTCGCTATGCATCTTCATCAGGTCTTCGGGATTGCTCATCATGTCGGGACTCCAATACGTGGGGCGCCGGAACACCCGGCGCGGAGCGCAGCGGGTTGCTGCAATGCACAATCGGAGTTTGCCAATGTTTCCGCGGCTTGTCAAGCATTGATGTTGCGATGCAATAATTCCTACCAGCGCAGTATCCACGGGCCCAGCAGCGCACCGGCGACGGTCGGGATCAGCATGCCGATCACGTACCAGACGCCGATGAAGGCCGCGGCGAGCTCCGGACAGTGCAGGCTGTACGCGGTGGCGCCGATCGCGCCGGCCGCGAAGCCGAGCCCGGCGCCCGCGCGGCGCAGGTTCGCGGGCGCGAGTGTCCGCATCGCCCAGAGGCCGGTGCCGAACGCGGGCAAAGACAGCCCTGCGATCAGCAACGGGCACCAGCGCCAGGTCTGGCCGAGCAGCATCTCGAGTCGCGCCGAGGGTTCCGCGCCGGCGTAGCCCGCTACGCCCATCGTCCAGATGATCGCGAGCGTCGCGCCGATCCCCCACAGAGCGCGGCCGGCACCGCGACCCGGCAGCGCGAGGCGAAACGCAACGATCAGCGCGCAGGCGGCGATCGAGAGGGCGAAACCCAGCTTGAGCCAGAACATCGGCAGCAGTACGGCCTGCTGCAGATCGGGTCGGACCCCGAGGAAGACCGCCATCAGCAGCACAGCGCCGAACGCGCCCCAGCCCGCGGCTCCCGAGAAGCCGCGCACGCCGACCCGCGGGTCGGCGGCGACCTCCCCTCGCGCGAGCAGTCTCACCAGATCCTCGGTTCTCATTGCCGGTCCCGGATCAGCGCCGCCAACGCCTTCAGACCGCGATGCACGTTGACCTTCACCGCCGAACTCGACTGCCCCGTGCGTTCGGCGGTCTCGAGCACCGACAGCCCTTCGATCTTCGTGCACACGATCGGCACGCGCTGGCGTTCGGGCAGCTGGCCGAGCAGTTTCTCGAGGTCGATCCGCCTGATCGTCGTGTACCGCGAGCAGGTCCGCGAGTTCGTCCAGCGGCTCGGTGACCATCGCCCTGCGCCCGTGACGACGCAGGAAGTCGATCATCTTGTAGCGCGCGAGCGCGTGCACCCAGGCGGTGAGCGGCTGGTCGGCGTCGTAGGTGTGTCGTTGCACGTGCACTGCGATCAGGGTCTCCTGCACCAGGTCTTCGGCGTCGTCGCCGAGCGCGCCGAGGCGCTTGCGAAAGAACCCGCGCAGGTGCGGCGCGAGCACCGTGAGGAACTCGCAGTAGGCGCGGCCGTCTCCGGAGAGGCCGAGCACCAACAGCGCCCGAAGGTGTTGCTCGCGATCGACTTCCGCTCCTTTCATAGTTCGTCGGCGGCACGCAATCGGTTACACGCGGGTTGGCGATCGCGGAAAACGCCTGTGTAACCTTTCGCGCCGGTGCCGCGAACTGACAGACAGGCACACGGGGAACGCGGGCCAATCGATCGCGTCGGCCCCGGAGCCTGATTCCACCACATCGAACAAGGAGCATCCACCATGCAACGTCATTCCCTCGCCGTTACCGCATTCGCCCTGTCCGCGCTCGTTTCCGGCGCGGCCCTCGCGCAGGACAAGAAAATGGACGACAAGAAGATGGCCATGGAGAAATGTTACGGGGTTTCGCTCGCCGGCAAGAACGACTGCGCGGCCGGCCCCGGAACGACCTGCG
>JAHDXY010000148.1:2600-10360 GCA_023384005.1 Burkholderiaceae bacterium | reverse complement strand
CTGCAGCGCCATCAGGAAGTCGCTCGCGGTGCGCACGCCGCGCGCCAGCCCGTTGGGGATGTCGAGCGTGGTCGGGCGGCCCGCGCCCATCGCCAGCGCGACGTGGTCGAAGCCGAGCGCGAAGGCGTCGTCGACGCCGAGCGTGCCGCCGAATCGAACGCCCCCGGCCATCAGGAACGATTCGCGCCGCTCGAGCAGCATCCTCACCAGCTTGAGGAAGTTCTTGTTCCAGCGCACCGTGATCCCGTACTCGGCGACGCCGCCGAAGCCGGCCATCGTGCGCGCCTCGAGCGGCTCGTACAGTTCGCCGATGTCCTCGATCGGATCGAAGGCGACGCGCGCACCGTGGCGGTCCACCCCCGAGAGGCGCGGCGCGAGCGGCTCGATCTTCAGCCCGTCGATGCCGACCACAGCGTGGCCGTCGTTCATCAGGTGGTGAGCCAGCGTGAAACCGGCCGGACCCATTCCGGCGACCAGCACCTTGTACCCGGAGGCAGGGGCCGGCAGCGGGCGGCGAAGGTTGAGCGGGTTCCAGCGCGTGAGCAGGCTGTAGATCTCGAAGCCCCATGGCAGTTCGAGCACGTCCTTGAGCGTGCGCGTCTCGGCCTGCGGGATGTCGACCGGGGTCTGCTTCTGGTAGATGCACGACTTCATGCAGTCGTTGCAGATCCGGTGCCCGGTGGCGGCGACGGTCGGGTTGTCGATCGTGATTGTCGCGAGCGCCGAGATCGCGTAGCCCCTGGCCTTCAGCCACTGGAACTCGGAGATCCGCTCCTCGAGCGGACAGCCCGCGAGCTTCACGCCGAACACGGTGCGCTTGAACGCCGCCCTGCCCTGCGCGTCGGGCTTTTCGGTGAGCCCCTTCGAACAGGAGTCCTTGCCCTGGTTGTGGCACCAGATGCAGTAATTCGCCTCGTCGAGCGCGCCGCGCAAGTCGGTTCCGCGGTCGGTGAGCGCGAAGCCCTCGCGCCGGCGGATGTGTTTCGGGTCGATCGTGAAGCTGCGAACGCCGCCGGCGTCGTCGTGGTGCGCGTGCGCGAGCAGCGACTGAGGGTCGACCTTGCCGGGTTGGCGGAACAGGACCCCCTTGCCGTGGGCGAACTGCCCCTCGGGCGTGAGCACCGCCCACGCGCTGAAGCGCATCGCGAGGTCGACGCGCTCGGCTGCAGTCTCGTCGTCCTGCCACGCGAGCACCGCACGCGCGAAAGCGAGCTCCTCGAAATCCTCGCCGAGCCAGGTTTCGATTCGCGCGCGCGCCGCCGGCGCATCGAAGCCGGCGAGGTCGTTCGCGCTCACCTTGAGCAGCGCCTGGCGCTTGACGAACTTCCACTTGACCCGAAAGAGCGGTTCGAGCTCGTCGTGGCGGTCGCGCAGATCGGCCAGTTCGTCGCTGATCGCGAACAACTCGGCGACGAAGGCGTCGACCTGCGGCGACACCTCGAGCAGCAGCGCGGCTTCTTCCTTGTAGTCGGGCGGGGGCGTCGCGCGCGCCGCGGCGTAGCGGGCGGCGAGTTCGGGCGTACGGGCGACGAGCCGCTCGACGAAAGCGGCGTCGAGCCGCGCGAGCCCTTCGCGCCGGTAGAGATCGGCGAACTCGAGCCCGAAGCCGAGCCGCAGTCCCGACGCGTCGGACCGCGCTGCCGGCGAGTCGGTCATCAGCGCTTGAGGTGCGCGAGCTTGCCGGGCACGTCTTTCCATTCTTCCGCGTCGGGAAGCGGTTCCTTCGTGCGCGTGATGCTCGGCCAGAGCTTGGCGAGTTCGGCGTTGAGCGCGATGTACGGTTTCTGCTCTTCGGTGATGTCTTCCTCGGCCTTGATCGCCTCGACCGGGCACTCGGGAATGCACACGGCGCAGTCGATGCACTCGTCGGGCCTTCGCGGAAACAGTCGACCGGACAGACGTCGACGCAGTCGGTATACCTGCAACGGATGCAGGATTCCAGAACGATGTGGGTCATGGCGTGGTCGTGATGGTGGATTGACGCGGATTCTACCGTGGAGTAACTTCGCAGACAATTATGAAGCGTCCACTTCATTAATGGAAGTGGAAAATCCAAATGGCAGCCGACCCGGCGGGCGGAGCTGCGGGTGCCGGGGGCGCCCGCGCCGCTCGCGCCGGCAGGAGGGGATTCGCGTGCAGTCGCAATCGGGTACGACAAACCGCCTCTGGCGGCGGGCGAAGGGCCTGGACGAGGCACTGCAGTGCCTGCGCGAGAGGCGCTGGACGGTCCTCGCCGGTGGCACCGACCTCTACCCGGGCACCGAGCGCTCGGCCCTCTCGGGTGCGGTGCTCGACATCAGCGCGCTCGGCGCGCTGCGCGGGGTCGCTGTCGAGTCCGCAGGCGCGGCGCAGACGCTGCGGATCGGGGCGCTCGCGACCTGGTCGGACTTGCTGCGCGCCAACCTGCCGGCGCAGTTCGAAGCGCTCGCGCTGGCCGCGCGCGAGGTGGGCGGCGTGCAGATCCAGAACCGCGGCACGGTGGGGGGCAACCTGTGCAACGCGTCGCCAGCCGCCGACGGCACGGTCGCCTTGCTCGCGCTCGATGCCGAGGTCGAGCTCTCGCGCGTCGGGGCCGCGCGAACGATCCCGCTGGCGCAGTTCGTGCGCGGCGTGCGCCGCACCGACCTGCGCGAGGACGAGCTGCTGGTCGCGGTGCGGGCTCCGGTACATGCACGGCGCACGCGGTCGACTTTCCTCAAGCTCGGGCACCGGCGCTATCTGGTGATCTCGATCGCGATGGTCGCCGCGTCGGCTACGCTCGACGAGCAGGGACACGTCGCGCGGGTAGCGATCGCTGTCGGCGCCTGCGCTCCGACCGCGGTGCGACTCGCCGTTCTCGAGCAGCGCCTGCTCGGGATGGGCGCGGCGGAGCTGAACGCCAGACTCGCGACGATCGTCGACGGCGACGCGTTGTCGCCGATCGCGCCGATCGACGACGTCAGGGGAACCGCGGGGTACCGCAGGGACGCCGTCGCCGAGTTGGCCAGGCGCGCATTGAAGAAGGTTTGCTCGCAATGAAGACACCAGAGACAACCGTCGCGGCCGATCCCGTCACGCTGACGGTCAACGGCGAGGCGCAGGCGCTCGCGTTGCCGCCGGCGACCCGACTGTCCGAGGCGCTGCGCGGTGCGCTCGGTCTGACCGGAACGAAAGTGGGCTGCAACGCGGGCGACTGCGGCGCCTGCACGGTGCTGCTCGACGGCGAGCAGGTCTGCTCGTGCCTGATCGCGATCGGGCAGTGCGAGGGCCGCGAGGTGCGCACGGTGGAGGGGCTCGCGATCGGCGCTGCCGCGCGGCTCGACGCCGGCGTCGGTGCCGGCGCGGCGAGCGGGAACTTGTCGCGGCTGCAGCAGTCCTTCGTCGCGCACGGCGCCGCCCAGTGCGGCATCTGCACGCCGGGCATGCTGATGGCGGCGGCCGATACGCTGCGACGCCATCCGCGCCCGAGCCGCGAGCAGGTGCTCGACGGCATCGGCGGCGTGCTGTGCAGGTGCACCGGCTACACGAAGATCGTGGAGGCGGTGATCGCCGCGTCCGGCGAGGCGCCGATCGGGCAGGTCGAGCCGCGTGCCGGAGCGGCGGTCGGCGCGCGGCTCGCGCGCTTCGACGCGGCCGCGAAAGTGGGCGGCAGCGAGCGTTTCGGCGCCGACGAGGCCCCGGCGCAGGCGCTCTGGTTGCGGGTCATTCGATCGCCATACGACAGCGCGCGCTTCGAGTTGGGCGACGTCGACGCCTTCGCGCGAGCCAACGGCCTGCGCGGCGTCGTCACCGCCGCCGACATCCCGAACAACCGCTTCGCGATCTTTTCCGATCTGCGCGACCAGCCGGCGATCGCGCACGGTTTCGTGCGCATGCGCGGCGAGGCCGTTGTCGTGCTGGCGGGCCCGCGCGACGCGCTCGAGGCGATCGACCCGACGCAGGTCCCGATCGCGTGGACCGAGACCGACGCGCTGCGCGAACCGGAGCAGTCGCTCGCTGCGCACGCGGGCGCTGTGCACGAGCGCTGGCCCGACAACGTCCTGTGTCGCGGGCGCGTGCGCCGCGGCGACGTCGACGCCGCGATCGGGAGCGCCACGTACAGCGCGCGCACCGAACTGCGCACCGCCTATGTCGAGCACGCCTACATCGAACCCGAGGCGGGATGGGCGCGATGGGAGGGCGAAGCCGGGGCCGAACGGCTCACCGTGTTCGCGTGCACCCAGACGCCGTACCTCGATCGCGACGAACTCGCCTCGATGTTCGAGATCGACGCGACGCGGGTCCGGATCGTGCCCTCGGCAGTGGGCGGGGGCTTCGGCGGCAAGCTCGACATCTCGATCCAGCCGCTGCTCGCGGCGGCGGCGCGCAAGTTCGGCCTCGCGGCGCGCATCGTCTACGAACGGCGCGAATCGATGGTCTCGACCACCAAGCGCCACCCGGCGTCGATGCGGGCGGCGATCGCCGCCGACGCGCAGGGGCGCCTGCTCGCCTACGACTTCAGCGGCGACTTCAACACCGGTGCCTACGCCTCCTGGGGTCCGACGGTCGCCAATCGCGTCCCGATCCACGCCTGCGGGCCCTACCGCGTCCCGAACGTGCGCGCGCTCACCCGGGCGGTGCTGACAAACAACGCGATCTCGGGCGCGTTCCGCGGCTTCGGCGTGCCGCAATCGACGCTGGTCTGCGAGGCGCTGATCGACGAGATCGCGGGGCAGTTGGGCGAAGACCCGCTCGAGTTCCGGCATCGCAACGCGTTGCGCAGCGGCGACCTGACCGCCACCGGCCAGCGTCTCGAGGCCAGCGTCGGACTGCAGGAGTGCCTGCGGCTGCTGCGCCCGGCCTGGCGCGAGGCGCGCGAGCGCGTGCGCCAGTTCAACGCGAACCCGCCAGTGTCGGGCGAGCGCGACGATCTTCGCGCCGCGCGCTGCGATCCGCACGGACGCGAACGCCAGGCGCTGCGCCGCGGCGTCGGGGTCGCGTGCATGTGGTACGGAATCGGAAATACCGTGCTCGCGAACCCGTCTTCGATGACGGTGGGCCTGCGCGCGAACGGGCGCTTCATGCTCTACAACGGAGCGATCGACATCGGCCAGGGAACCTACACGGTGATGCCGCAGATCGTCGCCGACGCGCTCGGCGTGCCGGTGGCGCTGATCGACCAGGTCACGGCCGACACCGACCTGACACTGGACGCGGGCAAGAGCTCGGCGTCGCGCCAGACCTTCGTTTCGGGCAACGCAGCGCGCCTCGCCGGCGAGGACCTCAGGGCGCAGTTGCTCGCGCTGCTCGGGATGGAGGGCGCGGAGCGGCTGAGGCTGCAAGGCGCGACGCTGGTGGCCGAGGCGGCGGGCGTGCGCCGCGAACTCGAGCTCGCGACGCTCGCGCCCGACGATCGCGGCGACGTCGCGCTGGGCTTCGGCACCTTCGATCCCCCCACCGTCGCGCTCGACGTCGACGGCCAGGGGGTGCCCTACGCGAGCTACGGGTTCGCGGCGCAGTTCGCCGAGGTCGAGGTCGATCTGGGCCTGGGCACCGTGCGCGTGCTCTCGATCCACGCCGCGCACGACGTCGGGCGCGCGGTCAACCCGACCCAGGTAGAGGGCCAGATCCACGGCGGCATCGCGCAGGGGCTGGGCTTCGCGCTGATGGAGGAGTACCGCAGCGGGCGCACCGACAACCTGCACGACTACCTGATTCCGACCGCGGGCGACATGCCGGCGATTACCGTGCACCTGATCGAGGACCCCGAGCCGCTCGGGCCCTACGGCGCGAAGGGCGTGGGCGAGCCGGCGCTGGTCGCGACCGCGCCGGCCATCCTGAACGCGATTCACGACGCGACCGGTGTGCGTGTCGCGCAGGTGCCGGCAACGCCCGATCGCTTGCGCGAGGCGATCCGTGCGCGCGCCGCGGCCCAACACGATCGCAACAAGGGCGCAACGCAATGAGCAACGAGGATTCCATGAACACGCCGACGCGCCACGCGAACGATATGGTCGAGGTCGCCAACGCGACGCCCCAGCCAGTGCCGGCCGCGACGCCGACCGATCGCGCGAGCGCGGCCAAGGTCGAGTGCAACGCCTGCCCGGTGCTGTGCCAGATCACCGAGGGAAGGAGCGGCGCCTGCGACCGCTACGCCAACGTCGCGGGCGAACTCACCCGCGTCGACCCGGTGCTGCTTCTGCGTCGCACGCTCGCCGCGCCCGGGGGTGCGGATCTGGTTTCGTTCGCCGCGACCCAGCCCCGGGGCGGGGGCGAGCTGGTGGGCGCCGAGGTCTTCGTGACCGGCGTCGGCGCCGGCACCACCTATCCGGACTACAAGCCGGCGCCGTTCATCGTGTCGAGCGCGATCGACGGCGTCGACACGGTCACGGTGGTGACCGAGGGGATCTTCAGCTACTGCAGTTTCCGCGTGAAGATCGACACCGACCGCTGGCTCGGCCCGGAACGCGCACTGGTGCGGCACAAGGGAGAGACGGTCGGGCACGTGACGACACAGGAATACGGCTCGCAGTTCCTCTCGCTGGGCGGCGTGCACCACCTCACCGGCGCGAGCAAGCGCGAGGGCCGGATCAGTTGCGAGCTGATGATGGCGCTGGGCAACCGCGAGCCGGTCGAGCTCGAGATCGAGGGCGGGGCGAAGGTCGAGGTTCTCGCCGGCGCCGCGCCGATCGTCAACGGCGAGCCCGAGCAGCGCATGCGCGTGGGTTGCGGTTCGGCGACGATCGGAATCTTCGCGCAGCAGTGGTACGGGGAGGTCGACGAGGTGGTCGTGGTCGACGACCACATCACCGGCGTGCTCACCGAGCACCAGGCGGGAAAGTGCCTGGGCATGGGGCCCTCCGGGATCAGGATGCGCGGGCGCAAGTCCACGCCCGGGCGCTACTTCCAGGTTGCGCAGCCGGGCACCGGGTGGGGCGGCACCGACATCACCGATCCGCTCGCGATCATCGAGGCATGGGACGCGAAGCTCGCGCGCCCGGGACTGCGCCTTCTCATGGTCTCGACCACCGGCGACGACGCCGAGTACTTCGTGCTCGATGACGTGCTGGTGCCGGTGCGCGCGCCGATGCCGGCCGCTGTGCGCGCGGTGGTCGATCGGATCGGCGAGAACTGCGAGCCTTCGCTCAGTTCGGTGATGTTCGTCGCCGGCGCGGGCGGCAGCCTGCGCGCCGGGGTGACCGAGAATCCGGTGCGGCTGACGCGCTCGATCAAGGATCTCCTGGTCAACGTCAGTTGCGGCGGGGCACCGGCCTATGTCTGGCCCGGCGGCGGGATCACCGTGATGGTCGACGTGATGCGCATGCCGCGCGCGAGCTTCGGCTGGGTGCCCACGCCGGCGATCGTCGCGCCGATCGAGTTCACGATGCGCGCGTCCGACTACCGCGCGCTCGGCGGACACGTCGGACGCGTCGTCTCGCTGCAGGACGCGCTGCGCGCCGCGCGCCATCGCACCGAGCCCTGGGATCCGGCGAACCGCTGGCCGGCCGATTTCGACGCGCCACGCGGCGGATCGGCGCTTTGAGCGCGACCCGCGCCACGCTGGCGCCCGGGCGCTGGCACTTCCAGCACGGGCCGATCGACCTCGTGATCGGCGCCGACGGCGACCCGGTCGCGATCGGCGAGGCGCTCGATTCGGCCTGGGCCCGGTTCCAGCAGGTGCTGCCCGAGCTGGTCGGCGAACTCGCCGCGCTGCGCGCGCCGGTGGCGGGGCGGTGCGCGCTGCGCGGCGTGATCGCCACGCGCATGTGGCAGGCCTGCGCACCGTTCGCGAGCGAGCAGTT